>JAVZLK010000010.1:0-43251 GCA_038883795.1 Bathyarchaeia archaeon
ATACGCCATAAACAATCAGAAACTCTAAATTCAGCAAAAAACATCATTCATTAAAGGGGCCGGTAGTTCAGTCTGGTATGAACGCCTGATTCGCAATCAGGAGGTCGCGGGTTCAAATCCCGCCCGGTCCACAAATCTTTCACACTAAAAGAATTAACTCTGAGGTTCAGAAAGTGGAAGTTGAATGCTTTCCCAAACTTTCACAGGAACAGCAGAAAGTTTTGCCAAAGAATTATTGTCCCCCTCCAATTGAAGGAATGTATTCTATCGATGACAAACATCCAGAAGGCGCCATCTACGTATATGTAGGTTACTGTGATTGGGAAAAGAACTTTGACTATTGCTTAAAAGAATTTATTCTGACAATTTTCCATGAAGCCATGCACATTATAGTTCCAGAAATAGAAGACTACATTCCCTACGCAGAAAAAATACTTGCAGACATTCTTGAAAGAAAATCTAAAAGAAAATAATTGGAATGCGGGCCCGGTGGGATTTAAACCCAAAAGGGTTCGAGTCCTTCTCATTGATGATTGCTGAGACTGCTGGGAGAGGTTGTGGCTGCGTAATTGCTTTTTATCGGCAGTTAATTATCAAGTCGCTTGCATATATTCTAATAGTTCTATTGATATTAACAAGTCCTTTCTTTTCCCATTTTTGTGAGGGATTGCCTAATAAAGAGTTTAGATAGTTTCAAGGATCTGCCGAAGGAACAGGGCGTTAAGTTTTGCGTAAGGTGCGTTCTCTTGAGCAGACACTGCTAAAGGAGAGTGCTTGATTAGGAAATACATACTAAAAGATAATGAAATCGGCTACTCGTTCTTTGACTTATATCCCGAGGTAAATATCTGTTCTTTGTCCTAAGCGATCAACTACTTCATCATCTATTCGTTCTTTTTTCATGGTGAGGCCTTCCTCGATAGAATAATGGCAAATTTTGAGGAAGTTCCTGATATTTGCCCTCTTCCGTTCCTCAAGTAGTCTAAACATTTTTACTAGGATTTCTTTGCTAAATGGAAAAAGGGGGTCTTCAAATTTTTCGGTTCTATAACTATTGATGTAAGCTTCTACGTATGTACTCAAGTTTTCCTCACTTAATTCTTCTAAGAACACTCTTAATGAGATTCTTTCTAGAGGCTCATATTTTGCTATAAGCTCCAATGCTTCAGGGCTGCAACTTAGTATCAATGTTAATCCTGTGGGGTTCCAATCCATAATATGCCGTATAGAATCTAAAAAGTTAACCCTTTGCTCTGCAGGGAAAAGAGTTATTTTTTCGACCTCATCGATACATATAAATAACATTCGGAAGCCAATGCTTTCAAGCAATTTTCTGAAATTTACGATAACAGCAAGTGCTTTTTCATCACTATCTAATCGACTAGTAATACCGCATTTTCGCAATGTGAAAAGGTCTATCCATTTTCCACAAATCCATTCATACCCGATTCTGAGCCCTTCCTCAGAGTAAAACATATTCATTAAGGCGGACACTAAATCTGAATCGCTTATTGTACTGAAGAGGAATTTTTGCAACGACTTTTGGGCGGCGATTTTATCATCGGCTTGCATTTCATTCAAGAACAAACTAGTCATTAATGCGCGGATGGCAGAATAATTTTCTTTTTGAGTCTGTGATGTTAATTGTAGGATTTTTAATTTTAATTCTTCAAAAAATTCCATTCCAAGATCGTGCATAAAACCCTGATATATCGTCAGAAGAGACCAACCCCTAGCAGAGGTATATCCGGCCACTGCAATATTTTCAGGGTACAGTTGATCAAGAATACTAGTTCGGATTACTTTTAAAGCATGACTTTTTCCGTTACCGTAGCCTCCAACAATAAGCAAATGGCTTGGTCTTCTGTCTTCGCTGTAAACAGAATTTGAGATAGATTCCAATATTTGCCTTTTTGCATTTTCTTGATCAGCAAAAATTCGCGGAGATTCCTCTGGGACAGGTGAAGCAGGGAAAGGATTACTTCTAAGTTTGTAAATAGCATACTCTTCGGCCTTTCGTCTTACAGTTATAGTAAAGTCAGCGCTCAAAGCTTATCCACTTCTAAATGTACATAGTAAAATGTGCTATTATTTAGTTTTAACCCATACAACGGAGATCGATTAACCTCAATTACGTCATTCTCTTGATATTCAATTTGTCTAATTTTGCGTGCACCCTCTAAAGAGATTGTTGTTTCAGGTGCACTAAATAAACGAACGCATTCAGGCTTCTCTTCATATAAATTGATAAGTATAGTATCGAATAAATTCCTAGGAATTCTGAGGAGTTCACATGAATATTCCCTGAAGGATGCTATAGGCAGATAATACTTTTCACCTAAACCCTTTCCAGCTAATGCTTGATACATATTCTTTAGAAGCACATGCGCCCTTTCAGGGCTCTTTTGTTCGGCCAACAAATAAAGTCGCGATGGCTCTGACAATTTGTTTTCCATTATGCCTCCTAAACGTTCCCCCCAATCGACAAGAAAAGCGAGGATTACCTTATTTTTGACGAATGTCTCTTTGACATATCCCTCTTCTAGAAGGCGCTTTTCAAAATTGGTAACATCGTTTATAGGAATACCTTTTTCGTTGCCAAATTCGTACCATTTAATGATTATATCTTTAAGCCTTCTGTAGGCGGGATGATGTTTCGTTAAATAATGATCAATACTGAGCCATTGCCTTTGCCTAATCCATTGGAGCACTTGTTGACCTCTGCTGGACAACTCGAAGGTGTTTCCACTTCTGCTTACCAACTCAATTTGGATTAACATGTCCAATATCTTTTTGGCCCTTGTTATGGTAAACCCTAGCCTATTCAACACGCTTTCATGAATAGGGCTCTTGCTTAAAAGTAGAACCATTTTTAGGAAAGGTTTTAGATTTATCGGTTCCATTTGTTCACCAAAAGAAGGCATTTTCACGTACTTTTTTAATGTTGTCAGAAGGCGTATGAAGGTCTTCTTTCAAGCTCTCTATATTGCCTCTCCGTAAATCCACTTGCACAAGTCCACGGATCCAATCATCTGCTTTTTTATTCGGGAAATCACCATAAATCCATATCTCCAAATTCTCCTTACTGTTAATTCTTACGCTTCCGTACTGAATCGCTAATTCGTACACAAGTGTTGACATTGGAGTATACACTTTTCCAAATAATAAGTCCCAACTAGGTACTTTAATGCGGCTTGGAATTGTGAATAAGTCGCCTATAGAAAGGCAGTAGGATTTGATTCCTTCAAGCTGGGCAATAGCAAAACTCGTTTTGTCGCAAGTGATAAACCATGCGTCTGCCAGTGGAGAAAACGCTCGCGCGTATTCTCTTATTTGCAGTCTTATTAGAGCATCTGAGGAAAGCCTGCTACCCTCTTTGGAAGGTAGGATATAGGAAGCGGGCGTTGGTATGTCAAAAATATGACTAGAATATTTTCTAAGCGCGTTTATCTCTTGCAAACCTCTATATCCTTTACGTTTTCTGAGGGCGTCTTTCGAATCTGAAGCCATGTTCTCTAATTCCCACAGACATAATCGAGGCAAAGCTACGAAAAACCTTTCTGCACCTAAGACAACAATCCTGTTCAATATGTGCTTAGATAAAATTGCCCTCTGGATAACGCCCGAATCGGGTATAAGGGCAAGACGCGTCGAAGAGGGTTCAAAGACAAAATAATCAGCTTCCTGAGGTCGATATAAACCAGAACAAATTAGAACATCTCTTAAGCCTTGTCTAAAAAGATTATCGAGGTGTTCCAAGAACTTTTTTCGTTTATCGACAAATTCAGCTTTGAAATAGTTCTTTAGATACTCCTTTTGTTCACCTTTATATCCATCAATCATTATACTTTCCTTTTCTTTTAAAATGGTTAAAAGATGATCATCTAGACATAGTGATATCTCATATCTCCCCAAAGATGAACTGGAAATATTATTCAACTTCAAAACCTTGATAGGATCAACCTGAGTTCCATTCTTCACGAAAACATTTAGCTCTCCACAACTTCTTAAAGTTTCACCCTCAAATAAATTAATTAACTGCATAAAATCTATATTTATTGGATCCATCTTCAGCGCCGTGGGATAAAAATGCCTTTAGAAATATATTTACTTTCTTACCCTGACAGTGTCCAGGAAAAACGAAGACAATTAGGAGTCGATGTAAGAGAGAAAAGGATACGTGACCTAATTTCTTGCATCAATATAATATCTCATCGTAAATTTTACGAGCATGAGGGACTTCCTAATGCTATACCGTTGTATTCGCAAGATAAAGGGGACACTGTCAATTTCGATGTAGTTGATAAAATTCAGATTTTAGGCGATCCTGTGGACTGGATCGAGAAAATCTCCGCATCCTTTAAAGAACTGGGCATAATTACTAAAACTAAAAGCTACATATCACCACAACAGAATATTAATTTAACGGAAGAAGTCAGAAAATTAAGGAGTTCTATAGGAGAGGGCGAGCGACAAGAAGTGGAGGATATATGCTTCGGTACAAAAATCAGAGTACAAGATGGAGTCTGGTCTCAGTTTTGGGATGCATTAGAATATTTTATTGATGTATCACAAAAATACGATCTATTCCTTTACATTCCAACTCTGGCCGCTGCCTTAGCTAAAGAGTGATCTGTGGCTTTTAATACGAAAGAACGCGATAAAGGAGATTCTTGCTCGATGTGAAGTTTTTGATTTTAAACAAACTAGCGAGGCAGAAGGTTCAATTTGATGGCGTAATAGGTTGCTAAGAAAATAGAGGCGAGAGCATGTCTTGCTTCATCAATGGTTGGGGGTTCGAATCCCGTAAGGTCGCTCGGATGAGCGCCTTTTTTATCGCGAAGCCATTTGACTGAAGACAGTAGAGAAAGAACAAACTCCAGCGGTGTTGTTATTTGACCTGGTACTTCAGTTTTCCAAAGTTTTGAAAGCTGATTACCCATTTGTGGTGTCCTTTTTGCATTTTCCTCTCCTTTTAAACATACGAATATCCCGGCGACTAATATTTCAGCAGCACGGCCGCAGCTGCTAATTGTGTCATAACAGTTTCCACGCTGAAATTGTTCAAATGAATTCAATAAATGGTTAGTTAACTCTTCTTTGCCGCGTATTGCGTGAGTGGAGACCATACGGATTACCATATTTTTTAGTTTTTGAAAATCGTAAATTTCTTTAAAGTTTAAAAACGTCCTACTTATATCTTCTTTTTCGCTTCTAAGTTTAGCTATCGCATCATTAATTTCCCTTAACATTACAGTGTATTGTTGAAAAACGAAGTCTATTGCGAAGTCCGGTAAACTTAGCAATTTTCCTTTTCGGCTAATCAGTCCAAATTCTTGCATATAATTTAGCTCGCGTGGAATGACCGTATATTTTGCCTCTGATATCGATGCGTAATCCTGAAAAGGTCCTATTCGATCTTCTGCATCCTTCTGCAATTCTTTCATGACTAATTCTAGTTCCACATTGTTACCAAGAATGAAAATCTTTCTGATAATATACTGCCATAAAGGTTCGACGTAATGTAGATCTCCTCCACCCCATTTCTGAAGTAGAATCCGGTTTATGTCCTCCTCTTCTTCGAAGAACAGTTTGCCTATAACTGAGGAAAAGGTAAGAGTACACTTAAGATTTCCATTCTGAATTATTAAGCCAGCCTCTATTAGTGAATCTAGACTTTTTCCGATCCAAGCATAGGGTAAATCTGGGTAGTAGGATTTTGCAATGAATGATATAAGCTGATCGCGAGACATTTCACCTTTATCAAGAAGGACTTTCAAAATTGCCAATTTACTTTTATCATTCGACCTAACAAAGTTTAAAATCATTGAATATATTTTTGATTTTGCAGTATCTTTATCATAAAACATTTCTTTTAACCTAATTTATGATGGCTGCTCCTGTTTTAATTTGTTTTCGTTGTATCGAAATCTTTTGTGAATGGATGGGTACTAAGTCAACTATGATGTCCCAGTGTTCTTTTGGAGAAGAAATTACATACTGTGGTCGTCGCATTTTAGCTACGTTTTTCACTACCGAGTATAGCGCCACATCATTTCTTGTTCGATATTTCAACGTTTCCGCGGAAGCGAGCGCTAAAGATTTAAGATCAAAAATTTGTTCCTTAGGCAAAGCAAGGTAAGTATTCAGTGTTGCCAGCCCCCAATCTGGCTTATTAAGGAAAGAGTATCTTGGCTGAATATCAAATAAGGCTAAGATCATGAGAATAAACCTGCGAATGTCATCGTCACGTACAAATGTGTAGAATTTGATCAGCCCACCTCTGCTTATTTTAGCCCTAGAATCCAGCACACCTTCGATAAATTGTTTAATAACATTTGTTGGAGATGTACGTATGCACAGAGGCATTTTTTGTGGATGTGTCCGTGAAAAGTCATGTGTGTCTTCTGGTTCAAACAATTGTGAAATCATTCTTGTTATAAATCCGTCGCTAGACTCATCGATTACAATGATTTTTTTGCGATCTGGTCTGTAAAAAATTTTGTAGTCAAAATCATAGCGAAGCCCTATTTCTTGGAACGTCTGTTTTAGGTTGCTGCATATTTTTCTATAATTGACATCACTTTCCAAAAACATTACAATTTTATGCATAACCCATTTTTGTACGACGGCCTGCGTGCCAAGCAAATAAGCAAAATTTTCTGTAACATTAATTTTCTTGGAGTCTATGCATATCTGTTGTAATGTATTAGAGCAATATAATTCTCTGAGCATGTCAAATGTTTTGGGTCTATAGAAAATATCTAATTGGTCTCCTTCAACGATTTTTGAAGCAATCTTTTTGCCGTCAATTAAATAAAGTTTTGTTCTTTCTGGAACTATAATCTCATTGACATCTGTTATAATTCTAATAGACTTATCCTCTGTTAACTTCAGTGGGCGGGAGGCTAATTGTTGAAATGAAGGTTCACGCTTTTCAATATCCAGCCCTAGGATATGGTCTGTCTCCTCCAATTCTTGAACTTTCAAAATTCCCCTTTTTGTCCATAAATAACTATCTTTGCACACAATGTATCCTATGACTTCTTGTTGTACCGTTTTTTCATTCAAGTGTACAACCAGATTTTTTATAAGGAAACTTCTAAATAATAATATTTCACTAAAGGGATCAGAGATGTATTTTAAGAAGTGGCCATATGCAATAGTTCCAGAGGAACATGCTAACATATGGGCTGACAGGCGCCTACTATTCAGTCAGATAAAGGAATTATTCGAAAATTTTGAACAAAAAAATTCTTCATTTATCCAACTATTGTGGGGATACCTAGGTGCAGGTAAAACCCATACACTTAAGCATTTTCAGTATGCACTTGGAAACAAAGAAAACATGGTGTTTGTATATTCAAGATTCCCTACGCAGGCAAGAAACTTTTATGAGCTTTACAGAGATGGATTTATTCAGTCTTTAAATTTTGGTTTATTCGTGAAGAGATGTTCAGCCATATGGAAAGCTTTATTGAGTGATAAGGAAGAAGAAGATGCCTTCTTTTGGATTCTAGAACATATAGCTCATAAATCCTATGATTTTGCGCAAGTCGTGTATAATTTTGCCAAACTTTGGAGCGTCTCGCCTGCTGAGGGCTTTAGGCATCCCTATTTTGGTTTGTCGAGGATGTGGTTACAAGGTGCAAGACTGGGCATGCGGAATATGAAAGATATAGGTGTTACAAAAAACATTAAAAGTGATGAAGATGCGGTCTCAATGATGGGAGGAATACTTAGGCTAATGACCCTTAAGGAAGCGCAAGGTAAAGTTACTTCGGTTATATGGATGTTGGACGACTGCCAAGCGCTCCTTAATAAAGAAGCGATTCAACGTGGGTTGCGTAGAGTTATCGATGAATGCCCAAGAAACTTGTTAGTTCTTATCAGTTTTGCCACAACTGACCCTGAAAAAATACACCTCGGGCTCATCGATGAACTCAGAACTGTCTGTGCTCCATCTTTGTTAGAGGTTCCTCCTCTAAACGAGGTTGAGGCATCCGAATTTATTATAGATCTTATAAACAACAAGGATTTTAAAGAACCAGGTAAAGACAAGTTTTATCCTTATACTGAAGAAGCAATTTTGGAGATTATAGCTCAAATGAAAAATAAAGGAATAGATTTGCTACCAAGATGTATAAACCGTTGTGCTGATCATTTAACTAGTGAGGCAGAAAAAGATTCAATTGATAGAATTGACGCGCAATATGTAAAACAATTCTTTGGTCATAAATGCCAATCAAGCTGCCCCATCTTCTCTGAATAAAATAACTAAAGCTTTTCAGTTGATGCAGTTAAGATTGGAAAATCTTTGCTTAAAGAAAAATATCTTATTCTCCCTCTTGTGTCCACGTGAAGTTTAATATAATCCTGGTATTTCTTTTGATAATCAAACAATACCTCTCTGGCTCTATTAATCTCCACGATCTTAGCTGGAACCGAAGCCAAGGCCTTAATTGCGACTAATAGGCAAACTTCATCTATACCTGCAAGTCCATAAGCTGCGGTTACATGTTGAAAGTTGTTCACTATCATGTGAAAGACTTCTTCATCACTTGCTGGCTTAGCATTTAATTCATATAAATAGGCGCATCTTTCAAAAAAATCATAGCTAATGCTCTGCGTATCTTCATCTATATCTTTAAATTTCTCGGTAAACCTAATTGAATATTCGTTTCTGCAGTAAGTGTATGAATCTTTTTTGTTTTCTGGTTTGTCAATTATGGATAAATCTACTAACACCTCCAACCTAGGGGTAACTCTTAGCTCTTTAGTTCCAACCACTCCTTCCCGCGCGTTTTTCATGCGCTCAGCGAGTTTTAGGATTTCATTAGCTTTGGCATATTCAGAGGATGTCTGTGCGAAGCGTTTACATTTTTGGCCATATAATTGATATGCTTCTTGCAGTAGGACCGCTGCTTCCTTTCTACTCCATGTCTTTGCAGATTTAAGTCCATTCATTATATGTACAAACGCAACACCATCGTTTATTAAGAATTTGTAAAGAAAGAAAAATCTTTCAGGCCACGTTATTTCTAATGGATTATAGGGTGAAATCCCTTGAAAGGCATCATATTCTTCGTCACTTATTAGATGTTCGAGCAGTCTTGCTTCAGGTCGCCAAGAAAATGTCGATGGAAATAATAGTTCTAATGGAGGGCTTGTAGCCCAGTCTACTATATCACCAGCTGTTTTAGCGGAAATTGCTCCAGTGCTTGATCGGTAATTTTTAAGCCATATTTCTTGCTTGTCTTTGACGCATTCAAATAATTTTCTAGCAAGAGTTTCTCGTGATGTAAATGAGTCTGGCGAGGTTAAGGTGATAATTGCATTAACAAAACCGAGTCTTTGCTGGACTCCTGTGTAGAATAAGGATAAATTCAAAGTTCAAACCCACCGTGTACTGTGACTCTTGGACGTATAAGCAGTACAAATGATCTATCTACATCTGTGCTTGAGACGAATGCGTATCCCACAGGCAAGTCTCTTATAAGTTCCTCTGTAGATAAAATTTCGCCTTTGTATGTTATTTCAGAAGGGTCTTTGCTTTTCAAATTTTGTGTAACGTATTGCAAATCCGCAAGCGAAACTAGTTTGTGACTAATTATCGTATCCACTTGAGCCATAACGCGACTATCGATTGCTGTTGGTTGTTGCGTCGTCATTATGACTGAAATACCGTAATTTCGTCCTTCTCTAACCAGTTTAACCATTATCTCATTAAACATTGTTTTCATCGTAGATGGTAGCAGGTTTTGGGCTTCATCTATTAATAAAGTGACCCTAGGAATGCCTCTTTCAATAGATTCTTTTAGTTTCTTCTCATTGCCTGCTTGAACAAGAAGAGCCTTCTCATAGTAAGAAGTTTCGGATCTTAACTTCAACAAATTCTTAACAAAAACGCTTACAATCGCGGCTCTTATATCGCTCGGGACGCTTCCTAAGAGGAGAATTGTTAGTTTTCCTGAGGTAAACATCTCTTTTAGAGGCGTGCCCTTAATAGCAAAAAGTGGATATTTAGATAAAACTCGCATGTTATTGATTACTGCACGTCTAGTTTGGATTGCATAGCCCTCAGTTTTGGATGTTATCTCTTTGTCATGTTGTATACATTGGATAAGATCATCAATAGAATATTGTTCCTTAGGTAACACTTCCTTTTCTTGTACAATGTTGTCGTCTGCGTCGCGTTCGACCCAAGTCCAACCAGAACTCTTCACTTTGTCTATAACTTCCAGGATCAATTGACCTCCAAGATCTCTAAACATGTCGTAGCCTAAAAGGTAGCACCAGTCAGATGCTTCAAGATCCGGTATGCTTAACTTAAATGTTTTAAAGGCAGTTCCAGGGATTTCAAATCCGGCAGGAATCCAAACGTCGACATTCACATCCGCGGGAGATAATTGCCATTCTTCTAATAGTTGCTTTTGTTTAGCTATGTCTTTTTGAGGCTGATTGCTTGGAATATATTCCATAGTCCAGAATATGTTAATCGTGTCAAAAAGCAAACTTGCACGATTAATTTTGCCTCGCACTATCTGTTCAGAGTTTGTTGCTAGAGATTCGGCAAAACATCCTAATGTATATGACTTGCCACTACCTCTCTTTCCAACGATTGAAATTACATGCTCTTTTTCAACGTCAAACCATACATCAGTCTCTGATAATTCTTCAGCGAGTTTGCCCAGAAAGACGCTACACTTTGAATCTTCTGCTCCGACTAACAAAGTTCTTTTAGAGAAGCGTGGAATAACGCGAAATCTAGCAGCGCCTGACATTTGCTTTATCTACCTTCGCCTTCTGCGAGGAATTTCTCCAGGTCGTGGGGCCCTCTCTTGTTTCTTAATAGCATTAGCTACTGCCTCTTTGTCAACAAGATCTTTGCCCATCTTTTTTGATTCTGTTGCGGCATCATTAAGAAGGTCGGATATTGTCCTTGGTGTTTTCCGTCTCGGGTCCTCAGCAACGTGTGTTACAATAAGTTTGATTGCTTCCTCAGTAAATGGATAGAACTCTTCGTTTACAGTTAACCCTTTTTCTTCTAACCTCCTTATTCTTTTCTCTTTTTCCTTTGGATCCACAACGTAACCCAAAAGATCTTTTATGAATGGCTCTAATTCCTCATCTTTCAGTTGGCTAATTTGCAGGTAATTTCCTTCCCCAATTCTACCGGAAACTGCCCCGCTGGACAATGGTGTAACAATTGCTTCATAATCCGCAGCGGTACACGCACAAATGAAACCAAGATGTCTCTGAAGTTTTTCTGAGATCTCTCTAAACGCGGTTATAAATGTACCTTGAGCATAAGGATCTGTAACATCTATTAGTTTTTCACATTCATCTATGAGTAGTACCAGTCGCTTTTTCATTATTTCATTGTAGATTTCGCCAAGTTTTATAAGAAAGCGCGCTGAGTCCCTAGGAGTTATCGCTGATGTAGCACCAAGACCTATTGCTTCGCTCGATGAAACTTGCTCTCCACAAAGCCATCGCCAAGCACGTATAAGGTCCTCACTACCCTTGGTAGCTACTACAAGTTTCAAACAAACATTCGCTGTATCTGGATTTCCAAAGAACTCCTTAAATTTAGCGTCCCCTACTTTCAGAAGAAATTTCTGTAATAAATCTTTTATTTGATCACTTCCCATCGTCATTAAAATTTCTTTATAAAGATCCAAGAAAGTAGCGTTTCTTGCTAAATCAGGACATATAACATATATGGAGTCGTTACCGTATTCCTTTAGAAGTTTCTTGCCGGCA
Organism: Bathyarchaeia archaeon; assembly: GCA_038883795.1. Classification (GTDB taxonomy): domain Archaea; phylum Thermoproteota; class Bathyarchaeia; order Bathyarchaeales; family Bathycorpusculaceae; genus JASEJA01. Next base: position 11,767 of record JAVZLK010000010.1, read on the forward strand.
TAAAATTGAGTGTGGGTCTTGCCTCCGCCATATACCCCCCACAGAACTAATCGCGGGGCACTCTCAATATCTGAAGCCGCTTGTATTCTATCTAACAATAGGCTCTTCTCATCGCTTCTACCTGCATAACATTCATAATCGGTTTGCGGATCAAGCATAAAACTAGGTCTTTGTAGCCCAAAGTATTCTCTTATCGTCGCACTTCTTTCAATCATCTATCTCACTCTCATTTCAGATGATATGCATATAATGTTAACCTTTCTAGTATATTTTTTCCCTCTCCCTTACCCTTTATAAAGATGACTGCATCATCCGTAAAATTAGCATTATAAGTTAAGTTTGCTGTGCCGAAAAAGCCATATTCAAAGTTAACGCTTTTCACGAGGATTATTTTCGCATGAAGGTTATCATTGTAATATATTCTGGCTCCGGCTTTCTCAAGCATAGAAACAGCTTTCTTATGCCATGCAGCTGTAGGCGTTCTCGTAATCACTAAAGTATTAATTTTTTCTCGTCTAATTCTTCTACATAGGATTTCCAGAAGTGGCTCATCCCTTTGAGGAGTGATCCAAGGTGAAACGATTATGAGTTTTATAATCTCTCTTGTGAGGATTATCTGGTTAAATATTCTTGTCGGAATTTCGTTAGTCCATAACTCTAATATGCTGGCACTCATGCTTGAATTCAATCCTCAGCATGCTCTCAAAAACAATTTAATGAAATATAGAATATATGTTTGTAGTTTGCTTTCATTAGTCTGGTTCGGCTTAACTTTTATTTATTTGGACAGAACAATGTTGCTTTAATAGTTACTATCCTTGAGCTGATGCATATGCCCTTAAACGCTACCATCGAACGAATTAATGTATCCTTCAAAAATAACTGGAACAAGCCTGTTCATCGATGGTACCGTTTCCATGCGGGCTGTTCTTCAGATTTTCCGGAAAAGATAATCAGTTTACTGAAAATTGAACAGGGAAAAACCATCATGGATCCCTTCACAGGCTCGGGAACCATACTCGTAAGCGCAAAAGAAAGAGGTGTTAACTCTATTGGTATTGACATAAATCCCTTTTATGTTTTTATGGCGAAAGTGAAAACTTACTGGGAGTTTGATATGAAATATCTTTTTGGGAATCTGAAAATTTTTACAGAACAAATAAGATTATTAAGTAAAAAAATCAATCCTTGCGGTGAAAAGTCATCACAGACGGTCAGTAATATCCCAAAGTATATTTGGAGGTATTTCAATTCGGATGTTTTGAAAATATTATCTACCCTAAAGGAAGCAGTTTTGGAATTTGAAGATGAAAACATTAAAGATTTTTTGCTTTTTGCCCTAGCCTCCATTTTAATAGATGTGTCAAAAGTACATTATGTAGGAGAGACTATCGTTTTTAATAAAAATACAAAAACAAATAATGCTCAAGTTTACGACATATACATTAATAAAATTTGGGAAATGTATTCGGATCTTGAAGCTAAACAACACTTAAGGAATAAAGGCACGGTAGAAATTAGAAAAGCAGACGCTAGAAATCTAAAAAATCTGGTTCCAGATGAAAGCATTGATCACGTAATTACTCATCCGCCATATCTAAACAATTATAACTACCTACTACGTGACCGGCTTCCATTGTTTTTCTTGGAATATTTCAAGACTTTGTCTGACGAGAAAAAAATGCGGGAGTTAATAGTTGGCAGTGTAACCAATAACAAAGCTTTTGCTGAGCCTGCTTTAAATATTCAGGAGTTTTATGAAATTGTTGAGAGGGTCAAGAACACTGGGGACGTAGAACGTTATTATGCAGTATTGAAGTATTTTCATTTTATGGATTTATTTTTAACGGATCTTCATAACAAATTAAAAAGAAATGGGTACTGTGCTATGCTTGTTGGGAACTCGTATATTAGAGGGGTTATGATACCGCTTGATGTTATTATCGCAAAATTGGCTGAGAAAAGTGGTTTTAAGGTTTTTGCCAATTCAATGGTTAGGGATAGAGGAAATGGCGCTTTCCAACATCTTTATAACGGAAGATTATATGAGAACATTTTGATATTAAAACGACCATAGAATAGGTTGAAATATTATGCGGATTACTGTTCAGCCAGTTGAAATACCCGAATTAATTGAGGCAATGAAGATAATTATCAAATTCGTAGACCAAAATAGAAAACCTCTATCTGTAGAAGACCTTCAAAACGAGTTTTTAAAGGAAGGTTATAAAAAGGGAAAGCCAAAAGTAAGGAACATAATAGGGACTCTTGTCGAATGGAGACTTATCAATCGCATAGAACGTTCAAAGTATGAGCCCTCCTTTACATCCAAAAAGCTCTTCTCATTGCCAAACAAGAGACTAGAAATGGAAATTAAGAAGATTATTCTTAAAAACGAACCTAAATTTCTTGAAATGTTATATCTTCTAGAAGGTTCACGCTTAACGGTGGAAGAATTGTCTAACATGTTGGGAACAACTATTGTAACTACAAATGTTTTTCTTAGATGGGGATTATATTTCAAAGAAATTGAAAAAAAGGAAAACTTCTTCACTAAACGACTTACGAAAGATGACATTACATTACCTCATAAGCAACTTGCTCGTTGTGTGGCATCTGAATTAGCAAGAGTAGGATTCAACATTTCTTTTGAGCAAGGGAAACCACCGACAGATTTAATCGCTGAGAGCCAAGATAAGCAACGTAAGATCTATGTAGAATGTAAATCGTCAATAAGTGAAGTTACCAAAGGAATTGGTCAGCTAGTTGTATCAGAACGCAAAAAGACCGATGAACTCTGGCTAGTTTTACCTACTTCTGTAATATCTGAGATAACGTATAGCCGACTTTTTAAAATTCTAGAAGGCTTGAATAACATTAAAATGGATTTAGTATTGTACAATCTTGAGAAATTTCTAAACGGAGAAGCGGCGTTTCGGGAAAGAATAAGATTATTTGGAAGACGTTGGAAAGCGGACAAAGATTTTCTCCACAAACTAATTGAGGCTGATTTTAAGCATGATTTTGACGAAAAGATCGTAGCCGAATTTCTACAGATCAAGCAAAGAAGAGCGAAGAAAACATTAAATCGATTATTTTATCGAGGTTTATTGTCGAAGAGAAACGGAAAGTATTCTTTTAGATGTAAAACTAAGTAACTAATGTTGTTTGTTTGTATTTTTTATGCTGTACGTTTTTATTTGAAAACAGCTCATAGTAGGATTTAATTTCATTTAATATAGCCTCTCTAAAATTTTTCATTTGTCTATTATATTCTATTACATCTAGTTTTCCTCTACTCAATTCTACCTTAGGGAAAATCTCGATAGGAACATCTAAAGATAATGAAGCCTTTTCAATTGCTTCACGATAAGGACCTAACCCTATGAAGAAAATCTTGTCATAGAAGCGTAGTTTATTCTTTAGGTCTCTTATGACATTCAAAAGTTTTTCTGATGTTAAACGTTGTTCATAATAGGGTATTATTGTATCCCAACTTATTAGCATATATTTACCCGAAAGAATGCCAATTTCTATTGGAAGATCGTGTACATTTTCCCAGAATGTTTTGAAAAGGTTAGATTTTGCATATCGCATGTATGCAGGTAAGAGTCTTTCGCTGGGGTCTTTTTCACCTGTGCACCAAGTTAATGCCAAAATCCTAGGATATTTCTTTTTTAGAATTCTGTGGAAATGGTATACGTTGTGAAAGCCTCTGCGCATGTTTCGTTCGCATCCTCTAAAAATACACACATGTAATCCAATTTCTGTGCAGATTGGACAATCACACTTCTCCCAGGGTTTATCATTCAACGTCCTTAATACATCCTTCTCTCTAAAAGAGAAGCCTTGGGGGTCATAGTCTTTTAATATGGTGGCAAATTCCTCTGCTGTAACTCTTCCCTGAGTAAATTCTCTAAGCTTTTGAAAAACAATTTTTTCCTGCAGTTTTTCTTTTTCATTTTTAGCTTCACGAATTCTGATTGCCGTATAAAAATGTTCATTCATCATGTAGTTCTTGGTACCAGAGGTCCAAGCCATTCTGAGTGGTGAAGCAGAATCAAATGATGTTACTCCACATTGTAACATTGTAGTGAAGAGGTCTTTTCTTGCCACTCCGAATAAATGAAGCCCTATTCTTGGCCAGTAGTGGATTTTCTCTTTTCTTTTCTTTAAATGTTCCTTTATTTCCTTATGAACTCTGAATAATACTTTTTGTATTGTAATTGTAGGTTTTTTAGCTAGCCCACCTAACCCAACATAATTAAATCCATGTTCTAATAATTCACGAATACCTCTAGCATAAGATTCCTCGTCCCATCCCTGTGTAATCCCAATAAGGCGTATGCCTTCGTATCTAGTTTTTTGTGCTTCATCATACATTTTCTTGGCATTTTCGATTGTTAGATTCCATCTCTCCTCCTTTTCTGCATCTGTCAAGGGCCGCCTTTCTTTATCCGATACTTTTACAGTCTTTACTATCAAATGGTCAACCGTAACTCCAATGTCAAATCCTAGGTCTTTGTAAAAAGATAGGGTTTGGAGGGCCTCATAGCGCGGCTTCTGGTCGTCTACATAGCTAAACGCCCCACAATCGCCCATTATTTGCCCATAAAACCCCAATGCGGCATGAATTCCTTCCTTTTCTGCTTTCTGTCTTATATGATTTGTCCGCTCGATGTTTATCCTAGAAACTAGAACGCCGTCGATTGGAGGTTTACTAAAGCACTCCCATATTCTTTTCTGTGTTCCGCTATACTTGTCAGTCCATGGATTGAATGTTTCATAGATGTCGTCACCTGGCCAAAATGGGATAAAATACTGCATAGTCATCAGCTAGGTTTTCATTCTTACTTTCCTAGAATACATCTGTTAGTGATTTCTTTAAAACATCTTCGTTAATTAATGAGTTGCGCATCATCGAACATGTATCGATGGCAATGTTACATAGGCTTAGCGTTCTCCGTATATTTCCTTGGGATATTTGCAGAATCATCTTGAGTGCGCCATCAGTAAATGGGTAAAGGCAAGGATCCTCTATGCATATTTTCTCTTTTTCTAATTTTCGCATAAGCTTTTCTTCACTAATGCTCCTGGAGTTTCGCAGGTATTCTTTTACGAATTGGTTTATGTTTTGCTCATTTAGAGGCCTTAATGTGATTTCCTTGAATATCCTCTCCGAAAAAGCATGGTACTCTCTAATTATGTTTGCCCATGTTTCTGGTGTGCATGCTATTATAAGGGATAAACCCTTAGGATTGAGATCTATGAGGTGTCGGATACTATTTAGTAGAGCTTGCCTTTTTGGTGGAATTAGCATATCAATAGACTCAAATTCGTCGAGAAGTAAACATACTAAATCGTAACCTAGTATTTTTAATATCTTTCGCAAACACATGAAAAGCTGTAGAGCTCTATCGTCTGTGTCAATTGGTGTGACTATACCAAGGTCACGCCTTTGTTCCGAATAGGTAGGGTCTCCACTAAGCCATCTCCAAGCTAAAAGTCCCGTTTCTTCCATTGTTAATTGCAGAAACGCTGTAAGAAAGTCCTGCCATTTTACTATGGGCAAGAATTCATCTTTGGATTCTTTGATTAATGTTGATAAAATTACAGTGCCATCGTCTACTAATCTCTTTATGCTTAACAAGTCTTTATTGAGACTCTCAGCTACTTTTTTTGGCTCTTCAGTGAATTGCATTTTTTTCCTTTCAATAAGTTTTGAAGCTGTGTATCCTAAAACCTGCCATGAAAGATTATGAAAGAAGTCATAACCTACATCATACATAAAACCTCGGTAGATATCGCGGAATGATGTACCCGAACAGCTGACGTATCCGACTAATATTTTCTCTGACTCCTTTTCAAGCAATTTTCCTATCTCTTTTTTTATATACTTTAGCAAGTGTGTCTTACCGTTTCCATAACCAGCAACTATCGACAAATGCGTTGAAAAGCCGCGAAGGGATGAAACCAAAGAGCGATAAACGATGTCTACTTCCTCTTCTCGATTAATACAAAATGGGGGATCGTCCTCTGGAACACCAACGCTCGGGAAGGGATTTTTCGTCAAGAAATAAAACCGGTGATCTTTTTCACCCTCTAAAGTTAGTTTACTCATTGTATTATCCCTTCAATGGCTCAAAAATAGCGACATAGCGATACTCTTTACCGTCTATTTCGATGCCTTTACTCTCCTTCAAGCATACAAACTGAGGCGATAGAATGGAATCTTTCAGTCCCTTTTTCACTTTCTTCAGAGAGAAAGGGTTTTTCTTGGTAACGCTAGTTATTGGTGCTCCGCACAACTCCATTTTTCCATATGACTTTTTAAAAGTGCTGACGAATAGAAAATCAAAAGTTTCCCTTTTTATTTTCAGCTTCTCACATACGTATTCCCTCAATTTTGCGATTTCTACATATTTTTGTTTAAGACCAGGTCTTGGTTTGATATTTAGTTCCTCGTAAGTTGCTTGAAGAAACGAAATAAAATCTGTAAAGCCATTAACATTGTTCGCCAAATAATATTTGTTGGTGTAAAGGTTACGTTGAACCACACCTAATCGTTCCGCCCAATCGCATAGAACGTCAACAGCAGTCACATTGAAATTCAGTAGAGGATCATTAGCAAGAATTTTTAATAAATCACTTTTTGTGAAACTACTGAAAAGCACATTTCTTCCAAAAGCTTCCATAAAGGTTTTGTAGAATGAATAATTGCTAAACAGTAGAGTATGCATTTTTTCCCAATTTTCATGCTCAAAAGCCTCTATAAAATCGTATGCGTTTTTGTTTGGAATGAATTTGCCATTATTATATTCTAAGAATTTTATTCGTTCAGCTTCTAATAGAATTTCTTGCGCTCTTTTTTGTGTAGTTTTTAACTTAGCTGCCAACTTAGAAGAGTCAAGGTATCCTTCTTTAATGCTTAAGTCAATAGTTTCTATAATCCTTCTTAAAGTTACAGGCCTTATGGAAATTTTCATGTTCTTTCCTCCTAAAAGATTCGTTTAACTTTACGCTTTGCATATTCAAAAGCCTTTAAGGCTATCGAGTTTCGTGTGTAACGTTCTTTAATGTAGCTTTCAAGCCGTCGTTCAGCAATAGCAAATTGAATCTGCTTTAACTCGTGCCATAAAACCCAAAGGTTATGAAGAGAGATTAAAGACCTGTTCTTTCTAATTTCCTCTATAGTTTTCGAACTACAAATTGTACACGCGCAGGGGAGTGCATCGAGCTTAGCTATGTATTTCATTGACACATAAGTATAGTTTGGGACAAAGTATTGTCGTTTTCCGCCACAAATTATGAAAGAAGTAGAGTCAAAAGAATCTGCTCCTAAATATATTAGTAGAGGTGTTGATAGAATTCCCCCCAGTCCATAAACATGTAAGGGTTTTTCAGGCACTGCTTGCCGAGCAGAAAAAATTAAGTCAACAAGAAGTCGAAGATTGCTGCGGATAGGTATCATGCTTCCCACAGCAAAGCCATCAAAAATTGAGTATTTTGCTAAATGTTTCAAAACATTACTAATTATCATCGGGTCATTTCCATGAACAGAAGCGTATAACAGCATTTCTTTCCGTTTTTTAAGTCTCGCAGCTTCCTTTGCGCTTTCAATGCTTCTAGCAATGCTATTCACGATGTTTCCTGCAGTATTCTTAATTACAAATGGGAAATCAAAAGTCGAGGCGATGTCAGCTCCACAAATTTCTTGTATTCGCAATATTTCCTCGGTTTTCACTGACACATGCTTTCTAAGAGTAAGAAACCCCCCACTATCAACGAAAGCTACACCAGGAAAACCAAGAAAATTATGTATACCGCCAGCAAAACTGATTTTTTCCTTTATTTTCCTATAATTATGAAAAATATAGTATGCATTAAACATCGCAGTTTTTATGTTTGGAAAGAGTTCCCAATATTTAGGCGTATTCCACCCTCCTTGCGCTCCAAGATTATGTACTGGAAAAATTATTGGTGTCTTTAAACATCCGTGAGGTGTTTTTAGTTCTCCTATTCTAGCTAACTGATCTTGTTGGGCTATTCGAAACAATTTATTTTTCACACCTTTTTAATCTCACAATGTTGGTGAGCGCTTATATGCCTTACTTTCCTTACTTTCCTTGTGCAAGCTTATAAAGATTTCGCGACATTCTTACCATTAAGGTGAAGCAACTTGTCCAGAATCTTAGGTTCTAGTAAAGTAACAGCCAAATTTCAGGTTACTATTCCAGAGGAAGTTAGAAAATTCTTGGGAATCAAAGTAGGGGATGTGATAGCTTTCGTTAAAGAAAAAAATGACAAAATTTATATTACTACAGAAATTTGATTTTGAAAGGATTATTTCCAAGAGTAAAAATAAAGCCTTTAATTTCTTTCTTTTCTTCATGGCATATTCAATTTCATCGGGCGTGGCTTGAACGAGAAAATGCCTAGTTTAAAAATATTTAGGTATTGTTTTTATAAGAACAAGAATTAATAAAGAGCCCCCAAGAGTTCCTATGATTCTTTCGTATATCATTAGAGGCAAAATTCCTGGAAAAACTTGCCATGGAAGGCCAAGCAGATGTACCGCGAATATCATCATCACTCCTTGCTCCGTCATTGTTGATATATATGTGTACATTGGTATCTTCATGTGTAATGGTGTCATTTTCTTAACCGCGCTAACTACTGCAAGAATTACAGCAATTGAATGTGGCACTATAAAGTATGGAAATAGATAATTTTTAATCAGGTAAGCTGATATGGCGAATACAAGAAATAGCGAGGTTGCTGATGCGCCTAATTTTGACTTATGATAGGTTAGGCTTCCGAAGGTTGCCCCAACCATCGGTAGTAGTATTGTGTAAGGTCCAAACATGGCTTGCATAGGTGCAACATAAAAGGCTATTACTCCTCCAAACAAAGAGGCAAATAAAGCTTCAACTGGCGATAAAAGGATTGCCATAACGGGCGTTATGATTAAGTTCAGCGCAAGAAAACTTGGTGCCCCAATAAACATGCTTATGGGTATAAGGCTCGTTACAACATAAAGAGCCGCAAACACTCCGATTTTCGCTGTTCTCACAGCTTTAGCGTTAAGAATGTCGTTCAACTTTTCTTCACCCTGCCCCCTAACAAGTCCTCATAAACTCTTCTCATGTGAAAAACAGCTACAGCCGTATCATCGTCTAAACCGCATCGGCAGGTTCCGCATTTAGGACATTTAAGCCAACCACATTTAGCGCAAAGCTCTGCATCAGCATAAAACTTCTCACCGCACTTGAAACAGTAAATCCAAGGCTTAACAAAGAATTCAAGAAAGTTCTCGATAACCCCAGAAAGGGGTATATGTTTAGCATCGCATGATTTCTTAGCGTCATCTAAAATGTTCTTATCTAATGTTATTGTCTGTCTAACTTTAGAAGGGGTCCGGATTTTATACTTATTCATGCATACAAGTATTAATTAATATGTATTTAAAACTTTCGCAATATTATGGATAGGATAATTGAAAAGGTTTTGATTTCCAAGATGGACAACTCCAACGCAGGTCACAAATTACGCAAGTATCCATTATCTCTTTTGCTTTTCTCGGGCTTGGAGGATCCCATTTTCCAAGTTCCTTACTTTTTATGATTTGTTTTGCTATTTTATCAAATTCCTTAAGTGCCTTATTGATTTCTTTAGGGGATATTTTAATTTCAAGAATAGCTGTAGACGGCCTGACATTGGTTGAATTTGTCAACTCGTTCAGAAAGTAGATTTTGGCAGCTTTTGGTAAACAACCATTCTTAATTTTGAAAAGTGCGGAATATACCAACATTTGGTACGCATAATACTGCAGCTCACTGCCACCTTTTCTTGGTCTTCTCTGCCCCTTGTAATCCCAAATTTCCCATTCCGAGGGGTCATTGGGAGGATTATTAGGGTCGGTTCCCGGGCCTATTAACACATCAACTACTCCCTCCATAATATAGCCTCTCCTTATGCCTCTAACTCTGTGCTCCGTATCAATGACAAGGGGATATAGACATCGACCTTCAATATTATTAAAACGCTTCAATACCTCAAGAGCTTGATCCCGTAAATGTTTATTAATTGCTCTAATTCCGCGAGTTTTCAGCGAACTTTCAACTTCGATGAAATATCTTTCTATTTCTTTATCCGTAGGTATTTTACCTTTAGTCTTCGGATCCTCAAATCCTTTGTAGTGATGGTGCGCTCGATCTAATACTTCATGAATTATCGTCCCATAGAATATTTGGATGGTGTGTGCTGGAACAAATCCTTTTTCAACAAAGTAACCATATTGTCTCGGACACCTTTGGTATCCAATAATGTCAGCGGTCAAACTAAAACTAGGAAGCATTTTAACCTCTGGTTTAGATGCAATTTTCATTGGCAAAAATTCTTTGAGCATTCGTTAAACTCTCCACATAGTAACTGATTTTTTAGCCACTTAAGATTGCGACCTCCTAATCCAATAATTTTGCCATGTTCTTCTCCAGGGTTTAACTCGTTTGATTTTAACAATAAAAATAATGCGTACTGCGCACGGGAGTATGCCACATAATAGAATCGAATCTTATCTTCCTTCGCCCTTTGATTTAAGGGCGACAAGAGAATACAAGATTTGCGGAATTGCCTTATTTCATCTTCAATGATGTGCTCAGCGCAAGGTTCAGCTTTCTCATCGATCTTTGCCACAAATACTATAGGAAATTCAAGTCCTTTAGCCTGATGGACTGTCATAAAAGGGACATGACCTTTCGGGCACATTATTTCCTCTTCTTCAGGATCGCTTATTCCCTGCTGCACAAGCAGAGTGACCAATGCATTATACAGTTGAGATAGCCATAGTGAGTCAATTTTTCCGTCTCCTGTCTTATCAATACGAAGTAAGCCTCGGTCTAGTCCAGGACTACCGGGTATAGGTGTTGAAGTGTACGCTTCAATTATAGAGGTAAGGTAACCGATTCTAAGTGCGCGTTCCGGATCTTGACACCAGTGAATGAAGGGTTCATGATTAATTATATGATAAAAAATATCTGGAAGACGCGAAGGTAAATATCCTCCATGTTTGGTTTTCGCTATACAATACGCTGCTTTTTTTACGTAATCTTGCAATTTTTTATATTTGCATATTTCATTAGAGTAAAATTCGCGCCATTTTTCACATGTTTTCTTAACCCATCCTGGTGTCATGGGGTATTCTTTTCTCTCATCTAATATTGCCAACAATGCGCCCAAAGCAAGTTTTATTTCTTCTTGTTCTAAAAATTTCCTAGCTCGAGGGTTATAGATAGAAATACCTTTTTCTCTTAACGCCTCAGCGTAAGGTTTAGTCCATCTGCTTGTTTCTCTAGTGCTATGAATTAGTAAAACGCAGTTAGAATAGTCCCGAATGATCCTTTTATTATAGAAGTATTCAATTAGGTTTGCAACAGCTTCTGCGAGTTTATTTTCAGAACCTGATATTATCAAAGTTACTGCAGGCCAATTGCCCTTTATTCCGGATTTCGCGATAAGTTGTGGTTTTCTAGCGACACGTGCTCCTGGCTGTTTCATTAGTTTAAAGGAGTTGATATAACTATTACACCAAGCCACTATTTTTGGGTGGGATCTGTAATTTTCAACTAAACTTATCTTCTTAGGCCTTACGCCATAATGCTTCTTGCACATTTTATCAAAAGTTATCATTGATTCTACGGTGCCGCCTCTAAAACGATAAAGAGCCTGATCATCGTCTCCCACAACTACAAGATTATGGGGTTCTCTTGAAGCAAGTTGAAAATATATCTCTGCCTGAATAGGATTTGTATCTTGATACTCGTCGACAAAAACGTGCAGTATGCCTGGATCATTGGGTTTCGCTCCGCCTTTAATAAAAAGTTTTCCACGAGGAGTAGACAGAAACTCTAACAATTTTGATTGCATATGGGCGAAATCAACACGAGAATACTCTTTTAATGCCTTTTCATATTCAAGAAACTCACGAGCTAATGTCTTCCAAATTCCTCCTTTTGATATCATTAAATTTATATCAAGCCTAAATTCGACGATTCTGTTAAACAATGACTGCGCAACTCTAGCACGAGACCACCTGTTCGGTATTCCGCCAGACTTAACTACCTTTAGCGAAATAGGATCGAGCATATAATCAAAATATTTAAACATCTTCTTGTGCTGAGAAGCTAACTTACTCGTAGGTCCAGCGATTCTGGAGTGGAAGTAAATAAACAGAAGCTGCTCCATATCATCCATGGGTCTGCAATTGCGGTATCCTGGAAAGCGATACTCTAAGAGAATATCATTACATAAACTATGAAGTGTACCGACCCTTAACTGAGTCAAATCAACATCCTTTGCTGAAGGAAATCTTTTAGCAATCCATTCCTTATAAAGTATTAAGCGATATTGCAGGTTTCGCCCTGCCTTCTCCGTAAACGTAGTAACAATGATTCCTCGAGGGTCGACACGATCTATAAGAAGAAGTTTTAAGCAACGCAAAACGAGAACCTCAGTTTTACCAGAACCCGGTCCAGCAATTATCCATAAAGGCCCCTCATTATGATTAACAACTTTCATTTGTGCTTCACTTACCTTAATATTTCGTCCCGGGAGATTTTCCAAGGATTTCAACATGTTTTTGACGGATAACGAGGATTGAGGCAAAACATCATCCCTATAGAAAATAACTACTTCTTTCGAAATCTTATAAAATTTTACCATGTAAGGCTTTCAGCTTAGCAGAACATTCTGCCTACTGAAAGCCTTAATTTTTAGCGCAAGCGAAAGTCAACCTCAGTTTTTGTGTGTGCATTATTTTTTAATTGTAGTATACATTTTTGCTCTGCCAATTTTTCTTGAAATTCGTACTTTTCCTTCTTTTTCTAATCCCCATATGTACTTTGAAACGGTATTTCGATGCACCCCGATCTTTGCAGCTATCTCTTCAATTGATAAGTCTTTAGGGTATTCCATCTCTAGGCATTTTAGGATTTTCTGTTCAATGTCTCGAAACATCGATGCCACTATGAGCAATATTGTTGAAAAAGGTTTAAATATTTCACTGTTCATTAATATTGTTCATAAATAAACAACATTAATTGAGGCTTACGTTGAACATGACTTCCTCTCTAAACGAAATAAAATCAATTTCCTTAGCATTAACCAATAGCAATTTTGAGGAAAACAAAATATTACTTGACAACATTTGTTCGGAAATAGCATCACGCTTCAATTTGTACCAATCAAACGGAAAACCACACAAAAGCACAATCATCGAGACTCTCGCAAAATCCACGTGCCTCGCATGTGTAGCTAAATGGTTCTCCGACCACGTAAACAATAAAGTGGACACCATATACAAAGAGTGCCACAAATTAGCAGTTAATGTTCTAGTAGAAGAACTTTACCATTTCCTTAATCAATTAGGCTATAAAGTTGTGATTTCAACAGAGGAAGAGTTAGAGTATGGCAAGGCCGATATCTTAATCGAAGTAACCAATTATGGTTTAAACCTAAAAAGTAAGGCTAAAGAACTTCTAATTGAAGTTAAAACTGGAGATTCTTTATCGCTTATCCAGATTTTCAGATATCTCTGGGATTCTAGAAGCAACGCAATAGTAGTCTGGAGAGTGAGAAAACGTCAAGTATTAACATTCGACCCTCAAAAAATTGAGCCTCTTCTTACAGAATCCATGCGAATGATTTGCTTGAGAGGCATCAGGCTATTATCATCACCACAGATACACTCCTGCCAACATCTCGCAAGGGCAACTCATCAACCAGCTGCTACAGAACTCGAACTAATGTTTCAAGACTTCGCAAAGGCAATAATTGAAACTTTACCATCAGTTTTGCAAAGGGTTCTTGAACAATTAGCTATAAACAAAACCGGGGTAGTTGGACAAACGTGAAAGATGAAAAAAGCAACAGGAATCAACCTTTATTTGCGGCAATATACGCACGTACATCCTCTCCAAATCAAAAAAATAACTACAGCGTAAAAGAGCAGGTTAGTAGTTGCTTGGAGTTTTGCACAAAGAGAGGATGGATTGTGAGGTATATTTTCGTTGATGAAGGTGAGAGTGGAAAAACGGTAGAAAGACCGAAATTTCAGCAGATGCTTGAAAAGGCTAAGGAAGGAGCGTTTAAGGTAATTGTTTTTTGGAAACTTGATAGATTTTGCCGGTCACTGGTAGACCTGGTAAACATAGAAAAAATGTTGCGCACTTGGAATATAGGTCTATGCAGCGTAACAGAATTCATCGACACGACTACCTCTGTTGGGCGGTTTAACTTCAGAAACTTAGCATCAGTTGCTGAACTTGAACGGGAACTTATTGGCGAAAGGGCAAAATTGGGATTGTACGCTCTTGTTAAAGAGCACAAGTGGCCTAATCCGCATCCCCCTATAGGATATGATAAGAGTGAGAGTGGACATCTAGTAGTTAATGTAACAGAGGCTAAACTTGTTAATAGGATATTTTTTATGTACAAACGGCTAAAATCAATGCCGCAAGTGGCTTTCGAACTCAATAAGGAAGGCATTAGAACAAAGAAAGGAAAAGAGTGGAACGCCCGGGCTGTCAAAGATGTAATCACAAATGAGTTGTATATAGGGAAGTTCAATGTATCTGGAGTTAAGGACTATGTGCCGGAATACCATATCGTTGAGGAAAAGGTCTTTAGAAGCGTCAATAAGATTAGGCTCAGATATCGCAATGGTCATGCTAAGAGACCGCCAATGCCTAAGGATAGAAGAAAATCCAAAATCGCTAAAATTTTTGATCGATATATGAAATTTATTGAGAAACATGAGGCTTATTCTAGTAAAAGTATACGCGAAAGGGAACAAACCAATGGTTTTCAAAACATCCACTTCTAAGACGGTTACTCAATGTTTTGAATGCGGAAGTACAGAATTGATTGAATATGGAGAGATGACAGTATGTCAAAACTGCGGTTTAGTTTTAACTTCACAAATCACTCAACAAGTCATAGAAATGCCTCCAAAATTTGCATTTTCAAAAAAGGGTGTTCGCTCAAGTTTATTTCAAACTTATGATGGCAAGCTTATAGAAGATAGGGCAACTTTCAAGAAATGGCAAAAGCTATTTCAAGTGTCTGATGCTACGGAGAAGAATTTGGCATCAGCCCTTTTTGAGATAACAAAAATTGGCAACAAAATTGATATTTCAAATGAAATTCTTATGGCAGCTGCAAGCATATACAAAAAAGCTGTTGAGAAGAGGCTTACTAAACGAAGATCGATACGAGCACTTAGTGCCGCTATTGTTTATATGGCATGCAGACAATGTGGTATTCCAAGAACCTTGAAGGAAGTGGCTTATGCCGCTGGATTGCATTCGATGGAAATTATGCGTAGCTACAGGGTTCTTTTGAGGAGACTAAAATTTCCAACTCATTCTTTTGATGTCAGTCAATTTGTACATAGACTTGCAGATCAGCTTTCGATGCACGAAACGACCAAAGAGATTGTAGATAAGATTGTAGAGAGCGCAGAAAGTTCCCGCTTTTCTCAAGGGAAAAACCCAATTGGATTAGTTGCGGCAGCATGCTACATAGCGTCTATACTTGCAGGAGAAGCGAAGACTCAGAGAGAGATAGCCGAAATAGCCCGTATAACCGAGGCGACGATACGAAACCAATGTAAAGAGCTAACTAAAAACCTTATTTTTACGATTTCTTTGTAAACAAAAAATGTACAGCAGGAAAGATATCTAAGTCACGAGTATGAATCATTGCCTTCTTGAATCCCTTCTAGAGTGTGTTCAAGGTCCTCGTCTTGCCACTTCTTTTTTTTCTTTCTGTAGCGCTTATATATCCTCATTATGGTCTCAATAGCTTTGTCTCTTTTAAGCACCCATTCTCTGATTCTTTCAATCGCTTTTTTCTTGATGGCTCTCAGTTGTCTTCCGCAGTTTTTGCAGATGTAGACTTGTCCGTTTCTCACCATTTTGTTTTGACAATCTGGACAAAGGAGTGCTACATTAGGCAGGTAATCCAAAATATCTAGCCCACAGTTCGCTAGGAGTTCCTCTAATTCGTCTTCTCTACGTTTGTATCTCTTGCTTAAAATTGAAATTATTTTTGCTGCCTTTTGAAAGCTTTCCTCATCGATATAAGCCAGGTTGGGATCGTTAACGGCAACTTCTCCAAACTTCCTATTCACAACCTCCCCAAAGTACCTTGGCTTGCCTATATACACAGGATTTCCTAAAATTTGTCTGATTTGTTGGCGAGTTAATGGTTTCTTCAAAACAGAACTGTGAAGCCTATTTACAATATCTGCCACAACTCCATAGTTTTTATAGCGCAAGAAGAGTGTAAACACGTCCTTAATCACACAGTCCCAACCGAAGTTTTTCTCAATCCATTGCTTTTTCTTCTTATATCCCAAGGGAACTGGCAGATTCCATATACGATTTAGGAAAGATTGTACTTTGGAACGCAGCGCATAATAACCTCTTAACTCATTTTGCTCTTCAGCCCCAAATGCTTTGACGGTCGTCGCAACCAAGTCTGCAAGCTTTTCTAAGTCAAGCTCTCCGGTTGGAGTAACAATCAGCACACCATAGCTTCTAAGTTGCAGAAGAAAACCCAGAAGCTTGAGGGATCTCCTTCCAACTCTATCAATTTCAGAAACTACCAACTTATCTATCTTTCCAGCTGCAGCCAAGGCAAGGATTACTCCAAGTTTTCGGCTGCTGAAATCCCTTCCACTTTTCCCAGCATCGATTAGGAAAATGGCACGGGAGGCTCCTATCTTTTTGGCAACGGTTCTGAGCTCCATTTCTTGAGCCTTCAAGCTTTTCCCTTCTTTCGCTTGCTTTGGGGTGCTTACTCTTATGTAAACTGCAACGGTGACTCCTTCTTTTCCATACCGCTCTATCTTGTCGATAGATGGAAAAACAGCTTGTAAAAGACTGTCATCCTTTCCCTCTTTTCTAGCAGCTCTCCTTATCCTAGTGCCCTTTGGTTTATTAATTGTCTTTTTGAAATTTTTAGGCTCAGTTTTTCTGTCATGAGAGTTTTGCTTGATAAAGCCTACTACGAAAGCGCCAAAGAAATGTAAGGGAAAAATCACTTGGTTCTGCAAAAATATCAGAAAGCATGCGAGAAAAATATATGATGCAACATGTCCCTTAAAAGTAAGATGTGACCACTCCAATGTTGACTTAAAAGATTTTCTGAAAATTTTTATGGTTTTTATTATGCGGGCAACGAAGACAGAAAGAATCATATTTTTCGTAAAAAGTTTGCGCAAAACTAAAAAGTACATTCTTAATCCTCATCCTTCAGAAATCTACTTAACTTTAACCAGACAGGTAACCGTGCTAAGAAAACGTTGATATCTAGTTCATTTTCTTCGGATATGAGGATCTCTCTGAGGGCACTATTTTTAGGAAGTTTGTAGATAGCGAACTCTTTTAATTTCTTAATGCTTACCCTGGCAGGAGGCATTTGTATCCTCCTCTTCCTTCGATAATTTTTTATCCAAAAACGCCCCTTTATTGTCCAATGTGGATAAGTGGTGAAATGAAAGGAACAACTTTATTGAGTTGTATGAGACAACATCTGAAAGATCGGTGGGTTACTGCGAATGATGTTAGGACATATTGCGCTAGAGCTGGAGGATATACTAGGGAAGTTCTTGACGAAGCTGCAAAGAAGGGTCTAATAGAAAAAAGAGAAGAGGTAGAATACAAGGTTTATTATAGAATTGATCCGCCTTTAGGACATGATAGTCCACTATGCCCATTTGAACCAAATGTTCCTTATGAAAAAAGTGTTTGCGTATTTTTTGAGAAGAGAATAGAAGATTGCGTGGGATGGAAACATGGTAGCGGACGCCCAGAGAGTTGTGATTTATTAGACCATTTTGAAAGAGAAACATCTTCGCAGTTTACTTATACATCCCTAACAAGCGATTCTGAATTTTTTAATGATTTTCCAGGAACCCCGCTGGATTCCTTCCCGTATAAAGAGGAGTCGCATATTAATATTAAGACTAGCCTAGTGGTTTAAAATGCGTTGCTCTTTGAAACTCAAGCATCCGATGTGTTGAGTTATACTTGCAAAGTCAACTGTTTAAATAATTAACTTTTAGAATTAGCTGTTGAATAGAAGAAACTTTGTAGCCTTAGGGGACGTCAATATTATTTTAAGCGCTGCTATTCCCGAAGGAATTGTGTTCCGTGCGAGTGTTCCTAATGGGTTTGTGATTCGTGTTTGGTGTGCAATGAGCGAGGATGATATGATAGATGAGTTGATCGGAAATGGAAATTGATTTTGAGACTTGGAAAAGGTTTGTTGAAGGCGCCAAAAATAATTAAGGTTGAGCTTAGGCGTCCCAATTCCTTGTTCTTTGAGTTTGACACTGGAATGGTAAGCTATGTTTGCTCTGAGAAACCTTTACAGTTTGACTTTAACTGGATGCAGGGATACGAGTTTCTAAGCAGGAAAGCCCTTGGCATATGCCTCAAAAGGATGATGGAGCACTCTAAGGCGGAACAAAGAAAGAAGATAGTTAAAGAAAAACATTGAGTCAAGAGATACCAAAGATAAGAAGAGGTCTAACAAGTGATGGCTTTTCAATGTTTGCAGGTTGAAGCATAAAACCAGAGAAAATAGAAAAAGTAGCAGTAAGAGTCGAGGAAATGATCGAATTAAATGGGAAGAAGCTTTCAAGGCAGAGAATAAAAAACCTTTTAGTAATGACTTAGTGGAAATTCCTTGCTTACATGCTTGCTCCTAGTAATAAAAATCGTTCCTTTCCATTCCCCCTTACACTACATCGGTTATCTTCTTTCAGCCTCTTACTCATCATAGCTAAAAACCTTGAAAGCGGAGCAAAGATGAGTCAAAAAATAAAAAAGCGCCAATTGAATTTAGTATTTTCATGGTGATGCCTTTGGTTGATATCACACCCAAAAGGGCCTTGGCTAACATTGCAGATTTTATAGTTAAAAAAAGGTATCATACTAATTGGGTTCTTATGGCAGGTTTAGTTGATTATAATTTAGAAAAAAATCCTAGGCTTATAAGAAGTCAAAGCTTTGGAGATCCAGACTATCCTGGTTGTGTTTTAAAATTCTTAGAAGATGTTTACAAACAAAATCCAGAGGATGCAAAATTTGTAATAAGTCGCATAGTGCGTGACGAAGATGAAAATGATGTATTAGACTCAGAGTACAGGCCCGCGTTTGAAGCGCTTGAAATCATTCCTAAATCAGGGATTACCACACCCATCCTAGTACCAATAATAAGAACGAAGTACTTAGATGTCAGCAGCTTTCCCCATGATTTCTATAAAGAGCTAATTGAACAAATTAACGCGTGCTATCAGCATGGACTTTATCCTGCTGCACAAATTTTGATTCGTAAGTTGCTTGAAAATTGCCTGATTGACATTTTAAGGAGAAGGTATGGCATGGCTGGTATTGATTTATTCTTTAATACCCGAAAGGGACACTTCCATGATTTTTCCGTACTTTTAGACAACGTGTCTAAGAATATTAGAGACTTCATATATGTAAGAGATTCTTTCAATGAAGATTTGATAAAGCGTATTGATGGATTTAGGGAACAAGGAAATGCTAGTGCCCATAATATTAATCTGAACACCGAAAGTGTTAGGTCGGAGCTGGATAAAAGTAGAGGTGAATTAAATTTTATTGTAAAATCACTTTTTAGAACCATAGACAACCTTTCCACTTAAATTTACTTTATGTGAATATAGATATAGGGAATCTTCATGACTAACATTAATAAAACACTTTTAGCGGAAATTAAGCCACATTTTGGGCGATACAACTGTGACTTTTATGAGATGGAACATTTTCTGAACCATCGTGGAAGTTTTCTTGAAAGACAAGCAGAAGCTATATGCATCATTGAGGGCATTATGACGGCGCATGGAAAAGAGAAGTTAATTCGTCATGTATCTGAACTGGCTCGTGTTGAGCACGGGATTCATGAGTTAGAACCGTGGGTTCGGGATCATGTTGTGCACGCTTTACTTAGTTTTATTTTAGGAATTTATATCAATGAGAAAATTCTAAGACCTCACCATATCCCTGTTGATGATTTTCAGTGGAAATTAGCGGGAATGTTTCACGATATCGGATACCCCGCAGAAATAGCAAATGGCATATTGAAACCTTTTATAGAAAAGATTAATGATATTAAAAGAACTCTTTTGGGTCGTTTTAAACGTCCAGATGTTCGTTTTAAAGTTATTCCAGTCGGACTTGAAAGTCTTCAGAACAATGTTAATAGCTTTGACTTAATCCAAAACCGTTTGAACGAATGGGATCTCAAAATTGATGCGAGAAGAGAATATGATCTGATCGTCGAGTCTGGAAATGTAGATCACGGAATTATAAGCTCACTGGCCATTTTATATGTAATTGATCTTATGTATCAAAAGCACAATCCAAAAAGAGAATATAAAGATAGATTCATTCCTGGAACCAATATAAGTTTTAACCAAAAATATTTTGAAGAGGATGTTGTCTCCGCATGCACGGCTATTTACATTCACAATCTTCCAAAAAGATCTTTTTGTAATTCAAAAATTGATAGAATTAAGGCTCCTGTAGCATTTCTTCTAAAACTTTCAGATTGTCTCCAAGAGTGGGAACGACCTTCTTTTACT
This sequence comes from Bathyarchaeia archaeon, assembly GCA_038883795.1. GTDB lineage: Archaea > Thermoproteota > Bathyarchaeia > Bathyarchaeales > Bathycorpusculaceae > JASEJA01. Next base: position 32,444 of record JAVZLK010000010.1, read on the forward strand.
AATAAATTTGGTTTTCCGGCGAATAAGTTTGATGTCAATGTCTCTAACAAACAGCTAATCTTTCATGCAGATATACCGTACGAGAAAAAGAAGAAAATTAGAGATGATATTTCATCATTTCTAATTGCTCAAGATGTGCAAATTTGTTAATGTTTAAACAAAACAAATATTTGGCAAAAGTAAAGGCTAAAACCTAGGTTTGAAAAATATCAGTGAACGGTTTGCCGGTAAATTTGGGTTCAAATCCCGACTGGAGCAAATCAGAAAAATTTAGAAAACTATGGTTATAGCTTTGCCATTTACTTTCGCTCTTCTTTAAAGCAGGTCTATGAAAGCGACCAAAGTGATAGCTTCGTAATTATTGTTTTCTATAGAAATGGTCAGATAGTTTTCTTAGGTATAGTTGTACTTTTCCGCATTTTATTATTCTAATACTTTTCAAAAACTTTGCGAGAAGTAAAAGCAAAAATTTAAGCCTTTTATATAGATTTAACTCTAAATTATTCTACGAAGGATTTGAAATGAGTGACGAAGGTAAAGAACTGCTCAAGAAGTTGGATATTCTGGCAAAGAAGATAGATGTTTTAACGACGGTCACAGCGGCTTGTGCTTTTCAAGGTAAACAGTTGACGGAAAGTGTTTCAGTTCTTTTGGGCTTGGGCCTTGAACCAAGTGAAATAGCAAAAATATTAGGAACAAAACCAAATATAGTGCGGGCAATCAAATCTCAACTTACTAAGAAAATCAAAGAAAAGGAACCGAGAAGGGGGCAAACCAAAAGTGATAGGAAAAGGTGAACAAATATAATGATGAGCAGAGAACAATTTGAGCAAATAGTAAGCAGACTTGACACACTAATCAAAATAACAGCTATAAATGCTTTTCAAGGTAAATCAAGAGCAGATGTAGTCCGTATTCTTTCAGAACTTGGTTTCAAAAACAAAGATATTGCCATGATTTTAGGGACTACAACTGCCTATGTTGCAAAGGTGAAGTATGAGTTTAAAAAACAACGGAAAAAAGAAGAGGTTGCTGAAAAGTCAGATAAAAAAGAAGCTGAACAAAGATGATGAGCAAGGAGCAGTTTGAAGAACTGTCTCAGAAACTTGATACAATAATTAAATTACTCGCTGGCAACTTGTTGAAAGATGTTAAAACTAAGACGCAAAAAGTTGAAATCTTATATAATTTAGGGATTTCCACAAAGGAAATAGCACAAATCATAGACGCAAGCGAAGCGAGCGTTGAAACCTTGAAAACTCGTTTAAGAAAGAGAACAGGAGAGGTTGCACTAAAAAGTGGAAAGAAATCTGACAAGAATCAACCCTAAGATATTTGAAGCTATTTTGAACAAGGCAAGGGAAAACCAACCTAAGATAACAGAAAGAGCTATCTACAATAGAATTCATGCTGTAAGAAAAGAATATGACAACCTGATTTCTCTACGAATGGCAGCTAATTTACTTGCATCAAGAATGGGGATAGATGTTTACAGAATTATCAAAGACAAAAATGAATTAGCTGAACTAAGAGATCTATCACGAATACTGGTTCGAGGTTATCTGAAAGAAACTGTTCCGCAAGTCGTTGAAAAGAGAAAAAAAGTCATTCCAAAAAAGAAACTTAGTAAGAAAGTCTTCATAGCTCATGGTAGAGATTACAAACCGGTTAGAGAATTAAAGGCGATGCTTGAAAAATTCGGTTTAAAACCCATCGTTTTAGCCGAGCAACCGAGCGGAAGTAGAACAGTTGTTGAAAAACTGGAGAAGTATTCGAAAGATGTGAACTATGCTTTTGTCATACTTACGCCAGATGATGGTTCCTTCAACTTTGCCGCCTTAATGGAAATAGCTGAGAAAAGTGAAGCGCAAACATTAAGTCGAAAGGAGAAAGATGAACTTTTCTTGAAACTTTTCGGAAATATCGTAAAAAAAGTAGCTCGGCAGAATGTTATTTTAGAATTCGGCTATTTTATAGGCAAATTAGGTCGTGACCATGTGTGCTGTTTATATAAGGGTGATGTCCAACTTCCATCAGATATGCAAGGCATAGTCTATGTGCCATTTAGGAATTCGGTAAGAGAAGCAGAAAACGATATTATAAAAGAGTTAGAAGCCGTGGGTTATGATTTACAAACTAAAAAAAGGCAAAAAAGCAGAATTCATGCTTTGCGAAGTTGACAGCTTAACACTTTAACCAAATCAAAAACATGGTTAATTATACTCAGTTTGTTGCTGTTCTAAGCTTAAAAGGCGTCATAGAAGTAGCCCTAAGTCACGGAGAATCTGATTTTTAAGCGTTGTAATAATCAAGTATATTGAGGGTGAGTGGTGTGAAATCTGATGAGTATATGGAGTTGAAGGCTGAAATTGAAACTGTTAAAAAGCAAATTGCTAAGCTGGAAAAGGAGTTGTTGAATGTTAAACGATTAGCCCAAGAGGCTTTGGACACAGCTGCAATGCTTTAAAAGCCTAGTATTACTACATGCGTTCCAAGTTTTCTTTTTTCGAAAATGATTTAAGTTATCTTATACATGTTATTTTTAGTTTGGTGCAGGCAAATGAGTTCAGTTGTTGCTGTTCTTTCAAGGTATGAGGAGAATGCAAAGTGGGTCAGTAGGCATTATGAAGAGTTGAAGAAAAAGTATGTAGATGAATGGATCGCGGTTTCAGATGAAACTGTTATCGATCATGACCGCGATTTAGGCAAACTCGTTAAGAGGCTACGTAAGAATTATACAGAAAGTTACAACGAAATCGCCATAGCGTATGTGACTGCAAAGGAAATAGAGCTCATCCTTTGAGAAGTGATTTCTTGCGAATTTCATGCTTCTTTAAGCCGGGAATTTTTGAAGCAGCCTACGTGGTTGCCATACTCAGATCTAAAGCCACTTAGAAAACATGGAAAGAATATACATCTTATAACACGCTGTCCCGGATGAACGTATAATGCGAATCCCAAGCATCCTCGGAAGAGACATCCTAAACAAGTACGCCCTCATATACGATAAAAGACATGAAACCGCCTACATAACCGACGAAGAACCACCTTCACGCTAGCTGTTAAACCGCCCCATTTATAAGCGAGTTAATTTCCGCACTTAAATATGGATTGTAGGCAAAATTTTTCTACCGGGTTATATGCATTTAATTTTCATGAAGAAGAAAACTTTGTTATATCTTGACAGCGATTTAGTTGAGAAGGCAAAGAAAGAGAACCTGGACATTTCAAAGCTTACCGAAGAAGCAATCAAAGAAACCTTAAAAGTAACCATTCCCAAGACAGCCCGCAACTATCTTCAAATAATACTTGCAGAGGCTGGACGCGAAGAAGCACGTTACTGCGAAGTTCATCTACTGCCATTCCAGATTGAATCGTTAAAACTTGAGAACGTAGGTCCGTTTAAAGAGTTTGAGGCAAAATTCAAAAAAGACGCAATAAACGTCATCTATGGACCGTGCGGTTCTGGAAAATCAACCATCGTGAGAGCTATTCTATTGGCGTTCGGCATTCGCCATAAATACTTCTTTTCCAAAACAGTAAACGGAAAAATAACCCTCAAACTGGTTCCAGAACAAGATTCAATCCATATTATGGTAAATAAGGAGAACCCATCAGATGCCGCAAAAAGTTATAGATGCCTTATCGGAGACAACTTTTTTGACAGAATACCCAAACGCATGGTCACAGAAATCTGCAAAGAAATGAAAAACCTCCAACTACAAGCTATAATCACATCTTTGCCGATGATTGATCTTTCTATGTTTCCTAAGGATGCGAACGTGATTTCTTTAAAAAATTTGGAAGTATAGAAAAGTGGTCTCCGATGGGATTGTGAAATTGTTTCATGTATCCATATAAAAGCAGTACACAGGAACTATCAAAAGCATAGTAGAAGTAGTTTTCATAAAATTTAAATTAACTATAAGTTTAATTATAATTACAAAGGAGAAGGGAGCAAAGATTTCAATTGTTAAGAAAAGCTCTCTCCGTTATGATGCTGACGCTTTTGCTTATAAGTATGCCACCTTTGGTTTTTGCTGCTAAGTTTAGTTTAGGCGATACTGTAGAGGTAATTAATACTGGTGCTTCTGGTCTCGTTGTTCGTGATGCTCCTGCCGGAAATGCTATTGGTAAGAAGTATGATGGGAGTCGTGGGATGGTTCTTGCTGGGCCGCAGAGTGCTTCTCTTGGTGGGGTTGTTTATACTTGGTGGAAGGTACGTTGGGGAGACGATGCGTTAGAAGGGTGGTCGGCTGAGGGTTACCCTGGCGGTGTTGATTACCTCAAGAAGGTGACAATCTCTCCGTCAACAAAGTTTAGCATAGGCGATTTCGTGAAGGTCTATAATACTGGTGGCAGTCTGATTGTTCGGACTGACCCGCCAGCTTTGTCGTATAAGGATAGTGAAGTTGATGGCACTTTCGGAAAGGTTGAAGGTGGACCGTTTTATGGTGTAGCTGCGGGAACGCCAGGGTTTTATCATTTTTGGAAGGTCAATTATGGGAGTGTTGTTGGTTGGTCGGCTGAAAACTGGCTGATGAAGGCTACGCCTTCTGATCTTACCGTTGAAGACATATGGGTTGACCCGGCATCATTTAATCCAGGTAGCACCGTAACCATCTATTGGCGGATTAAGAACATAGGCGCTTCCGCTGCCATAAGTGACCAAGGCTTATGGATAAAAGCCTATTTCGATGGGGCACTCTATCATCAAGAGGGCATAGAAGGTCTGGGCGCTGGATATACTTACACTTCTCAGCGTAGTTATACGTGGCCATCAGATACAAATTCGCATACTGTTAGAGTGGAGGTGGATCCGAGCAATTACATAATTGAGTCTAACGAAGGGAACAACATTAGATCAGAATCGTTTAATGCTACTGCGCCTCCACAATTTGATTTCAGGGTTGGGGTAAGTCCTTCTTCGGGTTCTGTCCAACAAGGTGGAAGTGTTAGCGCGACAGTTACGGTGACGCTTACGAGTGGTTCAACTCAGACTGTTACTCTTACAGCTTCAGGGCTTCCTTCGGGTGCTTATGCCACTTTCAGCCCATCTTCTGGGTATCCTACTTTTGCAAGTACATTTACTATTTCAACGTCAACAACGATTCCTACTGGAACATTTTATATAACGATAATGGGCTCGGGAGGAGGCTTAACAAGAACAACCACATACGCATTAACTGTAACCCCCTTACCCGCGCCCGACTTTTCAATCTCAGCTTCTCCATCATCGGTAACCATTCAGCAAGGCAGTTCAGGATCATCGACAATCACTGTAACATCGATAAATGGTTTTAATCAACCTGTTCAGCTAAGCGTTTCTGGAGCCCCTTCAGGAGTTACGGCAACACTGAGCCCTTCACAGGTTACTCCTCCAGCAGGCGGCACAGCAACCTCTACTTTAACAGTTTCAGTATCCACAACAGCAACGACTGGAAGTTATACCTTAACCGTTACCGGAACCAGTGGTGCACTAAACCATAACACATACGTATCCTTAGAAATCACAGCGGTACCAAATCAACCACCCAACACACCAACTGAGGTTTCTCAGTTAAGATATGAAACTGTTGTTGTGACCGTTATTCCTGAAGGAGGGATGACTCCAGAGCCAAGAGTTGTTTTCAAAGCAACAGTTAGCGATCCTGATGGAGATTCTGTTAGACTTGAAATTGAGCTTCGTCAGATAGGTGAAGCTTTTACCGGTGAACCCACTCCGGAAACTATTAGTGAATTTGTTCCAAGTGGAACTGAAGTAACTATAACTCGTTTCGGTTTAGTTAATGGAGGTTATCATTGGCAGTATAGGACAAAAGACTCGAAAGGAGCCATCAGCCATTGGGTGGAATTTGGGACCTCAGGAAACTTGGATTTCACTGTTTCATTCCCAGATATCGGTTATGCCATAATAGTAGAAGGACAGGGAGGGTGGAGGGAACAATGGATAATTGACCTCAATGTTAAGATAGCATATCGAGCTTTACGTAGCCTTGGTTTTGATGATGAACGTATCCTTTACTTCAGTAATTCACTACGGGATGCTGACGGCGATGGAGACAATGACGTTGATATGACTTGTACACATGCAAACTTTGAACTGGCAATAAAGAGATGGGCTGCTATGCGAGTAGGAGAGTATAGTCCACTTATCCTTTATTTGTCGGGTCACGGCGTAAGCCAACCAGATACATTCTTTCTGGATGTGAAACAAAATGAAGCCTTTACCCCAGTTCAACTGAATGATTGGTTGCAGTTCTGTCCTCAGAATACTCCAATGCTCATTATTATTGATGCTTGTTACTCAGGTTGTTTCGTCACTGCTCCTGAAACCATTTCAGCCTCAAAGAGAATCATAATAACTTCAACCCACGATGATAAAGAAGGCTACCCGTATTTCGACTTTTTCTCCCGTGAGTTCTGGCGAAAATTAGCACAGGGTAAGAATGTCAAACAAGCGTTTGTCGAAGGAGCCGAAGATGCCAACAAGCTAATGACCCGCACCCTTTGGGTAGGTGTGCTTCCTCCACCTGAGCCTGGCAAGTTTTCTCAACCTTGGCTCGATGATAATGGGGATGCGGTAGGGCACTCTCCAGAGTCCTTGAGTGATGATGGTTTCTTTGCCGAAACAATGAAGATAGGTGTTTCAGGGGCACCTCTTTCAGTAGATCTAATATTTGCACATTTATGTAGCCCGAGCGAACTTCGAGTTTATGATTCTCAGGGAAGGGTTACCGGTGTCATAAATGGAGAGGTAAAAGAGGAAATTCCAAACTCGGTTTACCTTAGGGAATATGATATTGGTATAATGATTTTTCCGACCAGTCCCTATCTCTATGAATTAGCAGGAACAAATTACGCAATCTATGGGTTAATCTTGAATTCTATTCTGGAGGACAATGTTAGCAATTTCAGTGCAACTGACATCCCAACATTAGTTAATGCTATCCATCAATACAGCGTTGATTGGGATGCGCTCTCTCGTGGTGAAGAAGGCGTCACTGTGCAAATAGATTCTAATGGTGACGGCATATTTGAGCACGCTTTTACTTCTGACAGTGAGCTTACCCAAACTGAATTCATGACTGAAACCGGCACGTCTGCAATCTTTTTTGAAATCGTTTGGGGGGAGGAAATTTTCGTAGTGTCTATTGGAAGCAATTCAACAGTTTCCCAATTCTACTTTGATCACGCGATGAAAGAGATTGGATTTAACGTTACTGGAGAAGTTGGCAGCATTGGCTTGTGCAACGTGACGATTCCGAAGGCACTTTTGTATGGTGAACCTTGGACGGTGTTAATAGATGGCGCACCAGTGCCGGCTACAATAACGGAAAATGCAACTCACAGCTTTCTCTACTTCACGTATACCCACAGCACTCATCTAATCCAAATAATAGGCACATGGGTAATCGCGCAGACCTATAGCATAACAATCACAACAACTGTCGGCGGAACAACTAATCCAACCCCCGGAACATACACTTACACAGCCAACTCACCCGTTCAAGTTACAGCAATCCCAGACGCAAACTACATTTTCGACCACTGGGAACTCGACACAATAAATGTTGGCTCAGCAAACCCCTACACTGTCCTAATGGATAACAACCACACACTAAAAGCAGTATTCACATACTCGCCTCCTCCACCGCCACTTTCAGTTTCCATAAGTCCGCTTTCAGCCTCAATCCTCGTAGGCCAATCAGTAACCTTCACATCAACAGTTTCAGGCGGATACACACCATACACCTACCAATGGTACCTAAACGGCAATCCAGTTTCAGAAGCAACATCACCATCATGGACATTCACACCAACCACAAGCGGAATCTACTACATACACCTCAAAGTCACAGACGATAAAGGCAACACGGCCCAATCAGACGCTGCCCGCATAACAGTCACAACGGTACCAGTCGGAGGCTACTCAATCCCAATACAAATTCCCAAAAAGACAGAACCAATCATACCCTACATAACCTTAACAACGATCCTAACAATAGTCTTCACAACAATCAAACGCAAAACAACCAAGAAGACAAAAAAGCCACAGTGACTATCCCGGCGGAACAGCGATTTTAGCAGTAGATAAATCCGTTTTTAAAACTCTTAAAATAACTAACATTGCAGCATGCCACTATTGTGAGCTTTTAAGTTTGACTATTACTTTGCCGTTTGGCAAAGCTGCTACATACTCCCATCCATGCTCCAAGTAGTTTTCAACCTCGTCCGTCGACACCACTTTCTGTACGCAATCGTTTGCCTTTTCTCCCAGAAGCCTCTTCCGTATCATTGTTTGCAGTTCTTCATCGCTGATTGCTGAGACGTCCATTTTATCAATTTCGCTTTGTGTAAACCCAGCAACTAATAGAAGTTGTTTCCTGAAGGCTTGTCGCAATTCTTCTTCGCTCGTTTTTCCAACTTTAGTCGTATGAAGGTGTTCTTGGCTTCTTTTGTAGGCTTCTCTCATGTCTTCTATAACGTTTTCTGGAAGCCTACACTTGTTTGTTGTGTAACGGTTTTCTATATCGCCCTTATGTCCCATCCAAAACTGCCTATAATCGCGTAATACTAAGCCTTTAGACTCTGCCAGCATCAGCTGCGTGTCAAAGTAAGCCCTCAAAACATATGGTCTCCACTTGAAACCAGCCTTTCTTATGGCAGCCCTTATCATGTCGCCAATGTTTGTTGATCTTATGAAGGGCTTAGGCGCAACCTTAGGCGTCAGCACTGGCGAATCTGGCGTGAGCTTCTCACCTTCTTTCAATCGGCTTTCCAGATAGTCTTTCAAATATTCGCATCCCTCTTCGCCTAGAAAAGTGAAGTACTGGTGTCCAGCTTTGCTCAACTCCTTGCGCACAACAACCATTGTAGGCACTTTTTCAAAGACTACCTCGCCCTTTTCTATCTTCATTTCTGGTAAGTCCCTAATCCTTAACCCGTCTGTTCCTTCATAGTTGCCTAAGGTTTCAATTCTTAACCCGCTATGTGCAAGCAAGACGCATGCGCTTCTAGCTCTCAAGTCTCCGCAGAGGAAAATTTTTCTAAGCTCCTGCTGATTTGGAACCCGCTCATCGCGAAGAGTCGGCGTGTCATCCGCATCCTTAATCTTAATTTTAACCTTAACCTCAACCATGTTGAAGGAAAGCCAAGACTTAACAGCCTTCAAACATGATTTAATGTAGCTGCCAGCCTTTCCTTCACGCTCCAAATAAGAGACAAGATCGGCGAGAAGCATCCCAAGCTCTTTCTCGCTCTTCCCAAGGAGTTCCTTAGGCTTTAGGCTCAAGTGCTTACACACCCATCCAAGTCTGCGCAGATAAACATCAGCCGTAACCCTCGAGCCCCTCGCCACATTCTCATACCAACGCTTAACGTCCGCGTCCTTAAGCAGATAGGCGTAGGTGGCTTTCGCCATAGACCATCAATAAATATTAGGTGTGATCGTCTCATATAAAGGTTCCGAACCCAGAAGGTGGCGGGCCCGGTGGGATTTGAACCCACGTTCTCCGGCTCCGAAGGCCGACGCCTTGATCCATACTGGGCTACGGGCCCTCAGAGAAGACAATAGCCCAATAACAATTAAAAGGGCTTCGGAAAACCCTTAAAAATGGTTGTTGATTAATATTTTGTTGTTGTTTGGGGCCGGTAGCTCAGCTTGGTTGGAGCGTTCGGCTGATAACCGAAAGGTCGAGAGTTCAAATCTCTCCCGGCCCATCAAAATGGTTATTTTTCTTTTTTCTTTTCTTCTTCGCTCTTGACGCCTTTTACTAAGCCTTTTCCGACGCCCTTTACTATTCCGAAGCCTTTCTTTACGCCTTTGCCTACAACTTCGCCTGTTTTTTCTGCTGCTGCTTCAGCTTTGCCTTTTTCTTCCTTTTTCTTTTCTTTCTCGCTCACGAAAATCACCTCCCATAAAGCAACAATACTTTATTCTGTTTGTGAGCGGTTAAAACTTTCGAAATTGCCATCCTCTAGTAAGTTTTAAATGCATTTTGCAATATAAAAGGGATTGGTGAATTGTGTGCCTAAAGATGAGGAAATTTTGGAAGTTCTGAAAGAAATTAAGGCTTTGTTGGAACCGAAACCTGCGTCGCCTGCACCGCCGCCGAAGAAGGGTTTGTGGAATGAGTTTATAGATTTTATTTCTAAGTATAAGGTGTTGGGTTTGGCTGTGGCTTTCATTATGGGTGTTTATGTTGGTCAAGTCATCCAATCCCTTGTTAAAGACATATTGATGCCGATAATAGGTTTGGCAATACCAGGTCTTGGAAACTTGTCCACTTTTAAGATTGCTGTTCCGCCAACGGCTTTAGATGCTCAAGGAAATCCGATAGATTCAACTTGGACTGGACAGTTGTTTGGTATTGGAAACTTTTTGGTGGCTATAATAACGTTCATAATAGTTGCCTTCGTAATTTTCCTAATTGTGAAGATAACTAAGAAGTGGGGCATTGAATAGGCATAGTTAAACTTTTGAAAAACTTCCTACTTTCCGCATTTCAAGGGTGTTTGTGTCTTCGTTTTTTATGTATGTCTTTAGTCCAAGTCTTATTAGGTGTTCTATGAATGTGCTGCGTTTTTCTCTTCCTCTGAGTTGTTCTATTTCTTTTAGGAGTTTTGAGTCTATTGTTAGGCCTATGTGGTGTTTCAATTTTTATGCCTCGTGTATTTTGTATATTTATTATACCGAAAAGCTTTATTAGTCTTATCCTACAAGTTATACTTTCGGCGAAGGCGATTTACATGAAGACTTTGAGGATTTCGGATGATGCTCATCAGAGGTTGACGGCTTTGCTTGG
>JAVZLK010000011.1:0-41627 GCA_038883795.1 Bathyarchaeia archaeon
CTGGTTGAGTGGTGCAGATGAGAACATACATGCCATTAATGTAGTAAATTTCCTCAGCTTCATAACCAAACCCACTTGCTGCTGTTATAACTGGATTTCCAGAATATTTCGTAAATGTTCCAGTTATCGAATCTGATGTTGCGTAACCGATTTGCCGTGTCCCCGTAGCGGTTGCCTGTCCCGTATAAAACAAATAGTATGTGGAGCCTACTTTGATTATAAATGCATCATAAACGTGATAGGAGTCCCATCCGCTTGCGCTTTTTTCTAAAACGGTTGTACGATTAGTCCAGCTGCTGGAATTTTCTATATCGGTGGATTGCATCCGTTTAATTTTCCAGTTAGTCTGCAAGTCTTGGTAGAACAGATACCATGTATTGCCTTCTTTCCACAAGAATGGAGCTGCAATGCCGTTCTCATCTGCTGCCGGACTAATGTCGTATAGGTAAGTCCAGTTTATCATATCGGTAGATTTCAAAATTCGAATTTTCTTGTCTGCAGGATTATCTGCTTCTGGGTCATAACTTATCGCCATATAATATGTGCTTCCATCCTTCCATATGCTTGGGTCTTTACAAGCATGACCAGAAACGGCGTAAACTGGGTTATTCTCATATTCTGTAACTGAAGAATTAACGGTTTTACTTTCCATCCAATAGTCCAAAACTGTTTCGCCGTCATCATCTGTGAAGCGGACATCTCCAAAATCTGTTCTGCAATGACTGTTAAGGTAAACATTTTCTCCATTATCGGTTCCACTTCCATAGTGTGCCTTAACTCTTACTTGGTAATTTGTTCCAGCACCGCTTGCGCTATTAATCACATGGCTTTTACGATAACTCCAGCCGCTGAGCCAACCCATCGGAGTAAACCTCAGAAGCGCTTAGCTCGGTCTCTGGAATTTCGGCGTATAGTAAACTTTGACTGTGTCGCCGTTAACCACGTTTTTTGTTGTGTATGTGTCTCGGCAATACATTGTTCCGCCAGAAGAGGCATTGAATAATCCGCACTCGTTTAAAGCGTAAGTTCCCGTTATGTTAAAGGTAGCGTCAACAGAGCATTCGCCGACATTAGCGTCTTTGCTATATGTGCCCTGGACACGCATTACTTCATTGCCTAAAGCTGTTTGGCTTGCAGAGGGTGTCGTGCTGTCTGTTCCAATAGCAACATAATTGAATACTGCTGGTCTGTTTCCGCTTGAGTCGAAAGCTTGCCCACATAAAGCGTTTAAGCCCGCATCAACTACTAAATCATTGAAATCTATGAATTTTTCATCTACGTCTATCAGTTTGCCGTTTCGCCAAACTTCTATGCGCCTTTGTATTCCAACTATTATTCCAGCTTTCTTTTTCAAATTCATTTCTCAATTTTTTCTCCTCCGCTTACACCAGCAAGGTTTGAACAACCAGCCTCAACTTTAGGATAGCGAACAACCGCTATCCAACCAACCTCACCGTCATAATAAACGCGGACAACCAAAACGTTGTCGTGGGTTTTGAAGAGTTTTTTGCCTTCGGTTCGGGCTACCGCTAAGACGTCGCCAACGTCTTTAAACTTTTCTTTGTCGTCGCGGATGATGAGGGCTTTGTCAGGCATCTGTTCTGTTAACCTCCTTTAAAGTGCCATCGGGGTTCCATGTGAAAGTTAATGTGAAAATTTCATTGTTGCCCTCGTAGGCTTTTAATGTGGCTAAGGTGCCATCCGTGTTCCATGAGAAACCTAGCTTTGTTATTTTCCTCCCTGATGGCGGTGCCATGATTCCGCTTAGGGCGCTGTGGATAGCCTTATAAGCTTCTTCATAACGTCCATAGGGAACGCTATTGCTCATTTTATATTAGCCTCGCAATTTTATATTTGCTAACGTGGTCCGTTTTGCTTTTTAGAGCGTAAAGATAATCAGCCAGAAGAGGCCCTTCTCTTCCAAGTTCTAAGGTGATTTCGAGGGTTTGAGTTTTTGCATCCACATCATACTCGACGCTTTCAATGCGGAAATCTGCATCGACATTCTCATTTGGGAGCGTCACGTGAATTTTGTCTCCTGGCAAAAGCGGAGTGTTGCCATAATCTATGACTGTGCTTTTTACTGTCAGATGTTCTGTTGGATTTTTTAGGTGGTTAAGGATGGCTTTAGCCCTTAATGTGCATTCGTTATCGTTGTAAAGTTCTTCATCGGTTTCTGTTAGTTCCCGCAGTCCATAGGTGCTTTGGCTGTTTGAGTCTTCTTGTGTAGCTGAGTATCTGGCGCCGGAAAACAGTAAATGGTCAATTAGCATTTGTATTGCAGAAACATTCTGGGAGTGGTTGATGGTGAAGCGGATTGCGCTTATATTACTCCAGTTTGGGTTGCCATTTTTTGTCCATGTTGGCTGTTGAGGATTAAGCACATATTTAATCCATCCGCTTGTGCTTGGAATCATGTTTGAAATGTCAACTTCAAAATAGTTGCTTGCGTCTGTTAAGAGGCGAACCTTAAAGTTTTGAAAGTATGCAGGCGCATAATAAAGGCCCATCCAGAAACTGATGGTTTTGAGGCCATTTACGCCTTCAAAGTTTAAAGATGGCAAAGTCCGTTCCATCCAAAGGGTGGCTGCATTGGCGATGTTTGCTTCTACGCTGTAGGAATCCGTGTATTGTTTTTGTCCGTTGCGGGTAACATGCCCACTGTTCAGGGTTAGGTTGCCGTTTGTGGACCATCCGCTTGTGGATTCCGTGTAACCGTCATCGTTTATGTCGCTGGGAAGCTGTTTTGTTGAGGCGCCGTAAACGGTTATTTTGTTGCGTATGCCGTGAATGTCCTTGCGATATTCATACTCTTCAATTTTTTCTGAAAGGCTGACTGGCGAGGTTTTGCTGTTGCGTGGGAAAAACTCGAATTTTGCGTCTGGTGCTATACGAAAATCATAGCCTATAACGCCGTTTTTGTCTGCGGATTCTGCAATATACTTGATAATGTCGAAGACTGGCGTGTCCTCATATTCTAATTTTGTGTATGTGGTGTCGGTGTTTTCCACAAGTTCCGTGCCGTCTCTGACGTGGCTTAAACCAACATAATAATCAAGCAAGTGCTTAACGATGTCTTCGCCTTTCATGTTCTCAAAAGTGCCAGTGAAAACCCTGCGAAAAAGTCTTTCACCCCAACACCTGCCGCTAACACGCAAGTAATTTTCTGTCGGCGTAGATTCATATTTTACGGATTCAACACGGCAAGTAATTATTTGCGGACAGTTTGCGCCTCTGCCTATGCTTATGCTTCCATCCATCCCAACATTAATCGGATATGTGCCGCTTGGACTATACTTTTTATTCCAATTTTGCAAAAGCACTTCAAAGCTGCTGACCTCTTTTGTGCAGCCCAAATGAACACGGCATTGGATAACATCGCCTTGGGGTGGAGTCACGGAACCAAAAACAACAGCCACTTTGGGAATTTCAACGCTCATGGCTATTCCAAACCCCGCCTACACAGTTCCTCTTCTCCAGCCCTTCGAATGCTTCGCCCACGCTCTGGCATGCCAGCCACAGCCTCATTAAAACCTTGAACAGATGCGGTGGCAGCATTCATTTGGCTGGCGAAATACGCTATGGCTGCAGCAGCCGCTATAATGGCGGCTACTCCAACACCAGTCAAAGCAAGAAAAGTCGCATAGCTAATGTTTAGGGCGTTTTGAGCTGCTGTGGCAATCCAGCAAGCGGCAGCATAAACCTTTTGGGCTATGGCAACGCCCCACGAAGTACGCATAAACATTCCCATCACGCTTATGACCATCATGGCGGAATTGAAAACCCGCGCTTGCTCATCATTTAATAAGCCAAACTGGTGGGCTATATGTCCAATGGCTGTTCCAGTAGCCCCTAAACCAGCAATAGCAGAGCCTAAAGCCCTAATGCGAAGGCTTAAGGCTTCAGCATCAGTCTGGATTCTTGCAAACTCGTGGCTTGCACGGTTAACAGCACGGATTGTTATTGCAATTTCACGGAAACTCATGTTAGTCCAGCCTCCATTTTGGCTTGGTCAATAGCCTCGCAGACGATTTGCTCAAGCCTTGGCAGATACTCCTGAATGGCTGGGTAAAGGAATGGGCGGGCTTGCATGTGGCGGGTTCCAAACTCCACGAATAGGGCGTATGTGGCTTCTGCGCCTATTTCAGCAACCCAATCTTGAATTTTGGCATAAATAGAACTGCGCAAGTATCCAGTCCTGATGG
Source organism: Bathyarchaeia archaeon (assembly GCA_038883795.1). Classification (GTDB taxonomy): domain Archaea; phylum Thermoproteota; class Bathyarchaeia; order Bathyarchaeales; family Bathycorpusculaceae; genus JASEJA01. Next base: position 4,206 of record JAVZLK010000011.1, read on the forward strand.
GCGCAAGTTGTTTCGCATAGGCTTTAACTTTTTCAGCCCAGCTTGCCAAAAGCCTTTGCACATGCTCTTTCATGGCGGAATCAAACCTTTCCATTGCCATTTTAAACTCTTCAAAGCCTTCCACAACGTATTTTATTTCAACCGCCATTTGGCTTCACGTTCCGCCTTCGCTTTTTCCTCCTCCATTTGACGGTCTAACTCGTTGAGGATAACGATGAATTGCTGGATGGTTTTGGCTGGCTGTCTTGCAAGTTGGTTTGGTGTCCAACCGAACTCTTTGCAGAGCCTAAACTCTGTGAGGGTTGGGTTTGGCTTTTGGCGTCTGATGCAGCGGATAAAAAAGCAGACTCTTCAAAGCCTACATGGTTAAGCCTATTAACGATTTGGCTGAAAATTTCGCCCAAACCAATGGGAACCCCATCTTCTTCGCTAAGCAGTTTCTCAAGAGTTATGGGCTTGTGTGATGGCTGCTCCCTAAGGGAAGCCATTATGGTTTCGGCTTGGATGGCTATGTAATCGCTTGCTATTACTTGTCCAGTGTGCGGACTATATCGCGTATATTTTTGGATTATTCTGCTACGTTTAGCCCAAGAGATTTCACTAAAAACATATTTGCCCGCATATTCCTTGCCAAACTCTTCGCCAATAATCACAGTTTCTGTCCTCATCAGCTTATCACCACATCCCTCGCAACAAAAGAAGCCTTCAAACTTACAAGGTCCTCAACCTTTGTGGGCGTGCTAACGCTTTCCCACTTGCAATATTTGAAAAGGGCGCTTTTTGTTCCGCCTAAACCAAATTTTAAGCTGAACTCGCTATCATTCACCACATCATCGTATTCCTGCTTACTTTCAAACTCGAAGATTAACTCGCCAGTTAGGCTGCGGTGGCGGGCTGGCAAATACTTGAGGATTTCACCGTTTGTGGAGCGGATTACGGGCACTTGCTTAAGGTTATTTTCGATAGTGAACTTCCAATCCGTAACCCTCTCAACCGCCGTTAGGCCCGAACCGTCTCCAGCTCCGCGTTGCACATAACTGTCGTAGTATGGGACAGCGCCAGCATAATCAGCATATGTGGCTCCGCTTATCTTCGAAGTTCCAACAGCCAAATTCTGCCCAACCAGCTCCACATTCGCCTTAACAACATCTTCGATGCCGCATTCCACAACAGCCTTATCCATCCTGCACCCTTTAAAGAGCAAATCAACGATTCCAGAGGGTTTTTCGTAAAATACTTCGATACTTAAAGAGTTCAGCGTGGCTATGTGCTGCAGAAAGTTTATGGAAGCATCGCTTGGCAATGGATAGGCAACTTTTAAGCCCACATCCCTCAAACCCTTCTTAATGGCTTGTAAGTCTCGGCTTCCAACCCCACGAACCTTAATTAGGCTTGGGTTCAAAAGGGGTTCGACGCTTTCGGCTTTTATGCCAATCATTAGGGGGTTTGATGGTGTTTCGCCGTAGCTTGTTTCTTCCACGTAATAGATTTTTGCTTCATGCGCTCCAAATGGCAAACTCATCTTTACTCCTCCATTATTGTAACATTTTCAAAAAACCATGACTTCACAAGGAATTCGGTGCGCCACAAGAAGGGCTTAACCCGCACCTCATCAACATCACGAAAACTTACAATGTCCACGTAGGCTATGCCATTAACAGCAAACTCAACCTCAACATAATCACAGTAAAGAACCGCTTGAGTTTCGCCGTCGCTTGGGAAAGTGGTTTTGGCAAGCAAATAGGCATAGCCATCAGCATCAACATAGTTCGGCAAATTAGAAGACAAGTTTATCATTAAAACCTCATCGGTTGCGCTGCTGCCGGAAACAGCATTCTCCCAAACATTTGCCACGTGATTCCAAACTTTTATTGTGGCGCCATTTCCAGAAGGCGCAACGCCATAACCCTCAAACTTCAAAATCAACCGCTTAAGAAGGTTTTCATCGGCGTCGATTTTGAAGCGGAAAAGCGTATAGGCGTATTTTCCATTTTCTAAGACGGATTTGCTTAAACGGTTGTCGTCGCTATACCAGATTTTCTGATATTCGCCTTCAGCGAACTCGCTCCAGCCATCATCGTTAGGTGGCAAATCAGAGACTGAAACGCCATGGAAAGCTTCATGCGTTTCAGAAGCTACACCAACACCACAAAAATTGTAATTCACAATGTTTGGCGTGTTCCGTTTTCCATGAATTACGCGGTTGATTTCGCTGCACACTTTTTCGCGGATACTTCTATCAGAAGCCCAAACGTTAACCCTTAAAAAGTGGCAGAGGCGCCTAAGACTTCCATCAAAACTTAACTTTTCATCTTCGCCCCTCTCAAGCCCAACAGTGATTTGCCCATCAAAACTTTCCAATATTTCACGGTCCAACCATTCCTGTCCAACATGAATTTTGGCTATGGAGCCATCCTCTTTAACAACCAGCAAATATCTCTTAAGCAAACGAATAAGCGTTAAAACAGGGCTCTCCACAGTAGTCATGGAGTGATGAGCCTCCTACAGGTGGTTTGGTAATAGGCGGGTTCACCCATCCAACGATAAACCTTGACCGGACCCACCTCAAAATCAACGCCGCCCCGCCTAATCTTGTCTCGGGTTCTGATGGGCAGAAAGGTTTGGATGGTTATGTAGTCTGTTATTGCATAGCCCGGTTCAAGGACAATTTCTGCTGGATTTTCAACCCTAACTATGGCTTTAAGGCTAATTCCATCGCCATAAGAGACGGTTTCGCCAGCCTCTAAAATTGGATATAAAGTTAGGTTTTCGCCGAATTTTTCCAAAATCGCCTTGAAAGGCGTATGCTTAGGCGTATAACGAAGAAGCAAAAGTCCAAGCCAAGAAACCGTTATTATGCTCTGTTTATTCTCCACAGGGCTCCAGTCTTTGAATTTTACTCCCCAAAACATAAAATCAGAATAATGCCCATCCAAAATCTGAACACTCAACTCTAGGCTTGGATTATCCTTAGCTGCACGAGTGTCATGCAAGATGCCGCATGTAACGCTGTCATAGTATTCGCATGCAGCCTTCCGCTTAACAATGTCTATGTAGCCCGCCCAACAAAAGTTTGGGTTGTATCCAGCATATTCTGCGCTTGGTCCTATGGCGTTTAAAGTTTCATAAACCCTTTGAACTGTGGGGCTCCAGCCTTCATAACTGTAAAGTCCCAATAAAGCATAAGCGAAGCAATCATCATAAATTTGGCTTTCATCCACGCCCGCCCTGTGCCACGCATTGTCTGAAGGGTCATAGTATAGCCATAGGTTTTCAAAGCCGCTTCGGAGAAAATCTACAAGTTTAACAATCATGTCTTGATAAGTGTTGGCATTATCTGTGTCATGGGTTTCGGCGAGCATTTTTAAGCCCAAAACCCCATAAAGGCATTCGACATCCATCTGCAAAAGCCAATCATCATTAAGGGTAACAGCCCTTGCAAAACCGCCATAACTCTGTCTATCCTGCATAGCCTTCAAAAACGTAAAGCCAGCAAGCCTTGCAGCATTCAAATAATCCAAATCTTTCGTTAACGCATGAGCCTTCAAAAGCGATGGAATAACACGGCAAGCATCAATAGCATAATAATAATCGCTTGCCTCGTTGCTTTTGAAGCCGCCATAAGCGTTTTTGGCATTGTCTGTGCATTGTTGGGTTAAAATCCAATCAGCCAAAGAAATAATCTTGTCATAAACCTCACTTTTCTTTGCTATGCAGCGGCTGTCAGAATAGGCTTCGTAGAGAAAGTCTATGGCAAAAGCGGCGGCTGCCACACCCCGCTCGCCCACAACGCCGGAACCTGGCACATAATAAAAATATGGCGCATTAGCCAAAACAAACTGCAAATAAACGTTTAAGGCTTCATCAAACATTTAGGCATACCTCACATGAGGCGTTTTTAAGCCATGCAAAATCCTTTCTAACTCAGCCTGCAAAACATCCAAGGGCGGAGCCTTGCTTAGTACGCTTATGTTTTGGTCTCCGAGACTGAAACTTAAGCCAACTGCCGAACCGCCAGTCAAATAGCAAATGGCATAAACTGCCGCCAAAACAGTTATAAACTCCTTTTCCGCGTCGCTGCAATCTGCATAATCAATTTCTCTTCCAAGCTCAAGCTCCAACGTAACCTCAGCCCGTTTAATCATCTTAAAAATTTTAGCGTCTGGAACGTCAGCCGAACTGAGATTTAACACATCTCGGACGTCATCGGGTGAAACGCTTGCCAAACCGCAAACCTCAAACAAAAATTAAAAATAGGCAAATTTAAACAATTTTCACAATAAAAAAGGAAAATTTAAAAAGCATTTTAGAAAAAAGCAGAAAAGAAAAGACTAATTACGCTTTTTGTTCCTTTCTTCTTAAGTAGACAATAAAAAGCGTTGAAAGCGTTGTGAATAACAGTAAAGCCTTGGTTGATGGGAATTCTGGGATTACGTAGTACATGCATTGGGGCATCGTCCCGTCGAGGGTTGCGTTGTTTTCTAAATAGTCGTAGGCAACTATTTTGAATTTCACCCATGTTTCCGCGGGCTGTCCAGGGATTGTGGCTTCATATAGTTTTGTTGTTTGGTTTAGGTTCATGGTTTTGTTTTCCCATGTGACCCAATCGTTTGTTGTGTAGAATAATGTGACATTTTTTACTCCGCTTTGAGAGTCTGTGACGTTGACTGAAATTTTCACTTCTTGGTCTGGTTCTACGTCTCCGCTTGGAAATCTGGAAAGGTCTGTTAAAATTGGAGCTTGACTGTCTTCCTTAAATTCTATTGTGAAGTTGGCTTTTGCGCCAATCCTATCAGTGTAATCGTAGGCTGGATAATCTCCATGAGGCCAAACGCTGCCAGAAACCAAACCCTCAACCTCAACGCCAATGGTGTACACTCCATAATCATTCGCCACCAAAGTCCAATTTACCGTGGCGCTGTCTCCAGCCTCCAAAAAGCCCGAATCAACCATTTTCTTTGAGGTTTCTCCAGCAACCAAGCTTAGATTTTGGGGCAATATTATGGTTGCATTGCAAGAAGCTGCATCATAATCATTTAAGGCGTTTGGAAGAGGTTCCGGATAAGCAATTGTAACGTTTATTTGAAATGGCGCTTCAGGCTTGATATAAACGGGCGCAGAAACGTTTATGGTCCATGGTAAAGTGTACAGTGCCCAATTGCCAGAATAGGACCAAAGGTCTGAGAATAAAGTATAATTAAATGCTATGTTTGGACCGCCATATTTTCCAAGCCATGCCCATGGGTCATGCATGAAAATGTGTGTTTCATTGTAACCCGTTACAACACGATAATGACCGTAAACATGGGCTTCGCTATACCACATGAGCAGAATAAGCGGTTTGTCTTGGTTAATGTAGTTTTTAATCTGGTTTAAATCCATATTATGCGCTTCGAAGGCTGCGTAGCCTAAACTGCGTAAAGTATAGCCAGTAATGTTGTAGTCTGGAATTTCAGCGCCCATGGAGGTGCTGATGTTGCTGAAGTGGGCAGCCCTTCGCAATTCATCAGTATAAGTTGAATAGAGGGGTTCGCCTATTGTTCTTGCGGCATCTGCTATTTCCAGTTGGTTTATGTCTTCTCCATAATAGTCGAAAACCATTTCAAGACATGCTGGACCACAATAGTAATCAGTGTCTTGGTAGTGAAATGGAACATCAATAAAATGCGCCACATCTTGCATTTCCAAATAAAATGTATACAGAACATCGGCGATTAAGTTTATAGCCATGTTGAGGGATTCTCCGCAACGATTCTTAAAGGTTAAATTATTCCAATCATAGTTTTGGTCCATCCAGACGCATGTTAAATCGCCGTCAACGTCAAACGTCGTGTCATAAGCAAGTGCCAGTGCGGCATTATAGGCGGAAATTTGGCTTAACTCGCCGTCGAAATTGAGAAACACGTTAAATTCGTCATCATAACTGTCTGTTCTCGTAAGCACATAATTTTCATAATCAGTATGATGAATCTCAGCGCCCCAATCCGTGCCGGAACCCATCACATGACCAAAAACTGCCAAATCAGCAATATAATGGGTCATAACGCCAAGCCTTAAAGAGGCATTAGTCAAATCTCCACTCTTGAAAAGCTCAAAAGCCTTATCATATTCCTCTCTTGCCCTCTTTGCGGAAGCATCATCCTGCAACGAACCATTAATAAAATAGTAAACATGATGCAAATTCTTGTCGCCTATACCATAGAGAACGGTGCTGTTGTCTGGCAGTTCTGTGCCATAAAGATAAGCCGCAAGATTCTTAACAATAAACCATTTCTCCTCCATCGGCAGCCAATCCAAAGCATGATGGGCAATCCAATCATGAGTCCCATATTTTGGGTTAGAAGGATCATCACTATAACCACCATTCCCCCAACTGGAAACGGGAGAAACTTGAAACCGTAATATTAGGGAACCAAGAAGCAAAAATGTAACTAAAACGAATATAACTCTCCTTTTCAACATTTCTTCCTCCATGGGTTAACTTAACCTTCAATTATTGGTGAATGTTTCTTATAATTCTAAAGGTTAGAACCGTGGTAACTTTTCATTAAAGAATAAGGTTTAAATAATTTCTGTGCTAATCAATTCCGTCTGACATGAAATAATTGGGAGTGCGACATATGGTTAATGAGGGAAAGGGACGCTTGTTCAGGAGGAAAGACGGCAAATACTTGATTTATTTACCGCTTGATTTGGCTCAGGACAGCATGTTTCCGTTTAAGGAATTCACGAAAACGAAGAGGGGCACAGATTCCATTGCTGTCAAAGTGAGTTTCAAGCTTGGAGACGACAAACTAATCATTGAGAAGTGGCAAGAGCCGAAACAGCAATAAAAATTGGGTGCTTTGCCGTCTTTATTTTGCCTTTAACGTTTTCTTTTGCGAGTTAGCAGTGTTAATAGCGTGGATGTTGCGAGTATTGGAAGTATTAGTTGTGGCGGGAATTCTGGAATCACGTGATATCTGTATTCTTGTCCTAAATCTTGGGTTGTGATTGTGTTGTTGAAGTTGTCTTCGGCTATGATTATGTAGGTTACGTTTGTACAGTATGGAAGGGCGGGTATTGTGCCATTGTAGAGGTTTCCTTCAAGATTAGCCATGACCACTGTTCCATTCCATGTTCCAGTGGCATTAGTGTAAGTGTAGTTTAGCGTTACCTGTTTTACTCCGCTTAAGTCGTCGGTAACATTAGCATAAACCATAACCTCATTTTCTGGATAAACACTGTCGTTAGCTGGTTGCTGATGCACATTCTCTATTGAAGGCGGAGTAATATCCACCAGAGTTTGGAAAACGTAAAGGCTATCATAGCCAGGACCCGCCACTGCAGTTATGATGCCGTTTCCAGACATGGAAATTAATGGACTTGATTGGGGTAAATCAAATTCTTCTATCACTTCGCCATTACCCTTAAGGATCATCACTTATGGCAACATCAAATATCTGACTATTGAGGCTATGCCAGTCCTCACTTATCCACCCTGACAAACTCCTTGCATTAGACCAGAAATACAATCCTCCATGGTATAGGTCATCGGAGCCAGCTATAACCTCGTTGCCGTCAGAGCTTAGGTCCACGCAGACGAATGATTCATAATGGTTCCATGAAGGTTCTGGGTCGCCTGTCAAGTTTGTGGCGTTTGCCCAATAGTGGAGAGTTGTCGCATAGTTGGTTACTGCCGCAACAGCATAACCGTCATCAGAAACTTCAATATCCACCACGTAACAGCCACTATAATTTAATGCGCTATGAGCAATCCAAATGGGATCATAGTATCCTGATGCAGTATTTGCGTCTTCGTAAACGGCTACAAAACCATTATGCAAATCGCTACGGTTTTCCCCTCCTACAGCCACATATTTGCCATCTGAAGACATGTCGACAGCTCGTATATCATTTACAGGTAGCCAATTACCCCATGTATAATCTTCGTCTTCGCCATATCTACTGGTGCACTCAGCATAATACCACACATTTGGTCCCGTGCCACCTCCTACAACATATTCTCCGTCATCGGACATGTCTAATGTGCCTCTTTCCATGGGTCCCAAAAGCCACATGCTCGTCCATGTGGGAGTTAAGCGCTCACCAGTTGTTGCACGGGAATTGTTAAAGTAACGTAGATACCCATCATTGCTGCCCGTAACCACATATTCGCCGTTAGCGGATATGGCCACAGATAGGAGAGTTGTTGCTGGATACCACCATTTTGGAGTTGAAATGTTCCATTCAAAATAGTACAAGCCCGTCTCATTAACAGCGGCTATATAATTGCCGTCTTTTGAAACTGCCACGTCATATACGCTCATAGAATTGTTCCAAAGCATAAGTATTCCATAAATTTTCGAAAGTGGCTGGTCTATGCCATCGGGTGCTTTCACTTCAACAGTATAAAACCCATAGAAGAGCATGGCAGACAGCAAAGCAGTTAGGCTTAGAATCAAAACATATTTTGTTTTCATAGGCATCGCCCACCATTTTCTTTGATTCAGTTTTTATAACTTTTGGAAAATTTAGCTCCGAAAAGAGATAAAAAGAAGGATTTTATGGCTTTGCCGTGTCCACAAGCTTCTGCAGCCAAACAGTTATGGCTGTTGGACCAACAAGGGCTGTGTAAACGTCGAAGGTCATGCCAGCCATGTCAAGTCCAAGGGCTGAAAATGTGCCTATGGCTAGTGTTCGCAGAAACTTTCGCCAGTTAAAAGGCTTGTCTTGTGCTGCATAGCCCAAAAAAGCGTAGATTAGGGCTGCGCAAACTCCTAAACTTATGTTTAATACGTTCATTTTTTCACCTCCCTTTTAGGCTTTTATTTTGGTTTCCCGCCTCCAAGGAAGCGCATACGCCATTTAACCCGTGAGGGAGAAAGGAGAAAGGCTAAAAACTGCTTCATTTTTTTGCGCTTTCCATGGAGGTTTCAGGCTTTTCCCAAAGCTGCCAACCAAACTTTACGGCGTTCTTGCGAAACTCTTCTTGACGAATGAGCCCAAGCTCAGCAGCCTTAAGCATGTCAGCCATAACAATTTCTGGCACCTTTTCACATCCCCAGTTTAAGCGAACCTGCGCCTCTGCTGGGTTGAAGCCTGCTTGAGCCAAAACTGGATTAAAGATTTCACGTTCAACTTGCCGCTTAATGTATCGCTGAATAGGTTTGATGAGCATGCTTTGGAGGTCTAAGGCTGCTTTTGCAGAGGCTTCCGTAAAGCCCGGAGTGCTGAAAAGGCGTGGCAATGGGGTTTCGCATCCGAGATAGAACTGGTTTATTATGTGTTCAATGTAGTATTCGAAGCGGGCTCTCGGGTCAAGGGTTAAGGGTTTTATGTCTCCTTTTCCGCTGTAGAAAAGCCAGGCGCCTTCTTCGCCGCGGCTTTTTATGGCTTTCTCAAACTTTTGGATTGTGGCTTCGTCTGCCCTTTCCAACAGCGCCAAAACGTCTGGTCCAGCATATTTTTCAAAAATTTTTGGCATTATACGCTCAATTTTTGCCTTCATCCAAGCATAGGCTGGACGGTGGTCAGACTGGAATGTGAGCGAATGCAGGAGCACTTGTAAGACGCCAGTTCCGAAACTTGAAGTGCCAATATGGTTTATTCTCCAGTGGATTATGGCTTCGGACTTTAGGTTTTCGCCGCCGTAACTTTGCCTAAGCTTATAACTTTCAACCTTGTATGGAAGCCTTAATGCGCCATCTTGAATGTAGGTTTGTTCAATGCGCTCCACAGCATCCACTGGAAGCCTATGCAGCTCCTTTAGGCGTTCAGGGGTAATCTTAAGCCAAAACTCGTTTCCACAAGCAATCAAGATGCGCGCCATATCGCAGAGGAGCGCATCCAAATTAACATTTTCATTAAACTTGTCCACAACCCTTTTCGCTTCCTCAGCCTGCTCGTAGGCTTCATTAACAGTCGTGTAGAAGCCCATGCCAACGGCGGATGCCGCTAATAAATCAACGCTTGCCTTGCATGTGGGGTCTCGCTCATAAAGCTTTATGACATCGCTAAGCGGGATGCTTGGCGTTTCATAAACAGTTGATGATTGCGGATAGGCGTATCCGCTTCGGGCTTTAAGGGAAAAAGCCTCAAGTAAGCGTTTCAAAATTTTGTTCACTCCAAACCCTCCAAAAGTTTAGCGCCTTTCTCGGTAATCACGTAAGGAGCCCGATGCTTCTGGTCGCTTTTCTGCACATAACCATTCTGAACAAGATAGTGGAATATGCCCTCAAAAGTAGCATGAGTCCCAAACTTTTTAACAGTTCTTTTTTCAAGCTCGGTTCTACAAAGGGGCTGCCTACTGAGCTCCTTTAGTACGGTTTTGGCTAAATGCAATCTATCCCGCAAATTTCTCATGTGCAAACAACCTCCACGGGTTTTCGGGTACTAAAAAATGGGGGAAAATGACGAGCACAAACCATTAGAACAGCCAAGTCTCTTTTGCCATCAGCCGCATAAGTCGTGGGCGCCAAGTCTGGATTGTAAGGCTCCATTTCAGCCCCGCATAATGGACAAAGCCTAAAACAGTGGCAGACAATGATGTCATCCTTGCGGTTTGAATGATGTGTTTTTCCGCAGGATGGGCATTTGCCTTCAAACTTTGACATTTTGACCTAGCCTATATCCGCTTTTATGGTTATAGCGAAGTGCTAATGTTGACCATTTTTGCAACCGCCTTGCTTCTTAGAACGCCTAAGCCGAAGCGTGTTGTTGCTCTAACGCCGAACTTGCCACTTTTTGGGTCTTCCCAATCTTCGACGGTTATGTCTCTTCGCAAGAGCATGACAGCAGCCACACGGGTGTCTATGGCGTAGGCTGTTCCGTTAGGCACTAAAGTGCTGGCTAAAACCTTCATGCCTAAAACGCTGCCAATAACACCGCGTTCCAAATCCACCTGTTCTGATGGCAAGTATTGGGCGTGGATGAATTTGTCATCGCTTAAAAGCTGATGCAACTGGATTTCGTTAACGGCTAAGACTGTTGGACGCCAATTTTCCCCTCTAACAGCATTATGAAGCTTCAGCACTCCAGACCAGTTGATGGCGTTTCCTCCATTATCTATGGGGGCTCCGCCGGCCAAGTCCGCATTTGCAATGGCGCCGTACAATTCAAGTATTTTGTTTGTTTCCGCCTCGCCTAAGGCTCTTCCAACCTTTTCGGTCATGCTTTCCATAACGTTCCATGTAGCATCTTCTAAAAACTCCCTTGTCCACTCTTCAGAGGCTTCAGCAATAATATTGGTGTAAACGTCAACAGTGCTGATTTTCTTGCCACTCAGCCTAGTATAGGCGCCTTCAGCATAACGATACGCAATAGCCTTCTCATCAAGTGGAAAACGCTCCATGGATTCTGTTGTTGGTTTAACGGTTATGATTTCTCTACCTATCATTTCAGGGTTTGCCGCCTCAACAAGGGTGTCGTGCATTCTTCCCAAAGCGCCAGTCATGTCGCTGAACATGTGTTCTTTAATGCCGACTTCACAGTAACGCTTGAGAAAAGGATGCGTAGCCGCCTTATGCTTCAGCTCCTCCATAAGCTGCCTAAACTCTGGGTCGGAGTGCATGAGACTCTCAAAAAGTTTTGGTCGCATAGCAATCACCTTTCCACATAAATGAAGATTAGGTCGTCTGCAGCCGAAGCGGATTCAAGGGCTATTCCAAGTTTTCGGGCGTAGTAAATGGTGTATTGGGCTGTTCCGCCTTCGTTTACGGACTGATCTGTTAATTGAAGAATTCTTTTGGAAGAGTCAGCTCCATAAACTGCTTTTCCACGAGTTACAGCTCCGCCAACTTTCACTTTAACTCTTCCACGAATCAAGACTGGACACGGGTCGCCTTGAGCAGCATTTTTGAGGGCTATTCCGATGCAGTCTTGGGCTGCTGTGGCTGGGCTAACCTTGTCATCAGCGCTTAGGTAAACTGGATCGCCTTTGGTTATGGCTGCATTAGCCACAAAAGTTTCGATTATGGCGTTTGGGTCATCTGTTTCGCCAATGCTCATCCAAGTTTTTCCAGTGTTATCTGCCATAAAAATCACTCCTTAAATCCATTATTGTTTCAGCCAGTTCATCCTGGCTTACTCCAAAAACTATACTTCCACTTTTAACCATCAAGTTTTGCCCTCCTACGAAGGTTTAATATGACACTGCGGAGTTCTTGGCAAAGCCTTTGGGGACCCAAACCCCAGCTTCTTTCTACCATAGGACTTGGCAAAACATTCTGAATCATGCGTATGGCTTCTTCCACTGGAATCATAGCCCTAGAATTCTTTATGAAACCTTCACTAACTTTAACATCGCTTTCGGTTTTTCCAGCAAAATCCCTTTCAAGCTTTTCAATGCGGCTTGTCAAAATATTGATGGCATCCTCAACTTCCCCCATGACATCTTCAATGCTGGCTATGAGCTCATCCATGGTTGGCTCCAAAGAAAACGCAAAATCTGCATTAGCTGTTTTGTCTTCGCCCTCCTGCTCCAAAAGCTTTTCCTCTTCAGCAGAAGCGCCAACTCCAAGCCTTTTCTTGTGGGTTGCCAAATGCTTCATGGCTTGCTGCTTATAAGCTGTGGGAATTTCGCTTTGAGGCAACCGAGCATTGGCATTTCTTAAATGCGGCAAGTCGATTGTGCCGTCTGCAGTGTGATGGGGAAACTTTCTGATAGTTTTGCCGCTTTCCTTATAAACCACGGCGAAGGCTGAGTCTGGAAGGGCATTAATGTATTTGCGAGTCCAAATTCGCTCAAAAAGCTTTTTACCGCCAATTTTTCCACGCTCTTTCATTGACATCTGCAATGGCTCAGAGGCGCCTGCCGAAGCCATATAATGTGGATGGAGAAGGAGCCAGTCTCGAATTTTTGCTTCGTTCCACATCTTCTCTTTAGCGAAGAATATGCTTTGAACCCTTTGGGTTTCAGGTTCAGCCCGCAACCTTCCGATTAGGGCTAAAACGCCATTTTCTTTGTCAAGCCAAACGGTGCTGAAGTGTTCGGGCAGAAAAGCCGAAACATCTTGACAAAAGCCTAGAATATATTCGCCGGAAATTATGGGCTCAAACGCTTGCTCCCTAAGCTTTAGCTTTTCCATTATTTGAATGTTTGTTTCTGGAACCCCTGGCACAGCCACAAGGCTTAATTCTGCATTATGTAAGCCATGCGGGATTTTTCCATCAACAACATCTATTGTTTCATAGTCTGCGCCGACGCTCACGTGCCCGATTAAGCCTTTGCGAATTTTCTCTGCTATCTCATCATCATATATTTCGGCTTCATACCAAAGGTTGGTGCCATCCCATTCAGCCTTAACAATTTTTCCAACAGCGTTTGGAACAGCCACATGCTCAACATAAACGGGCGCAGAAACAAGCTTTTGGGCGAAGGCCTGCAGTTCTTCAGGAGCGTAAATGTTAAGGTTTCGACTCATGCCAACCTTAAGCGCAATGCCACGAATCTTTAATGGTTTGTCGACGATTTTCTCCAAAACCTTGATGGCGAAGGAAGCCTCGCCTTTCTGATGTTTTTCAAACCATGCCTTAGCCTTTTCAAGGGTCCAGCCCTTTGCAATCTCGAATAAATAGCTTTGAACAGCCATCCCTTCTTTGCCCTTTGGCTTGCCAACAACAGCCTTAATCCCCTCATCCTCGCTAAGCGTGATTGTGCGTAAACTGTTTTGTTCAAACTCTTCTGGGCTGCGGTGTCCGCTGCGAATATACTGGTCGGTTATTTCCCAAGGCAAGCATAACCAGCCTCACACAACTAACACCAAACTAATATACGAAGAAAATGAAAAGGCGAATTGTACAACCCAAAAGCCCACAAAAGCACCAACAAGAGGGGCTGAGAGAGTGGTTGAATGCCCAGAAAATGCATAGTGAAAGTCGTCCTAAGCAAGGAACAAAAAGAAATCCTAACAGAACTCGCAAGAAGACTTGGAACAAGCGAAAGCGAAACCTTAAGAATGGCTCTAATGGACTACGCAAAAGAACTTAGCCTCATAAAGGAAAGAATGCACAGGCTGGGTAAACAATTATTTTAAAAACTCTAATTCCAATTTCGACTCAGATTTTAGCCCGAAATCAGCGAAATCAATAATTAAATTTAAAAATCCAAAACCCTTTATTATCAACCAAGCCTCAACTACAAATATTCTCCTAAAGGAGCTTTCCTCATTGAAGAGAAAAAGAGAAGCCTTCGAAACGCTTTTGCTCGAAGCTGTAGACGAAGCCTTAGCCTCCCTTGGAGACTCAGCGAGACAAGCTATATATTATCACCTTGAAGACAAATTTAAAATAACAAAAAAGGAAATTCCCAATCGCCTAAAAGACTTTACGGATGGGCTTGAAAAAATTTTTGGTTTAGGCGCCCGCTTCATAGAAATCCTCATAATGAAAAAGTTGTATGAAAAGATTGGGCACCCCCTCCAATGGAACGAAAGCAAAGAACTCGTATTTTTTGATTATGTGGCGGCAGCAAAACAAAGCTTCCAGAAAAAGAAAGCTTAATGGTAAAGTTTCGAGTTCTAAATTCAGATTCAGAGTTCACAAATATTTTATCAATGCATCATGAATCTCTTCTTAAACCACATTCATCCCTCGAGGGAAACTCATTTGACTCAAAATAACTTTAGCAAAATTCTTTTATCAGCCATTGAAGAAAGCCTATCAGCCTTGGGGGACTCCCCAAAACAAGCCATCCTTTTCCATTTAGAGGCTTCCTTTAACCTAAAAAGGGAAAAAATTCCAACAAATCTAACGGAGTTCGCAAAAGCCCTAGAAGGAATTTTTGGACCGGGAGCTTCATACCTTGAAAGGCTTATTGTAAAACGTCTTTACGAAAAGCTAGGCTTAGAATTTGAAGGCAGCACAGACACGGATTTTCTAAAATGCGTTGAAAACCTGAAGAAGCGAATATTGCTTGAAGGAGAATGCGTTATAAGATGAAGAAGAATAAAGTATGCAACGCTGAAGAAACACTTAGGCACATTCTTGAAAGTTTGAGCGCCCTCAGCGATGGAATGGAAGAGGCAGTTTATGTTATAGACCCAGAAACTTTTGAAGTTCTTTTTGCCAATAACAAGACCAGAGAGCTTTTCGGCGAAGAAATCATAGGCGAAAAATGTTATAGGGTTTTTGAAAAACTGAACCACCCATGCCCCTCATGTAATAATAGGCATGTCTTTGGAGAAAACCTTGGAAAAACCTATACCCGCAACTATCAAGATAAGAGGACAAAAAAGTGGTATAAGGTAACATGTAAAGCCATAAAGTGGCTTAAAGGCAAGTATGTTAAGTATGGAATAGCCATAGACATCACTGAACAAAAGAAAATGGAGGAAGCCATAAAAAGCAACGAGGAACTCTTTCGCTCCATCGTTGAAAATTCCCATAATGCCATACTGCTTATAGATGAAAACTTTAAGATAATTTACGCCAACGATGAAGTTACTTCCTTAAGTGGCTGCCCAAAAGAGGAAATTGTTGGACAAGATTTTAGAAAGTTCCTTGATGAAGAAAGCAGGAGGCTTGTCGAGGAAAGATACCTTCGAAGACAGAAGGGTGAGTCCGTTCCTTCAAGATACGAATTTAAAATAGTTCGAAAAGATGGTGAGAAAAGGGACGTTGAAATTAGAGCTGTTGTGGTACGAGATAAATGTGGAAAAATGCGTACAATAGCGCAGTTACTTGACATAACAGAGCGGAAGAGAATAGAAAAAGAAAGGAGACGTTTCGAAGAAAGACTTTCCACACTTAACAAGTATGGCCAAAGCTTGAACATGGCAAAGAATATGGAGGAACTTTACAAACTAACATTAGACGCTATGGAGAAGACATTGGGATTTGAATTCGCTGACATCTTCATAATAGAGGGGAAGATGCTCTGCCTAAAAGCTCATAGAGGATACTCAAAAGTTTTGTCATTAAAACTGCCACTGGATGGAGAGAGAGGCGTAACTGTTAAGGCAGTAAAAACCAAAAAATCCATCATTGTCCCAGACGTCAGAAAAGAAAAGGCTTTCATCGGCGAAGGCGCATTAGGCGTACTCTCAGAACTTGCAGTGCCAATGAAGGTAGGAAATAACGTTCTGGGCGTTTTGAATGTTGAAAGCAAAAAGCTTTCAGCCTTCGACAAGGAAGATAGAAAATTGTTAGAAATATTGGCTTCGCATGCTGCCACAGCCATAAGCAACCTAAAGAGACAGGAAAGGTTGTCAGCACTAAACGAGTATGGCAGAAACTTGAACATGGCAAAAAGCATGGATGAAATTTACAAGCTAACTTTGGATGCCATGGAAAAAACCTTAGGATTCGAGTATGCCTCCATTCTTATGGTAAGGGGAAAAATGCTTTGCATGGTGGCTCACAGAGGATACTCAAAAATTCCATCACTAAAATTACCCTTAGATGGAGAAAAGGGTATAACAGTTAGAGCGGCAAGAACAAAACGGTCTGTTATCATTCCAGACGTCACAAAGGAAAAAGCCTACGTCAGAGGTGGAGAGGGAATACGCTCAGAACTCGCAGTGCCAATAAAGGTTGGAAAGAATGTTATAGGAGTTTTAAACGTTGAGAGCAAAAAAATTGCAGCCTTTGACAAAGAAGACAAGAAATTATTAGAAACGTTGGCTTACCATGCAGCCACCGCTATAAGCAACCTGAAAAGGCGGGAACGACTGTTCACCCTCTCTAAAAAGTTAACGAATTTGATGAAAAGCTCCACTGAAATCATGCACGTCAAAGATATGCACCAAAGACTGAAGGTTATAGCGAAAACTATACAAAATTTTGGATGGAGAAGGGTTGTAATCTCCCTCAGAGACGAAAACTTGGAGGGAACAGACCTCGTAACAGTTGGCTTAACAAAAGAGGAAATAAAACTCCTACAAGAGAGGAAAGCACCAGGCCATGTTTGGAAGGAAAGGTTAGGACCAAAGTTTGAAAGGTTCAAAATAGGCGAGTTTTATTACCTTCCTTGGAGTGACCCTTGGATTCGGGAATACGTACATCATGTTCCACCTGAAGCATCTCCAGATGTGGCAACAACATATGCTGGAGTCCCCAGTAGGCTTTCGCCAGAAGAGATGGTTGACTGGCATCCACAGGACATGCTTTATGCGCCGCTTCGAACTCCAGAGGGGAGGATTGTTGGCATTTTAAGCATGGACGACCCAATAGATGGCCGAAAACCGACAAGAGAATCTCTAATCCCCTTAGAGCTTTTCTTGCATCAAGCCGCAATAACCATTGAAAACGCCCAACTCATCGAAAGCTTGAGAGAAGCGAGAAAACAGCTTGAAACTTATGCTTTGGAGCTTGAAAAGAAGGTTGAAGAAAGAACCCGAGAACTGAAGAAATCTCAGGAACAACTGCTTAAGGCTCAAAGGCTGGCAGTTATAGGCGAATTGGCTGGGATGGTGGGACACGACCTTCGCAATCCTTTGACAAGCATCGCTGGGGCACAGTATTATTTGAAGAAGCGTTTGAGTTTAGAGGCTAATGATAGGATTAGGGATATGCTTGACCTAATAGAAAGGAACATAGCCTACTCGAATAAGATAATAAATGACCTTTTGGATTATTCAAGGGAGATAGAGCTTGAAATTTCTGAAAGCACCCCAAAGGAGTTGGTGAAAGAAGCCTTAAGGCTTGTGGAAATTCCAAAAAATGTGCAAGTTTTAGATTTAGCGAAAAACAAACCGAAAATAAGGGTTGACACTGAAAAGATTAGGCGTGTTTTTGTAAACCTGATTAGGAATGCTGTTGAAGCCATGCCAAAAGGCGGCAAAATAACAATAAAGAGCAGAGCGGTAGGCGAAAATTTGGAGATGATTTTTGCTGACACTGGCATTGGCATGTCAAAGCAAACTTTGGAAAAACTTTGGACGCCCCTCTTCACAACAAAAGCCAAGGGAATGGGCTTCGGCTTAGCCATATGCAAACGCTTCGTGGAAGCCCACGGCGGCTCGATTTCTGTAAAAAGTGCCCTTGGAAAGGGCACAACCTTCACGGTAACCATCCCAATCCAACCAAAAATGAAAGAAGGAGGTGAAAAAGTATGGATGAAACCGCTAGAATCCTCATTGTTGACGACGACGAAAACATAAGAAAAGTTTTAACAACAATTCTCGAAGAAGAAGGATACTGGGTTGAGTCGGTGGAAACAGCAAAAGCTGCCATAGAAAAAACAAAGAGAAAATACTATAACCTAGCCCTAATAGACATTAGGCTTCCAGACATGGAAGGCATAGAACTCCTAACAAGAATGAAGGACACAACGCCAAAAATGCGAAAAGTCATCATCACGGGCTATCCAACACTGCAGAACGCCATAGAAGCCGTAAACAGGGGAGCAGACGCCTACATTGTGAAGCCTTTCGACATGGACAAAGTCTTAGCAACAATCAGAGAACAACTGCAAAAGCAAGCGAAAGAGAAAAGGTATAGCCAAGAGAAAGTCGCCGAATTCATAGAAACCAGAGTGAAGGAGTTAGAGATGGAAAAGAGAGCAGCTCCAGAGAAAAGCCACTAATTTTTCCAAAAATTTTCACGATTTTCATCTTTACTCTTTTAATAATTTTTCATATTTTCGTCTTTTACTGTTTTAGCAAAATTTTTCCGCATAAACTTCCAGTGATGCCCCACCTTAAAGCCTAACTTTTGTAGAAGGGTTATAGATTGAATATTTTCCTCTGAAGTGTAAAGCGCCACAGAATCCATTCCCTTCGTATAGAGGAAGTTCATGGCTCGGCATGTTAAGGCTGACGCAAGATTTCTTCCTCTATATTCTGGGAGGGTGGCTGCTGGACCCAAATAGCCCCTTTTGCCATTAAAAAATTTGTTGTATTCTATGTCTGGTCTGGAAACCACAACAGAAACAATTTTGTTGTTAATTTCTGCCACGTGAATCCAATCCTCATTGAATGGGGGAGACTTCTTTTTCCACCTTTCAATACTGCCCATTGCGACTCTTTCGTGTCCGAATCCAGCGTTCACGGCTTCCACAAACTTTTCCTCCTCATCTGGTTTTAAGCTTCGGAGAACTGTGCCTTCTGGAACTTTTGGGAGATGCGTTAACCTATCAAGCCTAGCCACCATGTGATATAAACCGCCTTCAGCTCTATATCCCCTTTCAATCCACTCTTCAATTTCTCGGCTTTCAGCATCCACCGCCGTGAAAACTGTTTCGCCCTTAACTTGTTTCTCAATTTCGCTAATCAAGGCGTCTTTTACAAGTTTCTGATTTGAAACTTTGAAAACGGCAAGCCACTCTATTTCCTCTCCCCAATGCCCCTCATGATAAGCAGTGGAACCCAAAACTTCGCTGTTCTTTTCAGCCACCAAAACCGTAAGATTAGCCTCTTCAATCCGGGAAATAAGCGCATCCGCAGTGTAAGGGACAAACTCATATGAACCAGCATACCTTTCATTGAGCAGTTTAACGAGGATTGGCAGGTCTTTGCTGTTAAAACTGCGAATTCGGATTGTCATGCTACTCTCCATCTTTAACGAAGCGATTGAGTTATAATAAATATTTTAACCTTAGATATGCTTACTTCAGAGGAGGGTGCAGGGTTATGAAGTGGGTGACTCGTGAATTTGTCTATGTTGACAGAACAGCATGCCCATGGCTTATCAAAAAATATGTGGACCCAAAAGCTGAATTTATTTTTGTGCCAACAGAGAAAATTGCAGAAGTTGCGAAAAGTGAAGGAGCAATACCCTTTGATGCGCCCGGTGTTAGGCTGGGACACAGAGATGGAAAGTGCAGTTTTGAAACCATAATTGAGGAGTACAAGATTAAGGACCCTGTTCTTCATGAACTTGCAAAAATTGTCCATTCAGCAGACACGCACGACACAAGAGGGGCTATTGAAGGTTTCGGGTTAAGCGCTATAATGACTGGGGCAAGGTTTAATGTAGAAGATGATTTTGAGGCTGTTGAGAAGGCTGAATATGTTTATGATGCACTTTACAGCTACTGCAAGCTTAAGCTGCTCCGCGAAAAGTATAAGGATACGCTGGCAAAGATGGGTCAAAAACAGCAAAACGAGTTTTTGAAAGGGAAAATGCGTGAAGAGACTGTGGTTTAGCTGGCTTATTCATGGATTTTCATGTTAAAGATAGCGTTTTCTGGATAATTTGTATAATGGGCATGTTTGCAATCCTAAGCTCCACAATGTCAAAGAACCCAGTTTTAAAACCCTTCGCATCAAGCTTAGGAACCCCAGCAGAGTGGAGCGGTATCGTGGGCGCTGCATCAACGATTCCTGGAATACTAATTAGTTTGCCTGCAGCTTCACTATCAGATATTCTTGGAAGAAAAAAGTTCCTTTTTATTGCAGGCTTTGTTTTCGCCTCGGCGCCTTTTCTCTACATTCTAATAGTTGAATGGTGGCAGCTTATCATAGTCCGGTTTTACCATGGATTTGCCACAGCAATTTTTGTTCCAGTTGCAGAAGCTTCAATAGCTGAAGCTTTTCCAACAAAAGTTGGGGAGAGAATTTCACTTTTCTCCTCTTCAACATATATTGGGAGGGGGATAGCCCCAATTTTAGGCGCCACGATACTAACCCTAACAAACAGCAACTTTCACATGCTTTACTTGGCTGTAGGCGTGACTGGTTTAACCGCTCTAATCACTGCCATGCCATTTCTTATTCAAAGTAGAGAAAAAACCACCCGCCAAGAAAGAAGAGGAGACATCATCCCAAAAATGTTTCAAGGTTGGAGAATAACCCTCAGAAATCGTGCGGTTTTAACAGTCTGCCTAGTTCAAGCATGCCAATACTATGTTTATGGCGCTTTCGAATTTTATATGTCTGGCTATTTGAAGGAGTTTATAGGTTTTGATTGGCTTTTAACTGGCATTATAACAACAAGCCTCATAGCTGTTCCAATTTTTGCCAAACCTTACATGGGCAGAGTTTCAGATAAAATTGGAAGGCGAATTCCAATAGTGGTGGGCTGCATAATCAGCGGATTCCCCCTTTTAGCTATTCCATTTTCCCACCAATTTCCCATTCTTCTTATACTTTCAGTTGCTTATGGAATTGGGTTCGCAACAGTAACGGCTTCAACGCCAGCATTAATCAGCGAGCTTACACCTAAGGAGTTTGTTGGAACAGCCATGGGTTTTCTTGACATGATAATGGACGTTGGGCAAACGATTGGACCGATAATTAGTGGATTAATATTCGCAACAAATCTGCAATATAGCGGCGTCTTTCCATCCTTCACTCTTGTACTGCTATTCTCGTGTGCAGCTTTCGTTTCGTCAAGAATTGGCATGAGAAAAGAACTTTAGTTTTATGGAAAATTTTAAACATTCAAACTAAAGCCAAAAAATGAAACCTTTTTCCTCAAAAAACCCTATTTTAGCATTTTCCGTTTTCTGCAATTATGTTTAATAAAAACATGTTTTCCCTAAAAGTTTAATTCAGTATTGCAGCATTCTTGTGGAAAGCGTTTAAATAAACAAACTCTACATTTAGTGTCTACTTGGCGTGCTTACACGCTAGGAAAAAATCATGGGAAAAGTTAAACATCCTTTCAAGTATGGAATAAGAAAAGAGCAGGTAGTTGCTGAAAGATTACGAAGGAAAGGTTATTCGGTAAAATTGTCAAAGGCTAGTAGAGGTGCTTCTGATATTAAGGTTCGAGGGCCAAAACGTTGGAATATTCAAGTAAAGGCATCTTTGTCTGGCAATAGGAGTTTGTCATCATATGAAAGTCGAAGAATTAAAATTCAAGCTAGAAAAGAAAAAGCTATTCCAGTTTACGCTCAAGTCTGTGGACGGCATGTCACATTTAGGTCATTGCGAACTGGTAAGAGATTACGCCCTTGATAACTTTTTGTTCGAATTTCAACGAGCTATATTTGGATAATTTTTGAAATTAAGAACGTTTTAAATGATTATTAAGAAAAACTTCTTTCAAACATTTCTCCACGAATTTTAGAAATACAAATAAAACTTTAAAAAACGATACATGATTTTGTTAGATTATGCTTCATTCATGTTACTCAAAAAGACAAAAAGCTAAAACATTTTCTATTTTGTTAAAATTTCGCTGAAAATGTATACAAATTCCATATATTTTCAGAAATCAGCTCTTTATGTTTTATATCTCCACACTATATATAGTGTCTGTACTAAGCTAAAAGAACACTATTGACATAAAGATAGGGGAAGAGCGCTTGAAGTGTCCATATTGCGGGTCTGAAAACATCAAAACCCTCGAAACAAGGGATTCGCCAGACAATACTGTTAGGAGAAGAAAGGAATGCAGCGAATGCGGAAAACGGTTTACAACTTATGAGTATGTGGAAACCGTTGAGCTTATGGTTAGAAAGAAAAACGGTGAACTTGAGCGTTTTGACTTAAACAAGATTGTTAGGGGTTTGCAGAAAGCCTGCGAAAAGAGACCTGTGACAATGGAGCAAATTCAAGCTTTAGCGGAGCGTGTTAGGCAAGAGTTAACGATGATGGGCAAAACTGAAGTTTCTTCAAGAGAAATTGGAGATTTAGTTATGAAACACCTAAAAAATCTTGACCGTATCGCATACATTCGCTTTGCTTCCGTTTATAGGCAATTTGAAGAACCAGAAGATTTCCGCAAGGTAATTTTAGAGGTGAAAAAATGAAGTTTGTTAGGAAACGTGATGGAAGATTAGAGCCCTTCGACCAAGAACGCATAACAAACGCCATATGGAAAGCCGCAAAGGCTGTTGGCGGAAAAGACCGCGAACTGGCAAAAAGGTTAAGCGACCAAGTGGTGGCTGAGCTTAAGAAGCGTTTCGGAGATGATGGAGTTCCAACAGTTGAGGAAATTCAAGACCTAGTGGAAAAAACGCTTATAGAGAATGGACATGCAAGAACAGCTAAAGCGTATATTCTCTATAGGAAGCAACACCAAGATTTACGGGAGTTAGCCGCCCTATTAAGCTCAGCAGACCTCGTAGACCAATACTTAGACATTGAAGATTGGCGGGTTCGCGAAAACTCAAACATGAGCTACTCGCTGCAAGGCTTAAACAACTACCTATCCTCAACAGTCATAGCCAAATACTGGATAACAAGGATTTACCCGCCAGAAATTGCAGACGCTCATTTTTCTGGCGACATACACATTCACAACCTAGGCGTTTTGGGACCATACTGCGTAGGCTGGGACATAAAGGATTTATTGCTTTCAGGATTCGGCGGAGTCCCGGGAAAAATTGAAAGCAAACCAGCAAAACACTTCAGAACAGCCTTAGGACAAGTGGTAAACTTCTTCTACACACTACAGGGTGAAGCAGCAGGAGCCCAAGCTTTCAGCAACTTTGACGTTTACCTAGCACCATTCATACATTATGATGGACTAAACCAGAAAGAAGTGGAACAAGCGCTCCAGGAATTTCTCTTCAACATGAACGTGCCAACCCGTGTGGGATTTCAAACTCCATTCACGAATGTTACCTTGGATTTAGCTGTTCCAGATTTCATGAGGGATGAGCCAGTGATTATTGGTGGGGAAGTAATGGATGAAGATTATGGTTGTATGGATAAGGAGATGGAGATGTTTAATTTGGCTTATGCCAAAATAATGGGTGAAGGCGATGCTAAGGGTAGGGTTTTCACTTTTCCAATACCAACATATAATATCACAAAGGATTTTGATTGGGATTCGCCGATAACTCAGAAAATTTTCGAAGTTACAGCAAAATATGGCGTACCATACTTCTCCAACTTTATAAACAGTGACATGAAACCCGAAGACGTCAGAAGCATGTGTTGCCGCCTAAGAATAGACAACAGAGAACTTCGAAAACGGGGAGGAGGTTTGTTTGGGGCGAATCCGCTCACGGGCTCTATAGGAGTTGTAACAATTAACCTTCCGAGAATTGGCTATTTGGCGAAGGATGAAGACGAATTTTTTGAGCGTTTAGAGGCGCTTATGGAACTAGCCAAAAACAGTTTGGAAATAAAGCGTAAAGCCCTTGAGAACCTAACAGAAAACGGATTATACCCATATTCCAAACGCTATTTACGCAACGTTAAGGAAGGCTTTGGAAAATACTGGAAGAACCACTTTTCAACCATAGGCTTGATTGGGATGAACGAGGCGATAATGAACCTTTTCGGCTACAATATAGCCAATCCAGAAGGCTTAGAATTCGCAAGGAAAGTGCTCAACTTCATGAGGGAAAAACTGGCAGACTTCCAAGAAGAAACTGGAAACATTTACAACCTAGAAGCAACACCAGCAGAGGGCACATCTTACAGGCTGGCACGCATAGACAAGAAGAAATATCCAGACATAATTGTGGCTAATGAGAAATACTTAGCCAAAGGGGCGGAACCCTTCTACACGAATTCTTCGCAGTTGCCAGTGGATTATGAAGGAGACTTGTTCGAAGCTTTGGAACATCAAGAAAAGCTTCAGCCCCTATATACTGGCGGAACAGTTTTCCACATCTATCTTGGCGAAAGACTGCATTCATGGGAAACAGCGGCGGAACTCATCCGCAAGGTGGCTTGGAACACAACCCTGCCATACTTCACTTTGACGCCGACCTTCAGCGTATGCCCGACCCACGGCTACATAAACGGAGAACACAAACAATGCCCCATTTGCAGCACAAACTGCGAAGTCTATTCGCGGGTTGTGGGCTACTTGAGACCAGTAGACCAGTGGAATGATGGAAAACAGGCAGAATTCGCCATACGCAGAACCTTTGACAAATCGGTTATTGTGCCAACAGCGGTTGTTCCAGCCAAGTGAAAGCCCCATGAAGTTTAGCGGCATCCAAAAAACAAGCCTAATAGACTATCCCAAAAAAATAGCCTCCATCCTATTCACACCAGGCTGCAATCTGCGCTGTCCATACTGCTACAATTGGCGGATAGTTTTAAACCCAAAACCCCCATTCCTAAACGAAGAAACAGCGCTTAATATTCTTGAATCTCGAAAAAAATACGTGGACGCCGTAGTCATAACTGGAGGAGAACCAACAAACTATAAGGAGCTACCAAAATTTCTAAAAAAGCTTAAGGAAAGGGGCTTCGCAGTTAAGCTTGACACTAACGGGTTTAATCCAAACGTGTTAGAAGAAAGCTTACCCTACGTGGACTATGTAGCCTTAGACGTAAAAACCTCGCTTGAAAAATATCCAAAGCTCGGAGCAAAAGACACGAATGATTTCCTGCGCTCAATTGAAATTTTGAAAAGCGGAAAAATTGAATATGAGTTTAGGACAACTGTTGTTCCAGGATTTGTTGACGCAGAAGACATTCCAAAAATAGGCGAACTCGTTGAAGGTGCAAAAACTTTTGCATTCCAACAATTTATTCCAGGAGATACTTTAGACAAAACCTTTACTGCGCTTAAACCCTACCCATCAGAAACAATCAGAGAATTCGCTGAAACCATGAAAAAATATGTCGACAACATAACATTCCGCATCTAAACTGCGAAAGTGATGTTTCATTTGTTGGACGAAAGCAAGTTTTTCAACAAGAAAAAAGCAGTACTATTTGACCTTGGAAATACTTTAGCATTCTATTTCGAAAGAAATGAGTTTCCCGCAATTCTTCGGCAAGCCATTACTCAAGTGCAAAGCTATTTGGATTCGAAGGGTATGCTTAACATTTCTCCAAGTGAGATGTGGCGAAGGGTGCAAAAAGAAGATTATGAATCAGACAACCATAAAGTGAGACCCTTAGAAGAACGCCTTATCCGAATTTTTCAATTAAACCATTCAACCTTACCTAGCAATATGGTTATGACAATGTGCAGACATTTTATGAAACCCATATTTGCAAGAAGCCATCTATACCTGGACACTTTACCTACGCTCAAAGAGCTTAAATCAAGGGGTTTAAAAACAGCTATTGTTTCCAACACTACGTGGGGAAGCCCAGCAAACCTTTGGCGAGAAGAAATAGAACGCTTAAGCTTAAGCCCATATATGGATGCAGTTGTGTTTTGTAGGGATGTTGGTTGGCGAAAACCCGCAAAACAAATTTTCGAATACGCATTAAAGAAGCTGAATGCGCTTGCACAAGAGTGTGTTTTTGTGGGCGACGATCCAAGATGGGACCTTATTGGACCGCAAGCCGTAGGAATGTCATCAATAATTATTGACCGTAAGGGATTAATTCAGCATGTGGAAAAAGCGCCAATTATAAAAAGTCTTGAAGAATTATGCCAAAAACTAGGCTAGTATAAATGGCATGAATAAAAAAGAGGGAGTTTTAGTAGGCAGAGATTCCAACAAAGCGCAGCTTACTCAACTTCATCATGGGAACAGTTGTTTCATCAACCATTTCCAAATTTTTGCCAATTAAGGGTATGTCCTTAAAGGCTGAGAGCATGCTGTCCGTAAAGCGCATGTTAACTATTGGCTTGGAAATTTCGCCATTTTCTATTAGGAAAGTACCATCTCTAGTAAGTCCAGTTAAAATGACTTTTGTGGGCTCCACGGGGTTTACGTAATGGAATGTGGTTACGAATATGCCACGTTTTGTTTCAGAAATGGCTTCTTCCAATGTAGCGTCTCCAGGCTCCACTATCATGTTGAAGGGAATTGGTCTTTCACCATAATATGCGCCAATTGGAGGCAAAGCATGCCCAGTGCTCTTTCTATTTTCTTTTCCAGCAGTAAAAGAGTTATAACAAATGCTATTTTCCGAAACAACGCCATTCTTTATTAAATCCAAAGCCCTTTTGGGAACCCCCTCACCGTCAATTGGCAAGGCATAAAGCGTTTTTGGATTTCTCGCATCATCCCTAACAGTGAGTTTGCCATCGAAGACTTGCTGGTTTAGGCAGTATTTGACAAAGGATTGCCCATCTTGGTATGGTATGGCTGAAAAGCCAATATAGCCCATGTACATCATAAGTGTGGCAACAGCTAATGGCGACAAAACAACCTCATATTCTCCAGGCTCAAGCTTAATTGGGTTTAGGCTTTTAACAGATTTTTCCGCAGCATCCTCAGCCAACAATGATGGCTCAATATCCTTCACACGCCGCGAATATTTTTCAGCCGTTCCAAACCCCTCAGAGGTTCCAGACTGCGAAATAACTGTGGTTTTCATGTAGGTTATGGACATTTCAGCCCAAGCCGAAACCCCAAGCGAGTTAGCAACGGCATAGGCTAGGGAGCCTGTGTTAAAGTATCCAGCCACCGCTTTCACGAGGCGAGATTTTGAGTGGGCTGTTTGTATGGCTTCTTTAACCTTTTCAGCCCTATATTTTGGTTCGCAGTTTGCAGTTTCCTCGTCAAAGGCTCCTTTTATTGGCGTCCACTTTTCTGGTTCTGGAAGGCTTTTGAACTCCTTATTTGGAGGAGAAGCCTTAGCAATTTTAACCGCTTGCTCCACAGCCCTTTGAATTTCTTTTTCTTCTAAAGTGTTAACTTGAATTGTGCTGATTCTCTTGTCCAAAACAACTTTGATGTTTACGCCGCCGGATTTTCTCGCCACATTTTGATGCACTTGAGAGTTAGCAAATCTTGTCAAAGAATTATCCATCATAAAGGCTGAAGCTTGCGCCTGGTCCGCTTTCTGTTTAACAGCATACTTAACGGTTTTTTCCGCAATTTCCTTCAATCTTTCTGTAACCATAACTTTCACCTTCCTCCTATTTGATTAGTCCAACCCGCACTTTGCGGAAGCGGGCTGTTCCACATCCATGTCCAACATACATCACTTGTCCAGGCACTCCCTTCCCGCAATTAGGCGTACCCCACATTTTCCAATCGTCCTTGCTTACGGCGTCGCATGAACCCCAAAATTGTGGTGTAACTCCCATGTATGTTGGATTCTTAATCATTTTTTCTCTGCTTCCATTCTTTATTCTCCAGCCAATTTCCGTGCCAAACTGGAAGTTTATTCTTTTGTCGTCTATGCTCCAAGAGCGGTTTGTGGTTATGAGAATGCCATCCTTTGTGTCTTCAACAATTTCTTCAGCCTTCCAGTCTCCAGAAAGCAAGTTAATGTTCGTCATCCGTATGATTGGCAAAGACAAGGGCGAGTCAGCCCTCATTCCTCCGCTGCTTTCTTTAAGGTTTAGCTCAGCTGCGGTTTCACGGGAACTTTGATATCCCACAAAAATTCCTTCTTTAATTAGGTAGACTTTCTTTGCTGGAACACCCTCATCGTCAAAGCCGAAGGTTCCAAGCCCTTTTGGAACTGTGGCGTCAGCAACAATGTTGACCTTTTCTGAGCCATACCTAAATTTTCCAAGCTTTTCAGGCGTCAAAAAACTTGTTCCCGCATAGTCAGCCTCTGTTCCAAGAACCCTGTCAAGCTCTGTTGGGTGACCACAACTTTCATGAATTTGTAGGGCAAGCTGATCGCCTTGCAAAATTAAATCCATTTCTCCCGAAGGACATTTTTCAGCTTCAAAAAGCATCAGAAGTTCTTTTGCAGTTTCTTCTGCATGGTCGATGAGGGCTAGGGATTCAAAAAACTCGTAGCCGCTTGTTGCAAAGTCTCCCCTAAAAGGCGATGGGTAAGATCTTGTTTGCATTTCTCCATTTTTTACGGCTATTGCGGATATGCCTCCTCCACACCATGTTATCTGCTGATCTATCTGTGCGCCTTCGCTGCTCATGAAAAGTTTGTTTTCCCTAAATCCATAGTAAAATGCATAGGAAGCCTTTATTAACGGTGAATAGTTTTTGAGAATCTGTCCGGCTTGAACAAGAACGCCTAGCTTTTCTTCTAATGGAATTTTGAAGGGGTCTTTTTTGAAACTTGTGGAGTACTTGCTTTTTTGGGCTTTTTCTTTTATTAAAACTGCCTCTTTCTTCTTTAGCAAAGCGCTAGCCTTTGCGATGCTAATCGCCCTATCAACGGTTTTGGAAATCTCCTCTCTGTTCACATCAACGGAACCAGCAAAACCCCATGCACCATCCACTATGACGCGAACACCAAACCCCTTAGTTTGCGAGAAGCTAACAGTTTCTGGTTCTCCATTTTTCACGGTTAGGCTTTCGTTAAAAATTTCGCTTATCCTAATGTCCGCATAAGAAGCGCCCCTTTTTTCAGCTTGCTCTAAGGCTATTTTTCCATAATCAACACTCATGCCAAACACATCCAACTTTTAGAAGGAATTAAATATGCCTATTTCACTTTTAACTTTTGGCATAGCGTAAAGTTTAAGGGTTAATCCATCATTTAGGTTTCAAACGCCCCCTAGAATGAGGTTTAAAGCTTGAGCGTAGAAGAAGAGGAAAGCCTAGAAGAACGCAAAGCAAAAGTTTTGATAAAACTCAGAGGATACAAACTCATTAAAAGGGAAAGACATAAGGATAATGTTAGCTACATTGTAGAAGCCCCAAAAGAAAAACAGAAAATTCTCATATGGTGCGCCCCTGAAGAAGCCACGGTGGGTATAACATCAATAAATCTCATGCAAAAAGCTATGAAAGAAGCCAACGTGGACTCTGGAATAATGATAACAAGCGGCAGGTACACGCATACAGTAAAACAAAGCGCCAAAAAAAGAAAAATCGAACTTTTACCCAGAACCTTTCCAGCCTTCGACATTTTCGAACACCAACTTGTCCCAAAACATGAAATCCTAACAAAAGAAGAAAGAGAAAAAGTACTAGCCCAATACAAGGTTCAGCCTTACCAACTACCGCAGATTAAAGCTTCAGATCCAGCGGTTAAAGCCATAGGCGCAAAACCAGGCGACATATTGCGCATAATAAGAAAAAGCCCGACAGCAGGAGAACACATAGCCTACAGATACGTAGTAGAATAATTTCGCAATTTAATGTTCGCTTTTACTGGCGAGAACTTTAGCAAAATAATCCTCAAAACGCTTATAATCTTTAAGCAGTTTTTTGCCTTGCTTTGTTAGTTTTGCTCCTCCTCCACCAGATTTGCCACCTCTATAAGTTTCTATGACTGGCTCGCCCAACACCTTCTCAATCTTTTTTAGGTAACTCCAAACATAACGGTAGGACATGCCAAGTTTTTCCGCAACCTTCGAAATTGATTTTTCCTTTTCTATTTGCTCTAAGATTTGGGCTCCGCCTTTGCCTAAAACTGGTTTTCCTTCGTATTCTATCCATATTTTGTATGAGAATTTGCTTTTGTTTTTTGGCATAGTGTTTTGTTTGTTGCATTAGGTTTATAAGTTTAAATCGATATGATTAGGGAAACACATCGTATTGCAGGGTATGGAGGCTGTTCAAAATAGCTCAAAAACTAGAAGCGTCAATAGCTAAAGCATTTGCAGCCCTATTTTTCGGCTTTCTGATGGGAGTAGCTGCTGGATTGATTGGCGTTGGCGGAGGAGAGTTTAGAATACCAGTGCTGCTTTATATTCTTGGGCTTTCTGTTGTTACGGCTGTGGCTGTTAACCTTCTCGTGGGTTTTCTGACGGTTTTAGCCTCTTTCCTTAAAAGGTTTCAACTGGGCTTATTGAACGAGAAGGCTGTTAACATCGCCATTGCCATGTCTTTAGGCTCCATTGTAGGCGCATATTTAGGCGCACTATTAACCAACAAAATTCCTGAAAAACCTCTGAAAAAGATTCTGGCAGTATTTTTAGTTGTTGTTGGATTAAAAATCGGGCTTGAGCCTTTCATTCAAACTCCGCCATTACCATTTCAAATCACATTAGGCGTAATAGAGGAAATTGTTTTAGCAGTTTTTGTTGGCGCCCTCATAGGCATAATATCAGGAACCCTCGGAGTCGCAGGCGGCGAATTCAGAATTCCAATTTTAATATACATTTTCAATTTCGACATCATTGTAGCCGGAACGGCAAGCCTCCTTGTTTCCATACCAACAGTTGCCATGGGCTTCATAAAGCATCATCAAATGGGACACACAAACCAAGGCGCCACAATCATAGCAATAATAATGGGAGTCGGCTCGGTTCTTGGCGCTTTGATTGGAGGCACATACGCAGCAGTTATCGATAAAGAAATCCTTAAAGTGTTACTTGGAGCAATCTTGATTTTGGCAACAGTGAGAATGGTTACAAAACCTTAAACCAATTTTAAGAGGTCAGCTTTTCATTTTTCAATTCATATAGAATTACGAGAGCTTCGCCTAAGGGTATGCCAAGCCTTGAAGCTAATTCCGCAGGCGTTATATCTGGTTTTTCGTGGAGAACAACTTCGCGGACATAAGCCTTATGGTTTGGATACAGGATTAAGGCGTGAACCGTTTCAATTAGGATGAGCCACAATTTCTCCTTTAAGTATTCTTCAAAACTCATGGCGCATCAAAATATTAATTATGCCGGAAGTTAAATATTCAATTTGCTCCATTCATGGTCTAGAATGGCGTACAATAGGGAGTCTCGCCATTTTCCCTTTGCCCATTTATGTTCGCGGAGATGTCCTTCCCGTTGCATGCCAACCTTTTCTAAAACGCGTATTGACGCTATGTTGGCTGGGTCGCAGGTGGCAAATATTCTATGCAAATTTAGTTTTTCAAAGCCGAATTTGAGAAGAGCCTTTGCTGTTTCAGTTGCGTAGCCCTTTCCCCAAAATTCACGGTTTAAGACATACCCTATCCAGCCCTCTCGATTTTCCGGGTTTGAAATGTGGATTCCGCAGCCTCCAATTATCCTATTCTGCACTTTCAGCACAACTGCTAAATCATAGCCTTTGCGGGGTTGTTCTTTTTGGCGGGCAATGGCTCTTTTAATAAAATTTTGGGTATCCATTAACGTGTTGGGTCCCCAATCTATGTAGCGAACAACTTCGGGGTCAGAGGCGTATTCATGCACGGCTTCCCAGTCGGCTTCCTCAAAATCCCGCAGCCTAAGACGCTCTGTTTCGATAACCACCACAAATTTTCACCTTTCATTAGATATTTCGTTGAAAGTCATCATAAATAATTTTACCGCAAAGTATATTTCTTTCATAGTGTGATTAAACGCTTCAAAATTCAAAAGAAACCAAAGTGGAAAAGGAAAGATGACCGTCAAAACAGTAATCTTCGACTTGGACGGGACGCTTACAAGCTTTAACATAGATTATAGAAGCGTTAGGGCTGAAGTGCGAAGCTTCCTCATAAAGGCTGGAATGCCCGCTTCGGTTTTATCCCTCAACGAGAGCATATTCGAAATGTTAAAGAAAACAGAAATCTTCATGAAAAATAATGGAAAATCTGAAAGGGCTTTCATGGAAATTCGCCGCAAAGCCTTAGAAATAGCCGAAAAATACGAGTTGGAAGCAGCAAAGACCACTGGACTTCTGCCGGGAGTTTTGGAAACATTAAAAGCCTTGAAGAAAATGGGTTTGAAGCTTGGCTTATGCACAATAAACAGCGAAAAATCCACAAACCACATCCTAAAAAAATTCGGAATAACAGAATTCTTCGATGCAGTAACGCCACGGGACCATGTGAAATATGTTAAACCAAACACGGAACACCTCGAGGCTACATTAAAGGCTTTAGATGTAAAACCAGAAGAGGCAGTGGTTGTTGGAGACGGCTCCAGCGACATGAGATGCGCAAGGGAGTTAAAGGCTGTTGCTGTGGCTTTGCCGACAGGTGTTTCAAACGCAAAGGAGCTTATAGCGTCTGGCGCAAACTATCTCATAACTTCAATAACAGACTTGCCCACGCTAATTGAATATTTAAACAAAACTTTGGAAACATAAGCTATCTAAGCTGGCTTAAAATGGTATCTGGGCCATTGGGGCCATTGTTGTGTGGCGGCGCATGTTCCAAAGTCTAATGTTAAAGGCATGCCAATCTTTATTTTTTCTAGGGCTACGCCTTTTATCATTCCTGGAATTTTTACTCCGTTTTCAAGTTGGACTATGCCAACAGCGTATGGTGCCATTCCTTGGAATTGTGGTGGCGCAACATGAATAATTGTGTAGGTGAGGAGTTTTCCATTTTTTGGAAGTTCAACCCATTCGAATTCGTTTGAGAAGCATTTGTCGCATAATGGTCTTGGTGGCAAGTGGATTTTGCCGCATTTTTTGCATTTTCCACCCATAAACTTTCCTTGAAGCATATTCTTATAGAACTGTTCTATTGTGAAGGGCGCTTGCTGCTCGCTCATTTTAGTCCCTCCTGTAAATGTGAACCGCTGCAGTGGCGCCCGAACCCCCAACATTATGCGTCAAGCCTATTTCCGCATCCTTCACTTGTCTTTTCTCGGCTTGTCCAGTCAATTGCAGATAAATTTCGTAGGCTTGGGCTGTGCCAGTTGCGCCTACAGGATGACCTTTTGCTTTTAATCCACCGCTTGTGTTTACTGGAATTCTTCCGCCAAGCTTTGTTTCGCCTTTTTCGACTAAGCGTCCGCCTTCGCCTGGTTTGCAGAAGCCCAAGTCTTCGTAGGCTATTATTTCTGCTATTGTGAAGCAATCGTGAACTTCGGCAACATCAATTTCTTCTGGCGTTACACCAGCCATTTCGTAAGCCTTTTTGGCAGCCAGCTTCGCAGCGGTAAGCGATGTGAATTCTTCTCTTTCATACATTCCAATGGTGTCGCTTGCTTGTCCACTCCCAATAATGTGGACTGGCGTGTCTGTGTATTTTTTGGCGAGTTCGGGTTTTGTTAGGATTAGGCAGCTGGCGCCGTCAGTGATTAGGGAGCAATCATAAAGTTTAAGGGGCCAAGCAATAACCCGCGATGATAGGGCGGTTTCGAGGGTTACTTCCTTCTGCATGTGCGCTTTTGGGTTTAGGCTTCCATGATAATGGTTTTTTACGGCTACCGTAGCCATCTGCTGTTCTGTCGTGCCATACTTGTGCATGTGCGCCGTAGCCATTAAAGCAAACAAGCCTGGAAAGGTTATGCCATGCCATTGCTCGAAGGGATAATCGGAAGCCATGGCTAAATATTCGGTAACTTCAGGCGTTGACCGATGGGTCATTTTTTCCACGCCACCCACCATAACAACATTACATAAACCAGAAAGCACAGCATAAATTCCAGCCCGCAAAGCAGCGCCAGAAGAGGAACAGGCAGCTTCTACTCTCGTGGCTGGTATATGCAGTAATCCAGCCCAATCAGCCATTGTGGCGCCGCTATGTCCCTGATGCTCGTAGGATTCACCCATATGTCCAACAAAAAGGGCTTCAATATCCTTTTTAGGGTCTAGTTTTGGGCAGCGATCAAAGGCTTCCTTAGCAGCTTCAGCAAAAAGTTCTCGTGCATATAATCCATCCATTTTTCCAAATTTTGACAAGCCAGCAGAAACTATGGAAACGAGGGGTTTACCCTTCAATTGGGTTTTCTCCTTTTCGTTAGCGTGTTAATGTGGAAAACCAAATAGTGTTGAGACGAGTATTTAAATATGTTAATCAACCTTTAGCCGTTTTCACGGAGAAAAATTAAAAATAGGGTTTGTTTGGGTTAAGATTTTGGTCCGAAAGTTTTTCTAACCCAAGCCAATGTTTTTTCCATGTCTTCTCTGAAACGTTTAAGTTCTTCTGGGGTTCTTTTTGGAGGTTTGGGTTCTTCTGCTGGTGTTGCGTAAACGTCTAGGAGGTCGCCTTTTGGCTGCTTCTCAATGTGTATGTTTACTTTTAAGCCTATGTTCACTTTTTCTGGGTCTATGTTTCGCATTGTCATAGGCAAGCATGTGTTTGTTCCTTCTATTCGCACCATAGCACCGACAAGTGGTTGAAGATGCGCCATTGAAGGCCAAGCAATAGCCATAACAGTGTATGAGTAAACTTCGCCTTTCTTTGGAAGCTCAATCCAATTGGTTTCTTGAAGCCTACACTTTGGATTGTAGCAGTGAGCCCGTGGTGGACAATAGACTAATCCACATTTTGGACATTTAGTTCCATAAAGTTTGCCTTCTAAAAGGCCCATAAAGAATTTTGAGACTTTGCCGTAGCTGTGATGGTAGAAGTTTGCATGTGGTCTATGCACAATCATAAATTGTTCTGGCTTTAAATCGTTGAGCGTTGGGCCATCGTTCATTTCCACAATTTTCCAGCCTACGGGTCGCCATCCGCCTTCCCGTTCCCACTTCTCCCAATATTTCTCATCAATCCTCTGTTCCCTTAACACTTTTTCTGGTCCAGGCTGCTTCATTTTTACACCTCCAAAACCACGGCGCCTGCTTGGCAACCGGTGCCGCCATGACCATGTACAAAGCCTCTTTTTGGTTTGCTTAATTGTCTTCCAGGCGCACCCCATTTCTTGCCTATTTGGTTGCTTAATTGCCAATAAACGTCAACGACTTGCGCTATTGATGTCGAGCCTACAGCATGACCTTGAGCTGTTAAGGCGCCGCTGAGTTGGCATGGAAGTTCTCCGTCTGGAGCAATTACTCCTTCGCGGAGCAGTTTCTTTCCTTCTCCTCTTTTGCAGAAGTCGAAGTCTTCAAGAGCTGCTAAAACCACTCCAGCATACGGGTCGAAGATTTCAACTAGACTTATTTCTTTTCTCGGGTTTTTTATTCCAGCATCCTTGTAAGCCATTCTTGCGGCTACACGAAGCGAGCCAAAGTTTGTTAAGTCTGGGTAAGGCGACAGGGGACGAGGAATTTCTTTAGGCCATATTTTCTCGTCTTCTGGATACAATCCTTTCCATGCTGGATTGTCTGGACGGTCTCCGGGCCGCATTGTGTCTGTTCCAAAGCCAACACCAGTTATCCAAACGGGATTGTCTGTTAATTTCTTCGTCATCTCCTCATTTGCCAAAAGCAAGGCTGAAGCCCCCTCGCTTGTCATGGCGCATTCAAGCAGTCTGTAAGGCCAAGAAATTAATCGTGATTTGTAGACATCCTCCACCGTGATTTTGCTGAAGCCATGCTGAGCTGGCCATTGGGCGTATGGGTTGTCAAGAGAGTTGTTGTGGCAGAGAACGGCAACTTCAGCCAAGTCTTCTTCTGTTTCTCCATAGACATGCATGCGCCGAGTTTCAAGCGTAGCGTAAAAGGCGTTGTACGTGAAGCCTGAAACAAAGTCCCAGTCTGTGTCGCCAGCAATGGCTATTGCTTCGTTGACTTTTTGGATTGGCAGTTCATTCATTTTTTCCCATCCAACTACAAGAACCACGGGGAACATGCCTGAACGAATCCATAAGGTTGCGTTTATTATGGCGTCGATGGGTGTTGCTCCGCCGGATTCAACTCGGAATGCTGGTACGCCGCTGAAGCCTAAGTAATCGTGGATTATCCAGTGCATGCATTGTTGCTGTTCGAGTATGTCGCTAAAATAGGAGTAGCAGCATGCATACCCTTTCTTTATGAAATCTCCAATTTCAAGGTCTGGCACATCATCCAATACCATTTTAACTGCTTCTGCGCACATCTCTTCTTGCAGCGTATGCCTTGGATTGTCGAATCTTGATATGCCTCCTGCAACTATTCCAACTTTTTTCGACAATTCTCTTCACCTCATTTATGTGAAGGGTAGCTATTGAGCTAGGTGACTATAAGATTTTTGTGGAAAACTAAGCCCAAAATTATGAAGCATTTCAAGAATCTTTTTATAACATCTAACACCAATTTCAATGCATGCAAATAATAAAGTTAGCCACTGCTTTACCAAAAAACGAGTATTCAACAGAAAAACTCTTAGAAGAGTTTCCATGCCAACTTCCCGAAGGCGTAAAACAAAACGTGCTTAACTTGGGAGTTCTAAAGCGTTATCTCATCAAAAACGCCAATTCGGAAACTGAATTGGTTGACCTTTGTACGGAAGCTTGCCAGAAAGCCGTCCAAAAGGTTGGCATACCAATTAGAAAATTTGGATTTTTTATTGCCGCTTATGATGCAAATCCATTTTTAAGCCCAGGTTTAAGCCAGCTTCTCATTCGTAACATAGGTTTTAACCCCTATATTAGGCATGTTAACATTCAAGGAATAGCCAGCACAGCCTTTCCAAAAACATTGGAGATTGCAGAAAACTATCTTGCAGCCCACCATAAAGATTATGTGTTAATATGTGTTTCTGGGGTAAGCTCCTACTGGTTCCAAAATCAAGTAAGAGGCTTAAAGGATGTTATGGAAATTAGCCAAATACGCCAAATAAAAGATAAAGCAAAACAGCAGATGGAACTGCAAAAATGGATTGCAGTTATGGAGTATTTTCTTTTCGGAGACGGCGTAGCCGCCGCTGTTGTGGCGAATGGTGATGAAGGCTTGGCTTTTAAGAAAAGTGTTGAAGTTACAAACTATGGTAAAAGGGACTATTTTGCTGGCTACGCTAGAATTTCAGCATTAAACGAGCCTTTCAAGTTTGGCTTTTACTCACATTTGGACAAGGAAATTCCACAACTTGGAGTTAAATATACTGGTTTAGCCCTTAAGAAATTGCTTGGAAAAAATGTGAAGGAAACAATTAAAGCCGCAAGGAAATTGGCAATACACACTGGAAGCGAAAAAATCTTAAAAGCCATGGCGGAACACCATGGAATCAAACATGAAAAAATAAAGGAATCCCACGAAGTGCTTAAGGAATGTGGCAATCTTGCCGGAGCAAGCCTACCATTCATACTTGAAAG
>JAVZLK010000012.1:0-40023 GCA_038883795.1 Bathyarchaeia archaeon
CTTTTTCTCATCCTGGAAGGCCGCAAAACTCAAACCAGACGCTTAAAGCCCCTATGGAAGGAAGGCTGCATCTACCCAATCATGGACGATTATTCGGAAGGCCCTAAGGCTTACGTCAAAATAGTTAGATGTTGGCAGCAGCGCCTAGGCGACATAACCCCAGAAGAAGCCAAAGCAGAAGGCTTCAACAGCCTAGAAGAGTTTAAGGCAACATGGATTAGGCTTTATGGCTTCTGGCAGCCAGAAATATTCGTTTACGCCATTGAATTCCAACTCATAAAAACAGCCGAATAGGGGAGCCCCAGAGAGCCAGTCGGAGGAACCCCCAAGTTCCAGAAGCCGAATAGCCCCCCAGAGCTCCCAGCCAATATTCTGAACTCAAGTCATAGATAAGTTTTAAATGCAGAAGCCACCATAACATAGAGACTGCAAGGAGGAACCCCTAAGATGGAGGAAAAAGACGAGAAGTCAGACAAGCAGTCAGACAAGAAGCTAAACGACACCCAGACCCAGAGCAAAAACGAGACCCAGAGCCAACAACCAAGAGAGGAAGAACAGAAGAAGGGTTCAAATCCCAGCTACCCCACCATCCTTTGGATAAAACCCCCGCGTTTACTTGCGCTTTCTGTAAAGCTTAACGTCATTATAACGCCTTAAAATATTCTTTGTTGATTGTTAAGCGGGGCGTTGAGTCTTGAAATATGTTAGTTGCGGCTACGAATTATAATAATTTGAAAAGGACTTTTGATTTTAAGTCTTTTGAATTGCCTTCCTTACATCTGTAAATATTGATGCTAAGAATATGGCTAGCATTAATAGGTGTGGGATTATAAGCGCGGCTGGCACTCTTAAAGGGAATGCAAGGAATGATGGTAAAAGGACGGTTAACGTTGGAATAACTAAGATTATATTTGAGTTGTTGGGTTTAAGTAGTAATTGTAAATCCCTAGCTTTCAACATTCCAATGAGCATTGCCATTAACATTGTCCACTCAGCTATGATGTTTGCTAGGCTTTCAATATCCATACCTGTTCCATAAAGTTGGGTGGTTAAGGGCCAGAATAGTTGCACGTTTCCTGTTATGAAATCTCCTAATAACGAATGTTGAAGAAGGGCGGCCAGATACGGGAATGCACCCTTTCCAAATAGAACGATTGCTGGAATAAAAATGACGATAGTTGTTAAAATTGAATGGAATGGGCCGCGGTGCTCGACAAACGGGATTAATAGGTCGATATCTGGAGCTACGGAGAGGGTTAGAACTAGTGGCACGTTGATTTTCGTCTTTGTCAAATTTCCGGCCAATTTTGCGGTTAGATATCCTAAGGCGAAGTGGCCTATGGCGTACGATTTAATTCCCACCAATTTTGTTTGTTAGCCTAGTAACATGCAGACCCTCATTAATATAGCTAATTGCAATACTTTCAACCAAGTTTAGCGCATAACGCGTTGTTTGCCCCTTTAGAGCAAGTTTTTAATAGTTCATATGCCAAGAAACTAATTAATTTTCCTAAGGGTTTGAAGCTCATGGGGGGTAGAAGAAGGGGGGAAGTTCAGATTCTAACCGATATTCTAACCCTGTCTTTGAAGGAGGTGAAAATGACTCATTTAATGTATAAGGCAAATTTAAGCTATTCAACTCTTCATAGATATCTTAACGTTGCTTTAAAACGAGATTTGATTAGGAAAGTTTGTAAAGATGATGGTTCTGTTGTTTATTGTATTACGGAAAAGGGTAGGCTCCTCTTGGAAAGGCTTAAAGACATTAAGTATGCCCTACAATCCTAATAAGGTTAGGTTAATTCGCTTATGGCAATTTCCTTTAGTCTAGCTTTTAACCTAACCTTTAGCTCCAAATCTCTAGTGGTGTAGTTTCCGATAATCATGTCCTGTATTTTTATTTCTCCATACTTTGGCAGAATTATTTCTCCAATAGGCGGCTTGCTTTTTTCAATTTTTTGGTTTAAGTTCAGCAGCCATCTTGAAACTTTTACCTCCCCTGTTTTGGCGTTATATTCCACAAGGTTGTACCGGCTTAGATCCGTTAGAATTAGGTGAAGCTGCTCCTTTGGGATCTCTGTTTCCTTAACTAACTGCCTAATGTTTTTTGTTTTCTGCTCTTCGATGAGTGTTAAAAGGTCTGCAACCGTTACCATAGGTTTAAATTTGCGCCCAGCTATATTAAGGGTTAGGAATTTTTCGTCTATCTAAGATTTGACAGTTTTGTAGAAGAATAGAGAATTTGTCTAGACAACTATCCTAGATTTTTCATACTTATCCATTTAAATACTCGTTTTTGAATTTTAATTGGGTGGCGGGGAAAGGACGAGAGATTTCAACGATAAGCCTCTAACCTTTTCGTGTCCGCTTCCGTCAGGGAGGGACTTTATAGTGGAGAACGTTGTGAATAAAGAATTCGTGGAGGAGCTTAAAAAGGAATGGCGGACTCTGTGGCGGGAGCGGATAGACGATAGGGTTAGGGCTGAAGCCGTAGCTAACCGCGATTACAGTTCGCTGTTTGTTGAGCGGGGCACTGTGATATTTGCCACAAGAAGGTTTAAGCTGCTAAGCCTTAAAGAAATTTTGCAGATGCATGGCATTTTAGACGCAGAAAAGTTTGTTCCGCCTAATCCAGCCGTTGGCGGTTGGGGAAAATTCATAAGAACTGTAATAGCTAACCAGCAATGTCCAAAGCGCAAAAAAAGAGCGCAACAGTATGGGGAAGGCGAAAAAGGGAAGCAGCAGCTGAAAAAGGGCGGAAGGGGCTGGCTTCACATAATCTAAACAGTCACTGAGCAGCATCCCCGTCTCTTCTTCAAGAAAGCTCGGTTCACGGTGGGATTTGGTTTTGGGCAGCTATAGGAGTAGATTGGACATTATAGCCGACATTCTCTCAGTCGTTAGAGGCAATGGAAAGGCTAAAAAGACGCAGATCATGTACGGCGCAAATCTTAGCTATGCCGTTTTGACGCGCTACTTGGCTGAGGTTCTAAATGCCTGCCTCATAAAATTTGAAAGAAGCAAACGCTGTTATGTTCTAACGGAGAAGGGAAGAAAGTTCCTTGAACATTACCGCGAGTATTCTAAGCGGAATAGGCATGTGGAACGCCAACTAGAGACCGTTAACGCGAAAAGGAGGGTTCTTGAAGAACTCTGTTCAACCTAAATCTGTTAAGGTGAAATTATTGCAGTTTTCAAAAATTTTGATGGTTATGCTCCTATTTTCGGCAACTCTTTTTGTATCGCCTGCCGCTTGCCCCAGCCAAAGTGAAGCTGAATCGCAGATCCAGTTGGCTGAGGAAGAGGTTCTTAACTGTTATAGGGCTATTTATGAAGCTGAAAAGGCTGGAGCCAATGTGAGCGATTTGCTAAATAGCTTAAATGAGGCTGGATGGCTTTTATCCCAAGCTAAACACGCCTATAATCGTGGAGATTATGACTTGGCGTTTTCCCTTGCAAACCAAAGCCTAACAGAATTAGAAGGGTTTATTGAAAAAGCAAACAGTTTAAGGATGAGTGCTGAGCAAGCTCGCTTTTTTGATTTCATGGTCAATTTTGTGGGTTCAGCTGTAGGCGCCCTAGCTATCGTTGTATGCGGCTATGGTGTTTGGCTTAGCCTAAAAAAGAGAGAAAAAGCCGTGAAGGTATAAGTTTTGAAGATTAGCGAGTATTGGCTTCTCTATTGGACGGTTGTTGGCGTTTCAGCCTTACTTGCAGCCTCGCCTTTTCTCAGCAAGATATTGGTTTATCCCAGAACAGAATTCTTCACCGAATTTTGGATTTTGGACGCGAATCATAGGGCTGAAAATTATCCGTTTAACATTTCACGCAATCAAAATTACACCATTTATTTGGGTATCGGCAACCGTTTAGGCTACTGCGCCTACTATATGGTTCAAGTGAAGTTTTTAAACTGGTCACAGCTAGATCTTATGCCGACCCGTTTTGGACCTATTGAAGAGCGTCTTCCAAGCAGTTTGCCATCACTTTTCAACTTTACAGCCTTTGTGGCTGACGAGCATGTTTACGAAATTCCCATAACATTCTCATTCAATTATACTTGGGATCAGCCGCCGTCAAAGGTTGAGCTTTTAAGTTTAAGGTTTAATGGTGTGTTGCTAAACATGAGTGACTACACGATATCATGCAATGCTGAGAAGGTTGAGTTTCGTGGTTTTCTGTTTTTTGAGCTATGGTTGTATAACCATTCGGCTGGCGGTTTTCTGTATCATGGGCGTTTTGTTGGATTATGGTTTAACATGACGGTTAGCTAAGTGTTTAAGATGGAAACGGAGCTGAGGGTTGCTGTTGTTGGTTTCGGCAAGATGGGTATGTTACATGCTGGCATTTTGAATGTCTTGCCAAGGGTGAAGCTTGTCGCCATTTGTGAAAAAAGTGGTTTGGTTCGAAAGTTTTTGAAAAAGGCTGTTAGGAATGTACAAGTCACGGATTGTGTAGAAAAGCTTGCTGGGCTTAGTTTAGACACTGTTTATGTGACTACACCTATAGCATCGCATTTTCCAGTTGTTAAAAGCCTCTATGAACGCGGCGCCTGCTGCAATCTTTTTGTGGAGAAGACTCTTGCCTCAAACTTTAAAGAAGCTCAGGAGCTTTGCGATTTTACGCGAAAGTTTGGAGGCGTCAACATGGTTGGTTATATGCGGCGTTTCTCCGCCACATTTATGAAAGCAAAAAATTTGTTAGATGAAGGCGCTATTGGCAAACCAATTTCTTTTAAAGCGTATGCCTATTCCTCTGACTTTTTCGGTTTTGATGAAAATTCGAAGGTTCAAACGCCAAATGATGGAGTCGTTAGGGATTTGGGCTGTCACGCTTTGGATTTAGCCTTATGGTTTTTTGGAGATTTATGGGTTAAAGATGCAAAAATTGAGTGTGTTGTGAACAATGGTTCTATGGATTCTGCCCATTTTAGCGTTAAGGCTTCAAGCGGTGTTACCGGCGAGTTTAATGTTTCATGGTGTGTTGACGGATACCGCATTCCTGAAGTAGGCTTTATGATTGAAGGTTCTGATGGCAGTCTAAACGTGAACGACGATGAATTAGAGGTAAGCCTCAAAAACGGAAAAAGGCAAAAGTGGTTTAGGCATGGTCTAGGCGACTTTGTTGGTTTTTGGCTTGGAAGCCCGGAATATTACCGCGAGGACAAGCGTTTCGTTGAGGCTGCTCTTCGAGGCGAACCCGCCGAGCCCTGTTTCGAAACAGCGGCGAAGGTTGA
The DNA here is from genome assembly GCA_038883795.1 of Bathyarchaeia archaeon. Classification (GTDB taxonomy): domain Archaea; phylum Thermoproteota; class Bathyarchaeia; order Bathyarchaeales; family Bathycorpusculaceae; genus JASEJA01. The sequence goes on from JAVZLK010000012.1 coordinate 5,237, forward strand.
CCGCTTGATAGATGAAGTTTTAGCTAAGGCTGGCCGAATTGAATAGTAAAGAAATGGTTTTGCTTGTTGGCGATAACCCGTTCCATGGAATAAGCCATCTTTCACAGGAGAGAAGCCGCGTTAGAGGGGACACGCCAACCAACCCCGAGTATGCGGCTAAGCTTATAATGCTTTCAGTCCAGAACGGCGCCGACGGGTTCATGTTTTCTGTCAGCGAGAAAACCCTCTCAATTTTGGATGTTCTGCGGAAGAACGGCGAAAACAACGGGTTACGCCTATATGCCATTGTCCCTTATGCTTACGAGTATGTTAGGCTGGCCTGTGCAGCTGGAGGAGTTCCAGGACTAGCCAAAAAGCTGGTTAAGGAAATTGTTTTTTCTGGGAACCTGCGCGCTGCAGCCTCGGGTCTAAATGGAGTTTTAAGGTCTGATTTGGCTTCGCTTGTTAAGACTTATCTGCTTTATGAAGTTTCTAGGGTCAGGCATTCTGCAGGTGGAAAAGCCAAGCTTGAGTCTGTTTTGCTGCATCAGCTTATAACTGATTTGTGCCTCAGTTTAGGCCTAGACTGGGTTTTTAGGTTCTATACTGAGTTTTTGCTGAAGGCTGGCATAATTCCCGGGTTTAACACTGGCAATTTTGCCTTTTTGGTGGAAAAGTTTAGGAAGTGGGACATAAACCTAAACGATGTTGTGATTGCTGCGCCGTTTAACAAGGTTGGCTTCCAAATGGTCCCTTCGAGGGAGGAATGCGAAAAAGTTTTGGGAAACATGCCAAAACCTAATGTTTTGGCTGTTAGCATCTTGGCGGCTGGCTATCTAAAGCCTGAAGAGGCTGTGGACTATATAGCGGGTTTGCCAAACATAAAAGGCGTGGCGGTAGGCGTCTCAAAAGAAAAGCATGCCACGGAAACTTTTAAGCTGTTAAGAGAGAAGCTCACATGAGCTTTTACTGCTGCCGGGGTGGCCGAGGATTTAGGCGGCAGCCTGCAGAGCTGCTTACGTTGGTGAAAATCCAACCCCCGGCTTCATATAATTTGAAGCATGATTTGGAGTCAAAGCAAGATTAATTGGTTGGGGTATTTTATTGGCGTTTTCTTTGCGTGTGATCAATAATGTCAATTCATTTCTCAAGATAAGGGATAAATGGAATGCTTTTATAATTGGTAATAGCAATAACCCCTTTCTTTTATGTGAGTTTGTCAAAGGGTTTATGAATCTTGCTTTTTCAAAAAAGTGGCATCCGTTGATTTTCGTTGCATTTTCTAGCGGGGAAATTGTTGGTATGGCGCCTTTTGTCTTAAAAAGACGTTTTAATGCCTTTTCAGCAGGTTTTCTTTACGCGTCCCACTTTTCCCCAGATTTTCTTGTGAAGAATGAGTATAGGCGAAGTTTCTTAAACCGCGTGTTCACTTTATTATTTAGGTATTCAGGATGTAAGCTTTTAGATTTAATATTGCCCTCATCATCTCCGAACGTTGGCGTTCTTAAATTAATTTGTAAAGAAAATCACATGAAGTTTTGTTCATCTTCCATGGTTTATTTGAGTCATTGCGTTGTTCCCGTTGAGAGGTCATGGAGCGATTTTGAGAAGATAATGGGAAGTAACTTTCGAAGGTATTTTAAACGAATTGAACGGAAAATGATGGAATCTGGTGGCTATGAAGTTATTTCTGTAAATAAATTTGATAATTCCGTGCTTGAAGATATCTTTTATGTTGAGCGAAGAAGCTGGAAGGAAAAATGGAGAAGGCAAAAAGGTATAAATGCTGACGGAGAACTTATAAAAATTTTAGAAGGTATTAAAGAAATAGATTCTGAATTTTCAACCTTTAAATGGAATATTTGGCTTCTAAAAATTAATGGCGAGTTAGCATCCTATGCGCTTACTATACAGTTTAAAGACGTCGGATACGTGGTTAAGACATCTTTTAACGAAAAATTCCGGAATTATTACCCAGGTACTTATTTAGTCAACGCGGCAGTTAGGGGTTTTTTTGAGCGTACAGCGGTAAAAATAATTGATTTTCAAACAAATCTTCCTTTTATGGAGAAATGGAAACCTATAATTTACCCAAGAACAAGAATTATGATGGGACAAGGGAGTCTCTTCTCTTCCATAGCCAACATTTCAACGAACAAAGTTTTTTGTATCCTCAGGGATCAATTAGTAGGTCCATTTATTGCTAAACTTCCTTACCTTCCTCTTAGTTTATAGAAGATTCGCTTCTTGGAGATGTTGAGTTGTTTGAAAGCAAAAAGGTGTGAAAAGAATTCAAAGTTAAATTTAGTCCCTGGAGAGGTTGTTGAGGTTAAGACGGTCGATGAAATAATGAGTACTTTAGATGAAAAGGGAACTTTAGAAGGTTTACCATTCATGCCAGAGATGTATAAATACTGCGGCAAGAGATTCAAAGTTTTCAAGCGAGTTAACAAGCTAATTATAGAAGGATTAGGCACGTTACGAAAAATTGAGAATGTTGTAATTCTTGAAAAAGCAATTTGCAGCGGGGAATACCATGGCGGTTGTAAGAGGTCATGTATGTTGTTGTGGAAGGAAGCATGGTTAAAGAGGGCAAATCCATAAAAGCCAAGGAAAACAAAGATAAGCCTTTTAGCTGTGCTGAAAACGAGTTTAGTTGCCAATTTACGAATTTAATCAAAGCTACTAAACCTATCAGCGCTTGGGATTTCCGTCATTATTTTTGGGAAGCAAAATCTGAAACACGCGACGGGATATTGCAGCTCTTGTCTAGGATGGTCAAGCCCTTTAAGATTAAAATAGACCTATTTTTTAAATCAGAAAAATATTATTTGAAAAGCAGAAGAAAAACCACGCCAACGGAATCATTAAACCTAAAACCTGGAGAATTCGTTGAAGTTAAAAGTATAAAGGAAATACTTAAAACACTTGATTCAAGGGGAAGAAATCGCGGATTGGAGTTCATGCCAGAAATGCTGAAATATTGTGGCAAACGTTTTAGGGTTTTCAAAAGAGTTGATAAGATGATTGATGCTACAGGACGCATTAGGCCGATACATAACACCGTTATTTTGGATGGGGTGACTTGTGATGGATCAGCTCATAGAGGCTGTCAGAAAACCTGTTTCTGTCTTTGGAGGGAAATTTGGCTTAAAAGAGTTGGTCAAGACAGATGAGCTTTGCTAAAGATTTATTGAGACAAACATTAAGGAGGCAGTTACTAATTCGTTCACTTTATCTCCTTCCAAGCTATGTCCAAATCGAGCCAACGGCAAAATGTAACCTAAGCTGCAAGACTTGCATAAGATCTAGGGCAAACCCGGTTGAAGAAGCTGACATGAATCTCGGTTTGTTTAAATCAATTGTAGACCAGTTAAGGCAATCATGGTATAAAACGAGGGCTTTGAACCTCACCGGACTTGGAGAACCATTCATGAACCCAAATTTGGTTCAAATGGTAAGTTACGCCAAAGATAAGGGCTTGAACGTTGGTATGAATACCAATTTAACGATGGTAAATGAGGACATATTAAAGAATTTAATAAAGGCCGGACTTGATTGGCTAACGGTTTCCATTGATGGTGCTACAAAGGAAACGTTTGAAAACATAAGAGTTGGAGCCATATTTGAGGGAGTGGTTGAAAACATAAAGTTCACTATTGATTTAAGGGAAAGGATGAATGCCAAAAGACCACGAATCTATTTAAACTATACGATATGTGAACAAAATATTCAAGAGATACCGGAAATGATTAAATTAGCTGATGATTTGAGAGTAAATGGCATAGGTTTTATGAAACAAGTTGTCCCTGGTATAAGTTATTCAGAAAAGCCACCGCTAAATCCGTTGCCTGAAAATAAGTGGCTCAATAGAAAGATTAAGGCCACTTTTCACTTGACTGTGGTGTCAAGCTGTGTGGTTCCTAGAAGTTGTTATATAACTTTCGATGGCAAAGTTCTGCCGTGCTATCCTTTATATGAACTTGTTCCTAGAGGTGAATATTCATCTTACCAATTTGGGGACTTGAGCGCGCAGTCACTCCGTGAAATTTGGTTTTCAATGCGTTATAGAAACTTCCGCGCCAAAAACATTAGCGGAACACGATTGCCTATATGTAAAAGTTGCCCTTTTGGAAAGGTTGAATTAAACCGAAAAATAGACGCTTCCAGATGAACCACCGAAGATTTAAAACAGATTTTATGCAGTTTTGTTGGGATTTATTTGAAAGTTAAAGAGGTTGATTTTCAAAGTTTAAAAAATGATTGGGATACACTATTAAACAGAAATATTTTAGGAAACAACGTTTTTCTTACATGGGAGTGGCTTTCAACGTGGTGGAAACACTTCGGCGAAGGAAGGAAATTACTACTTTTAATCGTTGAAGATAAAGGTGAAATTATAGCAATCGCCCCATTAATGTTATCCAAGTATAAACTACCAATTTTCGGCACAATTAAAAAAGTTGAATTCGTTGGAGTTGGGCAATCCGACTATAACAATTTTATAATTTTGAAAAAGGAAGCAGAATGTATTAAGTTTATATTAGATTATTTAGTAAATGCAGTGGCGGATTGGGATTGGGTTGAACTCAAGGAAATCCCAGAAACAAGTGAGAATCTTAATTATTTAGGGAAAGTTTTTGCCAGTACACAGCAGGAGTTAAAACTAAACAAACGTGTCTGTAACATGTGCCCCTATATTCCTCTACCAAATTCCTTTGATATGTTACTTAAGAAATTAGGTAGAAACATGAGGCAAAACCTAAATAAGTATTTAAGAAAAATTAAATCAAATCATCGTATCATTGAGTTCAAAAAGTACGATGAAACAGGTTTTTCCGTGGCAGATGCTATGAAGCTTTTTACGAAGTTGCATGAGGCAAGATGGACCGCTGAAGGATCAGGCGGAGCTTTTAAGAACAACCCATGCTTCCGTAACTTTCATTTTGAAGTAGCGGAAATCTTTGCTAATAAAGGGTGGTTAGGGCTTTATTTTCTACTAGTCGACCATGAACCTGTTTCAACACAATACGCCTTTGAGTACGAAGGCAAAATATACTATTACTTAGGAGGTTTCAATCCGGAGTACTCCCGATATTCCGTGGGAAATCTAACTATAATGTTTCTTTTAGAAAGAGGTATACAAAAAGGTTTTAAAGAATATGACATGATGAGAGGAAACGAACCATACAAGTTATTTTGGACACGCAATGTTAGAAGAAATTTTGAGATAAGACTTGTAAAGAAGGGAATAACCAGAAAGGTTTACAATTGGTTGACATGGAGCGACGTAGTCAATAGTCTTGCTGCAAAATTAAAGCTCTCATTAAAAATGGACTGTGCCCAGCAAATTTTAAGGAGCGTTTCTAATGAGCCAAAAAAATAAAGTAATAGTAGTATTTGCTCCACATCCTGATGATGAGACATTTGGATGCGGTGGAACAATTGCTAAAAAAATTAGCGAAGGTTTTAATGTTTTAGTGGTTGTAATGACTGATGGCAGAAACCTGTTAAAAAGTATTCTAAACATTGAAGATGATCCTCCGCCTAACGATGTTAAAGACATTAGAAGAAAAGAGGTGCTTAAAGCCACTAAAATTCTCGGTATACCTCATGATAATGTAATATTTTTTGATTTCGAGGATGGGTGTCTCAGCGATTATGAAGCGGAAGCCGAGGAGAAAGTTTGTGAAATATTGAGTCGTTATCGGCCTGTTGAGGTGTATCTTCCATTTGAAAATGATGGCCATAGGGATCACATAGTGACGAATAGAATAGTGAAAAAATGTGTAAAAGAGCTTAATTTGGAGCCTGAAATGTATCAATATTGTATTATGCATAAGTTTGCACGCTTCGGACCAATATTTGAGAGAATAATAGGCTTATTTAGAAAAAACATTGTTAAAGTGGATGTTTCGCAATTCTTGAAGATCAAAGAATTGGCTGTCAAGGAGTTTAAGAGTGAGTTTTCTATAATTTCAAGCAAGCAAAGTAAACCTTTAGAAGATAAAATCGATAAATACCTAAAAAAGAATGAGTTCTTCTTCCGATAATTAAGGAGAACTACTTACCAAAATAATTCTAATGTTAAAGCGATTGAAATGATACAGTTTTTGTTTTTAATTTCTCTATTCATCTTCTTGACAACTTATTCAGTATACTTTCCCTACCTAAGCAGGTATGCTAAGAAATCTTGGAATATTAAAGTTGATATCTCATTTGAGCCTGAAATGTCAATCTTAATTCCCGCACATGACGAAGAAGATAACATAGAGGCAAAGCTCGAAAACATTAGAAATGTTTCATATCCCAAAGCGAAGATCGAAATAATAGTGGCAGATGACGGTTCAATTGATAATACGGTGCAAAAGGTTCAAAGTTTTATGCAAAGATACCCAGATTTTAAAATTAAATTGGTGAAGCAGAATCCGCGGGCTGGAAAATCAGCTGCATTAAATAAAGCATTGCTAGTTTGTACTAAACCTATTATAGTTGTTTCCGATGCGGACACAAGGTGGCCCCCAGATATTTTAAGGAAAGCTATGCCCTATCTGGCTGATCCAAGTGTTGGCGCTGTTACTGGGCGAGGCGTAAACTTGAATGCTGAGGAGTCATGGGTGACTAGGGCTGAAGAATCATACTTGCAGCTTGTGAATTTATTGAGGCTTGGCGAATCAAAGATTCATTCAACAATAAGATTTGAGGGTGGATTCTGTGCTTATAAGCGAACTGCCTTTGATATGTTTGATTGTGAGACAGGTTCAGACGATTCTGGAACGGCGTTGAGGGTTGTCTCCAAGGGTTACCGAAGCATATTAGTTCCAGAAGTTATATTTTATACGAATTTTCCACCAAGCTTCACCGCGAAGTTTAGAATTAAGGTTCGGCGTGCCAATCAGTTGATTGGATTATGGTTTAAATGTCTAAAGCTTCTTTTTGGAAGGAATCTTTCTCTGCCTAAAAAAATAGCGGTACCTGAAATAGCGCTGTTTATCTTTAACCCAATGGTATTTTTGTTGTCGACAGTCAGCGGCATGATTTTAGTAATTATGAATCCATTTTCTCCGTTAAGTTTGGCGATCATTTTTTCGGTTTTAATCTCATTAGTTTTGGCGAGGCAAGCCTTTATTGAGCTTCTTATTGATAACATCATTTTGGCCTATGCCACAACCACTTTCCTGTTTGGTCGGCGTTATGTTGCTTGGGGAAGATGATTAAAACAGAACTTTGGTGATTATATTGGGCTTGGTTGGATTGGCTGAATGTAAAAACCGAAGTGCCAACTTGATTAAAGAAGCTGTTCGAGAAGCGCTTAAATTAATTGATTTCTCATTTCCTAAGGCTAAAAAAATAGTTATTAAGCCAAATATGTGTTATTACTGGGATTGGTCTACTGGACAAACCACAGATCCAATGTTTGTTGTTGCATTGATAAACCTACTTCGGGAGGAAATTTCTGAAGACGTTGAAATTTCTGTTGTAGAATCCGATGCATCAGCTATGAAGTGTAAGTATGCCTTCAAGCATTTGGGTTATGAAAAGCTTGCGAAAGAGTATGATGTGAACTTAGTTAATCTTTCTGAAACCGAATCCGAAAAAACATCAGTGAAAGTTGAAAATGAGATCTTTGAGTTTTTGGTTCCTAAGATCATAAAAGACGCGGATTTACGTGTGAATGTTCCTAAGATGAAGTATATGAATTTCACAAAAATTTCTGGTGCATTAAAAAACATTTATGGATGCAATCCTTACCCAAAGAAGTTTCAGTACCATTCGAAACTAAATGAGGTAATTGTAGCATTGAATAAAGTTATGCCGTTCAACCCGCATATCCTTGATGGTTTAACCGTTTGCGGCTCGAAAACTTTAAGACTAGGACTTGTTATGGCAAGCCAAGATCCAGTGGCTATGGATGCTGTTGTCTCAACAATTTTGGGCATTAACCCTAGATCCGTGACGCATATAAAACTTGCAGAAAAGGAAGGTTTGGGAAGCACTTCTTACATAGAAAGAGGAGTGAACTTAGACTACTTTAAAAGGAAATATCCTAGAAGAAAGTTTTCAGAAAAGGTTTTGTCTTTTGGGTACATGGCCGTGTGCAAATTGGGTTTAGATAAACGCTTAATATAAAGCCGTGAGAAGTTATGGAAAAAGTTAATTTAGGCATTATCGGGCTTGGTTTTATAGGTAAAGTTCACTTAAGAAACAGCATTAAATTGAAATCTGCCAAGGTTTTAGCTGTTGCGGATGTATCTAGGAGGGCTTTAGACTATGCTAGAAACTTCGGCGTTAAACATTTGTTCACAGATTACCATAGTCTATTAAAATTTAGAGATGTTGATGCTGTGATAATTTCACTTCCTACTCATCTTCATGCGGAGTGCGCAATAAGTGCAATGGAAGAAGGAAAACATGTTTTTTTGGAGAAGCCTCTTGCAAGGAATCCAGAAGAAGGAGAAAAAATAGTTTCAACTGCAAATAAAAATGGTGTAAAATTAATTGTAGGTTATCCTTTGAGGTTTGTTCCTGAATTTAAAAAGCTTAAGGAGGAAATTGAAAGTGGAGTTTTAGGGGACGTGCAGATAGCGCACGCTGTTAACATTGGCGCTGGTCCTTTTTTCCATAGGGCTGAGAGCACTATACCTAAGCCCGTTCCAGAGTGGTGGCTTAATAAAGACTTGACTGGTGGGGGAGTGTTAACAGACTTGGGGAGCCATATGATAAATTTGACACGCTGGTACTTTGGGGAAGTCAAGGAAATTAAAGCTTGCCTCGGTTACCGCTTTAATTTAGATGTTGAAGATCATGCAATATGTATTGCTGATTTTAACTCCGGAGTAAAAGCTGTCATAAATGTGGGTTGGTTTTCTCAAAAAGCAGCTATAGGCATTGAGTTATACGGAACGATAAGCCATTTCAGTTTTTTTGAACATCCACAAAATAAAGTGATGACGGCTATAAACTTAATTTTTGGTAAATTGCCGAAATTCTTTAAGCCTTACTTTGCTGAGCTGAAGCAATTCGTTGATTGTATAAAAAATGATGAGGGAGTTCCTATTCCTTCTGGTTATGATGCGTTAGAAGATTTGAAGGTAATAGCTAAAGCATATAGAAATCAATTGCTTGATGCTGCCTTATCATAGAAGCGCCTTTGTGGGAGACACATTATGCCATCTAAACCAATTGTAACCGTGGGTGTTTGTGTTAAGAACTGTGCTCAAATAATTTGTGATGCTATTGAAAGTATTTTAGTGCAGGATTATCCTCACGAGCTTATGGAAGTGATTTTCGTTGACGATGGCAGCGAAGACGAAACTCTCTCGATAATAAAAGAATATGCTTCTAGAATGAAAATGAAAGTTAAGGTTTTTCATCATAAGTGGCGTGGTCTTGGTTTTTCAAGAAATGTGGTGGTAAATAATGCGGAGGGTAAACACATTATTTGGGTAGATGGAGACATGGTGTTGCCGAAGGATTTTATTAGAAAGCAAGTAGCCTTTATGGAAGCGCATCCGGAAGCTGGAATTGGCAAAGGCCAATATGGCTTATTTGAAACGAGCAACCTCATTGAGTACCTAGAAAATATAAGCGCTTTTTTAGAATTCACTAAGAGCGATTTAAACCAAAATTACAAACCTCTTGGCACGGGCGGTTCGATCTACAGAACTGAGGCAATTAAGAAAATTGGAGGCTTTAATAGCGCGCTTAAAGGCGTAGGCGAAGATATGGACGTGGAATTGAGAATGATCAAAGCTGGATGGAAGTTGTTCATAACCCCCGCAACTTTTTACGAAAAACGGAGGCGAAGCTGGAAAATGTTGTGGAATGAATACTTTTGGCATGGCTGCGGTGGAAAGAACATAAAAAGAGAACTGAAACAATTTCGAGGGATACTCCCTAAATTCTTTCCCTCAGTCGCGCTTTTAATTATTGTTTCACGAGCAATTTCAGCTTACAAAATAACTCGAAACAAAGCATCCTTCTTACTTCCTTTACATTGGATTTTCAAGAGGACCGCATGGGTAGCTGGTTTTCTGTTCGGGTCTTCGACTAAATACTGATTAAAGATAAGGATATTCCAGTAGTCGGAATGCAGCATGAAAAGCCTGATTGTCTTTGCACCACATCCTGATGACGAAACACTAGGATGTGGCGGAACTATAGTCAAAAAGATCAGAGAAGGCTACGAAGTTTTTGTTGTTTATATGACTGATGGCAGATACGCCTTAACAGAAGTTGGAGAAAACAAAATTTTAGATCCTTTAGATATGAAAGAGCAAAGAAGAAAAGATGCATTAAAAGCCGCAGAAATATTGGGTTTAAAAGAAAAAAATTTGTGTTTTCTCGACATTGAAGATAAAACATTAAAAAGGCATAAGCAATACGCACAAAAAATTGTTTTTGAAATCATGAAGAACATTAAGCCTTCAGAGATTTTTTTTCCTCAAGAGAAAGAGTATAACCTGGATCATCAAATGACACATGTTATTGTCGAAGTAGTGTGTGAAAGATTAAAGGTTAACCCGATTAAATATCAATATTCAATTGCTTGGATGTTTCCATTCTACCTCTTAAACCATCTTACAAATGAAGGCATATTTGACTTCATAATGTGTCGTTATTTAAAATGCAACATGGTTCGTGTGGATATTTCTAAGTTCTTGCCAGTTAAGGAAATGGCAATAAAAGCCTATCGTAGCCAGAGGTTGCTTCTTTCAAACAAACAAAAACAACCAGCCCTTAAAGCCTCCTTTATATCGCGCTTCTTAAGGAATTACGAGAAATTCTTTGTCAAACGCCCATATTGTGAGTATGCTGATCGTGGCTGATATGGAAGGAAACAACAACGAGCTTATAAACAGACCTAAAGTTACCATTGGGGTCTGCGTCAGAAATTGTGAGAATACGATAAGAAAGGCTATTGAGAGTGTTATGGTGCAGGATTATCCTCACGAGCTTATGGAAGTGATTTTCGTTGACGATGGCAGCGAAGACGAAACTCTCTCGATAATAAAAGAATATGCGTCAAAAATGGACATGAAAGTCAAAATATTCCACCATAGATGGAAAGGGTTAGGTGCATCGAGAAACGTCGTTGTCAAAAACGCTTCAGGAGAATATATCATCTGGGTTGACGGTGATATGATAATTCCGAAGGACCACGTACGGAAACAGGTTGTTTTTATGGAGGAAAATCCAAATGTAGGAATAGCTAAAGCTAAGTATGGAATATCCAATAATCAGAGTTTAGTCGCTAAATTAGAGGATGTTCCTTTTGTTATCATAAGTTTGCAAAATCATGTAGATGGTTTAAAACTATCTGGAACTGGAGGTTCAATTTATAAGACCATCGCAATTCGTCAAGTAGGAGGTTTCGATGAAAGTTTAAGTGGAGTAGGTGAGGATTTAGACGCAGTATACAGAATATTGCAAACCGGTTGGATTATTCGAGGTAGCCCAGCAATCTTTTTTGAGATCAGAGAAACGACTTGGAAAAGTATATGGAGAAAATATGTATGGTATGGTTATGGAAACTTTTTTGTATATTCTAAAAATAAATCAGTTTTTAAGCTTTACAAAATGATTCCACCCGCCGGATTTTTGACCGGTCTCTTCTACTCATTCCATGCATATAGGCTGTTGTGCCAAAAGGAAGTTTTCCTTTTGCCTCTGCATTTTCTTTTTAAGTCGTTTGCTTGGTATGTTGGCTTTTTGTGGGCATATTTCAAAAAGAAAAATCGGGAGCTCATTAAGTGGTAAGTTACGGCAACCATACACCTTTTTATTGCTGTGTTATTTCCGATTTTGTCATCGGTTTGGTGGTTATCGTAACACCATTAATATCTTTACATTGTATTCTGAACTGTGTCAAATCTGTTAATGTCATTGTAAAACTGTGCTCTGTGGAATACGTAGAGTTGTAAATTTTCTTGGTGTTTGTTCCGTTGTATTCGATGTCCTTGTAATATATTGGTCTTCCAAAGTCTCCGTATCTTATGTTTGCATAGAAAATTTTTCCGTTAATATATTCTATTGTGGCATCTGTTGGAACCGTCGTAGTCCATGAAATTGTCACATGTGTGGCGTTTATTGAAATGACTTGCAAGTTTTGTATTGCCCATACAGGTGGCATCAATCCTTCGTTTATCAGTGCTGCCAAATGAGCTCTTATGTCGGCGAATTTTCTGAATGGGTCATTTTCGAAACCGGGTCCTCCGTATCGCCATATAATCCATCCATCGGCGCCGTTTTGTTTTAAGCCTCGCACAACGTTGACGAAGGCTTCAACAGGCATCGGTGTAAACTCGTCGGGCATTTGTAGGAAAGTTATGAATGGCACCATAGGTATTTTACCTTCCGCTCCACCCGTGTAAAAGTTCATGCTGTCAAGCATATTACTGACAGCGTCGGCGGCGTTGTCTGTGTAAATCATTGGAGAAACAAAATCTAGGTATCCTTTATCAATCCAATCTGCTGTGTGTTGTCCTATGCTTACACACCAATAGTTTCCGCAGTCTTCGAATGCTGTGAACACCGCTGCCGAAAACAGCAAGTTTGGTCTAATATCTTTCATCCACTGTACAACGTCCCTAACCATTTCTGTTACTGGGGTCATTCGCCATTGAATGAATTGCCAATAGTATCTTCCACCTTCAACACAATCAGATGGCCATCTAACGTTGCTTAATCCTGTATCCGCGATAAATTTGGCTTTACATTCGTTACAGAAGCACATTTCTGTGGTGCTCCAGCGAATATAATCAAACATAAAACCATCAATATCGTAATTTGTTGCAATATTTTCAACGCACTTCTTTATTAATTGTCGACTGGCATTTTTGGTGAAGCATAGCCAAGTTACAGTGTTACCCGAACTATCTACAGCATACGTGGCTGGATTTTCGCCAGGTGCGCATCCAAACAAGAAGAGCAGGTGCACATTGATGCCTTTAGAGTGGAACGCGTTAATTGCGGTGCGAACGGTTGGATTATCCTTCACTTGTCCAGTTGAAGAATCTAAGAAAAAGTCCATGTCTACTTCAAGAAAAGCAGTGTTAATGCCATAGTTTAAGCATGCTTGCGCTATAGTTGTCCAGTCGGGGTTTCGCCACTGCCAATTATGAATGAAGACTCCTCGAATGTCGCTTTTGAAAACATCTATGCTGGGTGGTGAAGGTGGTGGGGGCGAAACAACTACTGCCTTTAAAGTCGCGTTGACGGTTATGCTCGAACCACTAGCGTCAGTTATTATACAATTGATTGTGAATGTCCCTGCAGTTGTGGGTGTGTGAGTTAAAGTATTAGAAGTTTCATGTTGCCGAGTGCCATTTACATACCAAGCATAGGAATAGGGCTCAACTCCTCCTTTCACATCTACTTTAAAACTTGCGGATACGCCGACTTCCGTCCACGCAGATTCTGGCGTAATACGAGCTTCAAGAGGAATCGTTGGGCCGGGAACAGCTTCGATATAGTCAATGTTGAACGACGTAGGCTCGGTTATTAAGGTGTCCCAACTGGCAAACTCAATCCAAACGACTGATGTAAGGTCTGGAAACATTTCCCCGTCTCTTGGCTTTCTTAAGTCTATGTCCACCGCTAGCCACTCGCCAATAGCTGTTATTTTATCAAGTATGTCATACCCGCTTCCAAGCTCCAACCCACCCGATCTTATCCCAAAGCTGAAATATGCTGGCAAAGGTTTATACGCTTTAAACCTTATTCTTAATACAGGCGTGTTCTTTAAATTCCATGAACCGCTCCGAGCAAAGTAACCACCCCAATTTGAGCCAGTAGCTGCAAAAGTCATTTTCAGACTTGCAACACCTTCAACTTTATCGATGGTGTCTAGCTGGATTGTGTTATCTCCCACTTCCGGAGCAAGTTTACTGCTGTAAACCAACCAGTTTTCTAAACTATCGCAGTTGTCAAATATCTTAGACAATGATATCCTGCCCTCGTTTCTTATTGAAATGATATATGTTAAGGACGAGAAGGTAATAGGCAGAATCACCATTCCAATAATTGCCATCAAAAGAAAGAATGGTTTGTAAAATTCAGACTTTTGCAACATCTTAAAGCTTGTTTTTATCGGGCGTGATTTTGGCTTTAAAAGTTTCTTGTGGTTATTCCACATGTTTATGCGTCCTTCACTACTACGTAACACATTTATATCATAATATTTATGCAAAGAGTGTTTATTAAATCTTCTGTATTGCGATAAAATAAACACGTTTTTCATCAGTATAGGAGATTGTTATGATATCAAAAAGTCGATGGCAGGAAGCTCAAAAGGGTGAGTTATCATTCTGGCTATGGATTAAAAAGAAAAATGAAATTTTCCCTGCAGAATCTTTAAAACGATTTTATGAATGTCTTTTATTGATCGGGGATCGGAATAAATTCAGGGGAAAGCTGATTTTGGATGTGGGTTCTGGTCCGAATGGAGGAATTTTAAATTTTATTGAAGATGCCGTCAAGGTTGCCGTCGATCCCATGTTGAAACATGGACTTTTTAAAATAAAAAATGATATCGAGGGAGTTATTGGGATTGGTGAAAGTTTACCTTTTCCTGATGGCAAATTTAATATGATATTTGCGATTAATATGTTAGATCATGTTTACAATCCTTTAAATGTTCTCATGGAGTTTAACAGAGTTTTATCTAAAAGAGGACTTTTATGCTTAATGGTTAATATTCTAAAATCGTGGGAGAAGGCATTAAATATAGCAGTTGAGCGACCTTTAAGGCGTATGTTCAGAGCTAAAAATGCAAGATTATACAACAGTTTACTATGGTATAGTAGTCAGATGATGAAGAAAATAAAAGTGAACATCTACGAAGACGCTGACGGACACCCGTTCTATTTTACTCATAAGCAAGTCATGGATTTGTTAGGCAAAAGTGGCTTTCATATAATAAAGTTGAAAGTAACACAACCTGAGAACAACTATAAACAAGACCTTTTTGCACTATGTCTTAAATCATGAAGTTTTATGATGAGTAAAATGAGAGTTTGCATGATCTCTGGGATGACTCCACCATTTGGCGGCGTGGAAGCAACGGTTGATGAATTAAGTAGGTTTCTAAGCAATAGGGGAGTTAAAGTTACTGTTTTTGGTAGAAGTGAAAAAAATTTCGTTAAGAAAAATACATTTTACGAAATTGTCGGAGTGCGGCCGTTTAATTACTTGCCGAGTCCAATACGATTTACGCATTACCATAAATATGCCTATAGCTTTGAAGTTTGGAAAAAACTTCAAAGGGAACGCCCATTTGACGTGATTCATGGACATGGAGACAATTGCTTTTTCCCTTCGCTTTTCAGGGATGATACACCTTTTATTATGACCTTTCACGGGACTATGAAAGGTGCATATTCAATTTTTGGGCGAAAACTGGGGCCGAGAACTATGCCTGCATTCTATACCGAGAAAGTTGCAGCCTTAAGATGTGACATAGCTGTTGCATGCTCAAATGCGGTTAAGAACGAGTTGCAAGTGTTTTATGGAGCAAGTCCAAAAAAGCTCAAAGTGATTCATAATGGAGTTGATACCGATAAGTTTGTACCACAAGATAAAAATATTGCAAGAAAAAAGTTGCGGTTACATCCTAAATACAAATACGGCATTTGGGTTGGAACTAATCCAAGCTTGAAGGGATTATCAATTGCAATGAAAGCGTTAGAAGGTCTTAAAAATGTTCACCTTCTTATCGTTGGGGTTGAAGGTAAAAATTCTGTTAATTTGACATTTCTTGGAAAGGTGTACAATCATGAACTACTACTAACATTGTATAACGCAGCGGATTTTTTAATATTTCCGACGTTTTATGAAGGTTTTCCAGTGGTTCCTCTGGAAGCAATGGCGTGTGGTGTGCCAATAGTTGTTTCAAAAGAGTCGAACATGGAGGAAATTATCAAAGACGGAATTCATGGTTTTATCATAAAGGACAAAAATCCTATGATGTACAGAGAAAAGGTAGAGCAATTATTAAGTTACGATAAAACGCTTGAAGATATATCCATCAGATGTCGAGAATTAGCTATAAAACTCAGCTGGAAAAAACAAGCAGAAAAATACTGGAAAATATATGAAGAATTAACAAAATAGAAGTTTGTTAGAATATTCGCTTCTGTTTAATAATGTTATGCTTATATAAACCTAAAATATGTGGTAAGGGTTGACAAACAAAATACATGTTTCCATAATTATTCCGACATATAAACGAGCACATTTGCTAAAATACGTGCTTGATGGACTGTTGAATCAAAATTACAGGGACTTTGAAGTTTTAACTGTAATAAAGCCAAGCGGAGACAATAGTGAAGGTGTTGTGAAAAAATACAAAAAATGTTTGAATCTAAAATTAATAATACAAGAAAAAGGCTATTTCACAGACGCCTTAAATCTCGGGTTGAAGCATGCTAGGGGCGATGTGATAGCATTTCTAGACGATGATGCCATTCCACTTCCGAACTGGCTAACAGAGCACATCAAACTCTACGCCAATCCAAACATAGGGGGCGTAGCAGGAAACGTCATCCCAGCAACATTAAATGGGAGAGAATTGAAACCGTTCAATGAAAATGCGTCACAAATTATCCCAAATCATAAATCTTCTCTGGAAAATGTTGGACGTAAACTATGGAGTCGGCCTCTTGAGAAGCTAGAAGATTATCTTGTTTATATATCAAAAGCAGGGATAGTAGAGTACAATTCTAACTTGTCAAAATATGCACGTTATCATATAACAAATTCTTTGCTAGGTATGGGTGCAAATATGTCTGTTCTTTCGAGAGCCGTCAAGAATTTTAGTTTTCCAAATTCATGGATTCTCGGTCTGTCTAATGAACAATTTTTAGGTTGGCATATATGGCGAAAAGGATATAACCTCGTTTTTAATCCGCATGCTAAAGTTTATCATATTATTCACGACCAAACTTTATCACGAAAAATAAAAGAAACAAAAAAAGATGTGTTACGAATTGTTGAGTACAATCTTCTTTTTTATCAATTACGTAATCTTGAAAAAAACTTTTCCTGGACGCATAGAATCACCTGGCTTATGTTCATCAATCTACTTAGTCTTAAAAAAATTTGCTTAGACAAAGAAGTAAAACAAATTGCTAAAATCAAAGGCACGTTCTTCTCCGAGATTATAGGCATCAAATGGCTTATATCAAGAAAATTTAGCGGTCGATATTCCCCCCTCATAGATTTAAAACGCATTGCCGGTTAAGGAGAGAGATGATTGAGATACGCAAAGTTTGTTAAAGAAATGTTTCTTTGAAAACGACCATATTATTTTTACCATAAAGTATATCAACTATGTTTCCACTTTTTCAACTAAAAGGGTGAGAAGGGAGATGAATAGACGTAAAGTTAAATTTTTTGCCATATTAATACTTGCTTTAATTACTGGAGTTGAAACTTTTACACTAACTAAAGTAACTAGAGCAGAAGCGATCTTTGAGGATGGTTTTGAAAGTGGAAATTTCAGTTCTTGGTCTAATCAGCGAATTTGGTCAAGCGGAACAATCACTGTTACGAATACGAGGGCGCATCATGGAACCTACAGTTGCAAAGTAACATTTAAGAAATATCCCGATGAGGCATGGACGAGGAAAACTTTTAGTGGTCGACCAGAGGTTTATGGTCGCTGGTACGTTTACATTGACCGCCTGCCGGACTCCGACGGTGACGGATACGGGTTTGGAGGCTTCGGTGGGACAACCAACGATTATTGTGGTTACATGTATATTTTCAGGGTTTCAGGGAATTATGTTTGGCGGCTGCGCTATTTTGATGGTTGGACTGATAACTGGCAGGACCTTTCAGGTGTTGACCCGCCTGCTGCCAACACATGGTTCTGCATTGAAATATACAGTAAGGCTGGAAGAGGCACAGCAGAATATAAGGCGTGGATAAACGGTGTACTCGGATGCAGCATATCTGGGAAAAATCAACCCCAAAACCTAGTTTGGTTTGAAGTTGGAGGAATACAACAATCCGGTAGCAGTGACGTCTCTGTAAACGTTTATGCCGACTGTGCTGTTGTAGCCGATGCATATATTGGTCCTGAAGTTGAAATACCGCCGCAACCAGTTGTTTATAAGATTAGCATCAACTCAACTCTACACGAAAATTATGGTCTAGGATATCCTGTCACATACAGCTTTATAATTCCACGAGGCTCCTCTAATTTAAAAGCATACAAAAGATGCTCCCTAATAGACAACTGGGTTGAGTTAATAGAAAAAACCCCAAACGACTTTTTCAACGGAATAGAATGCGTTAGATTTGATTATACAAACAACAAAGCCTACGTTAGCGTTGCTTTTTCAAGTATATCAGATGAAATCTACATCAAAGTAACAAATGAAAGAGGCGATATTATTCCAATTTTATTCGCGGAAATCGCAAAATATTACGATGATAGAAAAGCAGTGGTGGTAGCCTCAGCAGACGACTGGGATGGCAACTCAAATAGGCATAACGCGTTTATGGCTGCTTGCGACGCATTCCAACAGGCAAAAGTCTGGCTCACCGTTGGAGTCACCACTCAAGGAGTTATCAACCTGCCTCCGTACAGTCCTCCAAATTGGACAGCTATACAGCAACAATTAAACGAAGGTTATATAGAAGTAGCAAGCCACAGCAGAACACATTCACATGTTCCCTACAATGACTATGACAGCGAAATTGGCGGTTCCAAAAGCGATATTTTAAATAACTTAACTCTTCCCTATGGGCAATATGTTTGGGCTTGGATTGAGCCTTTCGGCGAATCAGACGACACTGTCAGGCAAAAACTAGGCCAGTACAAATACCTAATATCCAGAACAACTATTGTGGGACAAAACGGCCTCGCTGCGTGGGATAGCCAAAACGGTCTTTTCCAAAGATATGGTGTAACAATTAAAGCGGATGACAAGACAATAAGCGAGTTAAACAATGCATTCAATAATGTCTATAACGGTAGGGGGATATACCATTTATTCTTTCATCCAGCTAGTTTTAATTGGGATGGTTCCAATGTAATCATAGAACATCTAAACTATATTAAAAATAAAGCCGAGGTATGGTACGTTGGACTGGGTGCACTATACATATACAATTTCGTTAAAATTTCATGTAGCATAAAAGAGTTGAAAGCGCCCACAATAGGTGAGTTTCAAGCTCCAAGCAAAGTTTATGCTAACAAATATTTCCTTTTGAACACGACAATACAGTGTCCAAACGGAGCAACCAACATTATAAACGCAACAGTTGAACTTAGTAATGGAATAATCTTGAAATGGGACAATGCCACAAACGCCTTTACCAAAATACAAGATACCCATGGTTACTGCACTCTGGACGCCTCTGACTCCTTTAAGACAACAATAAACTCAACAGCCTATAAATTGAGTTGGAAAATCAAACTAGGATGGACGTGTCCAGAAGGTCCTATGTCTGTTATTTCTGCAAACACTAAAGTTTTTGATAATCAAGGGCTCATTGGAAGCGCGGGCTACGGTGAACTATTCACCTTTGAAGATGATATAATCATCTATTCAGTATCAGTCGATGACTTTCGGATAGACCCTTCACAACCAGTAACGGTTACTGGAATACTTTATTATGAAGGTACGACGATTCCTCCAGAAGACCCTTCTGGAATAACTGTTAAAGCTAATCTTGAGGAAGCCTTAAAAGGTTCAACAACCACCATCAAAATGGATGGAACTTTCACCATAAACTTCGCCGGAGAGTTAAACGTTGGACAATATTCGTACATAATTTATGCTACTACTGACGAAAATTCTGTAAAGAATCAAACAATAAGCATAGTTGTAGATAAAATTCAAATAATTAACGGAGGAGTTTCAAAGGAATCTTTGACTGTGGGAGAAACGGTAACTATCTGGTTCCAAGCAATATACGAATATGATAGCACCATTTTTGGCAACGTAAACGGCTTTTTATATGTTAACAATTCGCAGATGTCTTGGTCTGTATCTAACAAACGATGGGAATATAATTATGTTTCTCTCACTCCGGGAACTAAAACTTTTGTAATATCAGGAGTTTTTGATAGTGCCTACGGATTAACAGTAATCGATGACTCAGTAGGTGCCCAAAGCATAGAGGTCTGGGCCTCACCATTTTCTATAGTCTCTAATTCTACAATAACAGAACTTACCTTTAACTCCACGAGCAAAACAATAACATTTACGGTTTCCGGTCCTACAGGAACTATAGGCTTCGCAAATGTAACAATAGCAAAAAGCTTAATTCAAGATATAAGCAACTTAACAGTCCACTTAGATGGGACTCAAATAGACTACATATATGTTTCCAATGAAGATGCTTGGTTAGTGCATTTCACATATTCACATAGTTCGCACAAAGTCGTGATACTCTTAAACTCATTAAGTATTAAACCACAAGAGCACCCCTTATCAGCAATAGCACTATGCGGAATCCTATTCCTTCTAATGCTCTGTTTACTCATAATTTCAAAGAAAATCTATTGGAACGAGCGATAATCAAAGACTAGACAAACCATATTTTCTCTTAGATATACTTTGTTGGAGAATGTCAAATGAATTCTTTACATAATAACAGATTCAAGCTAAACCTTTTATTTGTTATAATGTTTTTGCAATTAATAGTATGCGTCACGGTACTATTTAATATTCCCATCGCAAGGCAAGTTATAGTCTTTTTATATCTTACATTTATCCCTGGATTTATTCTACTTAGGCTGTTTAAATTAAGCAGTCTCGACAAAGCGGAAATAATTCTTCTTTCCATTGGATTGAGCATGGCGATTATTATGTTACTTGGGGTCTTTATAAACGAAATTTTTAATTTGATGGGAATGACGCAACCACTTTCAGAATGGTTAGCGTTAACGACTATAAGCTGTGTAGTGCTTGCTGGAGCTATATTGGGCGAGTTTAGAAATAAAGAGTCCCAATCATTGACAGCCAAAATACCTCTTTACATTTTAATAATCTTTGTTTCTATCGCTTTCTTAGGCGGTTTTGGAATTTTCTCGGCAATTGTGCTTGGGAATAATCTTATTTTGCTCATCTTCTTGCTTGCTACACTTGCCCTAGTTATACTGAGTATGACTTCTGAAAAAATGATCCTCGCAAAATATTATCCTTTTGTTCTATTCACAATCTGTCTTTCGCTTTTATTATTTGCCTGCAACGAAACACCCTTCATAACTCCTTATATTACTGGAAGAGGTGACCAATGGATTGAATATTATGCTTTTAGATTAACGCAAATTAAATTTTATTGGAACTCCACTTTCGTGCCATCACCATTAACACCCGCATTATTTCCGACATATTCCATGTTAAGTGTAACTATTCTGCCCACAATTTTTTCACAAATGGCGGGACTGGACGTATCATGGACAGCTAAAGTTATTTATCCATTTATTGTTTCCTTTGTTGTGATTGGAGTTTATAAATTATATGAAACACAAACAAATAGGAAAGCGGCCTTCCTAGCAGCTTTTTATTTTATAACTATCTCTTCAGGTAAGGGATGGGGATCAGAAAAACAGATGATTGCCCAATTATTTTATGTTCTTCTGTTTTATTTGATTTTTAATAAAAAAATTTCGTCTTCACAAAAGAATATTTTATTTGTGCTCTTTGCTTTCGGTTTAGTGGTTTCTCATTACGCATTGAACTACATATTCATTTTTATCATTTTATTTTCTAAACTTGCTATTTATCTAGTAAACTATTTTAAAACACACACATTAATCATAGATCATAAGATACCTTTAGCTATGATGACACTTTTCTTAACAACCTCCTTCTCTTGGTACCTGTATGTGAACGCAGGAGAATCATTTAATATCCTCTTAGATTCAATAAATACCGTACAGCGAAACATCAATGAGTTTACGAACCCTCAATCGAGAGGTTCAGCTTTGCAGGGACTAGGGTTAGTTGAAGCACCCACTATATTGCACCGAATCAGCGTATTTTTGTTTCTCCTATCAGAAATTTTTCTTGTAATTGGATTTCTAATAGTCGTCACAAGCAAACAAATGAGCTTCAGTCTTGATTATGTAATGGTCTGCGCATCAAATTTATTGATAATAGCCATGAATCTGCTGCTTCCAAGACTCGCAGACACTTTCCTCATGAGTAGGTTCTTTCAAACAACCTTAATCATATTAGCACCTTTAGAAATCGTTGGAATACAATGTTTTAGCAAATATATCCCAAAACCAAAAATAAAGTCTAAAAATTCGTTGGTGTCGTTTTTGATGCTAGTATTTTTAGGTTCCTTATTTTTGTTTCAAACAGGATTTGTATATGAAGTTGCGAAAGTACACTGTGAATCTTTACCTTTAAGTATGTATAGATGGGATAATTTGCGCTTACATAACACGGTTGTTAGAACCACTGAAGTTTACGGTGCGTTTTGGCTTTCCCACCATACGACCCTATCGCATACGGTAATTCATGCAGATCTTGCATCAAAATTTCATGTTTTATTGGCTTATGGTTTAGTTGAAACAGGGCGCATATCTCTATTATCAAATCGTACCAAATGGTATTCAAGTAATGAGTTTACCTACTTAGGCTATTTAAGCACAGTAGACGGTAAAGTTCAAGCAGAATTGCCAGAGATAGGATATTATATATTTAATGTAACACAATTTACCTCTATACTAGAAAATCAAAACAAAATTTACTCAAATGGTGAATGTGAAATTTATAGGGGCTCTTAACATAGAAATAGCTTGAAATCTTCAGCAAAAGAAAAGGAATATTAATTGAAAGTTGGTGTTTATCATCCCCCCATGCGTCTCGAATCTTTTGGTGGATCAGTAGCAGTAACTATATCTGTAGTTAATGCCTTAGCAGAAAGCGGATATGATGTTGTTCTGTTCACCCGCCATGATATTAATCAAGAAAAAATATTAAAAATAATGGGTGAACCATTATCAAACCATATAAAGATTATTGTGAAGCCTTCAATTTTACGATCCAGAAATTTATTAAATCTATATGAAAATGCCATTAAGCTTTTAACACTAAAAATGAAATGCAATTTGACAATTGATACATACTCATGTTACATTTTTCCTTGGACAGACATTGCCTACATCCACTTCCCATATATCAATAATTTCCTTTTCAAACGAAAATTCCCATACTTAACCAAGAGAAGAGGAATTTTAAGCGACTCGATCAATATACCTTACATATTTTTTGAAAGAAACTTCGAAGAATATTATCAGAAACTACTCATTGCTAATAGTCTCTTTACAGCAAATGCTATAAAAGAAGCGTTGGGAGTTGACGCAAGAGTGCTCTATCCTCCAATATCAACAACGTTCTTACAAGGATTTAGAACGTATGGAAAAGCGCGGCGAGAAAATTTAGTTGTGGCCGTGGGCCGCATAACTCAGGACAAGAAACTTTGGGTGATTCCCCAAATCGCGAACATTTTACGAAGAAGGGACATTAAGTTCACTATAGTTGGATTGCTACACGACAAAAACGTATATCGAAAAATAAATACAGAAATCGAGAAATTTGGTTTATTGGGTAAGGTTAGAATTTTAACTAATGTTTCGAGGAGCGAGTTGATGGAAATTCTAGGCAAAGCAAAAGTCTATTTACACCCACCTACAATTGAACACTTTGGGATATCGATAGCTGAAGCAATGGCAATGGGCTGCATACCGGTAGTTTACAAGATCGGAGGTGCAAAAGAATTTGTCCCTGCCGAGTTTGTCTATGAAAACATTAAAGACGCTTCGGAAAAAGTTGAAAAAGCCCTTGACTCGTGGTCGATGAAAGAAGCGAGGAAAATGAACTCAATAGCGCAGAAGTTTTCAGATTCAAACTTTCGAAAGAAATTTGTTGAAATTTTTTCTGCTTATTGCTAACGATTTGGCATATATGGCAGTGATTGAATGAAAGTGTTGATGGTTACACCATTTTATTACCCAGTGCTTGGTGGTTCGGAGACACAAATAGAAAACTTATCCTTAGAACTTAACGCCATTGGCATATCAACAGATATTATGACCTTTAGTCTAAACAAGCTCGGAAATCCTCTCCCTTTTGGAAAAACTGAAAAAATAAATGGATTGACGGTCATTAAAATACCTGCTGTCAACCCATTACCCCCAAAGTTACATCATAATAAAATTAATTTCATGGTAAACTTTATCCCCGGAAAGTTTGCGCATATCCTCGACGAATATGACGTGATACATTTTCATAACGAGACTGACCTAAGTTTCCCAGCATTTTCATATGCCATAAGCAAGCCAAAAGTGTTTCATCTTAGATGCTTAAACGTTACTTACTTTATCTTTAAAAGAAATTTCGTGTGTAGACATATGCTGAAAAACATTGCAGACATATACATTGCGCAATCAGCCTACGTTTCACGCTTACTTCTAGATTTGGGCATGCCCAAAGGTAGGATCAGGATAATTCCAAACGGGATAGATACATCAAAATTCAAACCCGGAAACAAAGAGAGAAGTGAGAATACACTGCTGTATGTTGGGAGAATTGAAGAATATAAAGGGCTACACATACTCCTAAAGGCGCTCGAGTGCGTAAGCACACCAGTTAGACTTTCAATAATAGGACCATTAGTTAGAGACCCAACATACTATAAGAAAGTCTTCGATTTAATCAACAAAATAAACGAGAAAACACGCCACAAGGTTACCTATTTAGGACCAAAGAGGCCTGAAGAAATACTGGAATACTATCAAACTGCGTCAATTGTGGTGGTGCCATCCCTAAGCGAGTCCTTTGGAAACGTGGTTTTAGAAGCCTTAGCGTGTGAAACTCCGGTAATAGCCTCAAAAGTTGGAGGAATTCCAGAAATAATTAACACAGGTGAAAGCGGCATTTTGGTTCCACCAGGAGATTATACAAAATTGGCTGAGGCTATAGAATCATTGCTAAATGATGGACATGTAAGAGAGAAAATAGGCAAAGAAGGAAGGAGATTAATGGTAGAAAAATTCTCATTTGAATCTGTGGTTAAAAAAATTTTGGACATTTATAATGAACTCATGTGTTGTTATGATTTAGCGGCTGGGACAACATCGAGGTGAAGTGCACATTATTTTTAGATCACCAATAATATTAAATATGATTTTCTCACTTAACCTCTGGATGTATGCTGCAACCTTGCTATACGGCGTGCTCAAATCAAACATGTTTCAGAAGGATAAGCCTCAACCGGTTTTTCCTCTTCCTTCTTCAACAAAACGATAATGCCGTGTCAACTTTTTCCCGTATTTAAAAATATCTACACGCAACTCTCTCACCAGCATAACTAAAGAGCATACCAAGACAAACAAACCAGCAAAAATGCCCATAAAATCACTATGAAAACCTCAACAAAAAACTGGGCAAGCAAAACCCAAACAATAACAAAATAAAAAAGCAAACCAAAACAAGCCCAGAAAACTAGAGTATAATAAGTCCTAAAAGAAGGCTATAACTATGCAAAACGCTCTAGAAATGGGTAAAAAATCCGCCACGGGGAGTTTCCAACTTTTCATGGGCGTGGCAGCCTCCACTGTAATAATGGCTATTGGGACAATAATCCTAGCTAGATTAATGACACCCGAGGAATATGGCCTATACTCCATATCTCTAATCCCATCATATATGGCGATACTCTTTAGAGACTGGGGAATAAACTCCGCCATAACCAAATACACAGCCAGCCTAAGGGCGGAAAACAAGGAAAACGAAACCCGCAAAATAATCCTTGTCGGTCTAACATTCGAAATAACTACAGGCCTCATCTTATCATTAATTCTCATCTCACTTTCAATCTTTATCGCCTCAACAATCTTCCAAAGACCGGAATCCTCACAACTAATCGCCATAGCCTCCACAACAATACTCGCAGGATCAATAATAATCACCGCTCAATCAAGCTTCATAGGATTTGAAAGAATGGAACTAAACAGTTTAACCAACATTTGCCAAGCCATAGCCAAAACTATAATGTCTCCAATTCTAGTTTTTATAGGTTACAGCACGCTGGGAGCGACCCTGGGATACACAGTGTCATTTGCAACCTCAGCCGTAATAAGCTTAACAATGCTATACTTTGCTATAGTCAAAAAGCTGAAGAAAGGAAACCCCCAGAAAAGAGATGAATTACAAACTCTAAAAGGAATGCTGCGTTATGGTATTCCACTATCAATAGCCTCAATTATAAGCGGCTTCCTCGTGCAATTCTATGCATTTTTAATGGCTATATACTGCGACAACGCTATGATAGGAAACTATCAAGTAGCAACTCAGTTCGCCACATTGTTAACATTTTTCACAATACCCATATCTACTGTTTTATTTCCAGTTTTCTCAAAAATAAACCCGCAAAAAGAAAGCGAATTACTCCAAACAGTCTTCACATCCTCAGTTAAGTATTCAGCATTTATTCTCATTCCAGCCACAACAGCCGTTATGGTCTTATCCAAGCCGATGATAAGCACATTATTCGGAGAAAAATGGACTCACGCGCCTCTATTCTTAACCATTTATGTGATAAGCAATCTTTTCGCGATCTTTGGAAGCCTAAGCCTTGGGAGTTTCCTAGCTGGTATAGGCGAAACAAAGATTCAGATGAAAATAAGCCTAATAACATTAACGTTTGGCATGCCACTAGCCCTTTTACTGATACCAACTGCTGGGATAATAGGTTTAATCATAACGAGTATAACGGCTGGAATACCAGGTTTGTTCCTGGGGTTGTATTGGATATGGAAGCGTTACAAGATAAAAGCAGAAATTAAATCGTCAATAAAGATAATAACGGCATCACTCATCGCAGCGGTTTTCACATTTCTAGCAACAAACTTCATTAAATATGCTACAGATTGGATAGAGCTAACAGTTGGAGGCTTAACATTCATAATAACATACTTAGTTACGGCTCCATTAATTGGCGCGATCAATAGAACAGATGCCCAAAACCTCAAAGCGATGTTCTCCGAACTTGGAATAATCTCAAAATTATTAAACATCCCGCTTAAAACCATGGAAAAGCTGTCAAGTGCAGCTTGAAATTCTAAACATAACTAGTCAAAAACTACTTATGTCATCATTTTTCGCCAAAAAGATTGTTTATAGGAGGAAAGATAACTAAAAAGCCGATAAATAGAATCGCAGTTTTAGAAGAGTCCGACAGAAAGAAATAATACTTTGAAAGTGGTGCTTAATAACTGGGCATATTTTATTCCTTCAAATAGGACGGTAAGTGCATGAAATCATCTTTAAATGCTATGATTGCCTTTACTCGACGGCGCTGGAAAGTGATACTTTTATGTGTCGTTGTTTCCTTGGCAACGTTGCTATTAAGTACTATGGCTTCGATGTGGCTTAGTAAGTTTCACAATTTTCGCTTACCAAGTTTAGGAACTATAAGGGCAATCGGTGTTGAGGTTTACGGCGGCGATCTAGAGGGAACGCAAATCAATTGGGGGGTTGTTTATCCGGGAACTTTGACAAACCGTTCATTCTACATTAATAATAGCAAAAGTAACACGCCGGTAACTTTGAACCTAAGACAGTCAAACTTCACACTTCTAAATTCAGAAAGAGAAAATGTTACTAGTCACCTGCCGTTATCGGCGGCGGAAGCATTTAACCTAGCATGGAATTGCAGCGGCATTGTTTTAAATCCTAAGCAAATAATTTTTGCAACATTAACTTTAAACGTGTCAAATAGGTTAGATTTTATAGAATTTTTAGTTTATTACAACGTGATTGAATTCAGTTTTGATATACACATCGAGGCAGAGCCTGCGGAATGAATTATGTTCTATAACTTTGGGGAAGTCTTCTATATTAGTAATCCATAGGGGTTTAATTTTCAGAACTGAAAATTCTTAATAGAGAAAGGAGAGCGCTAATGCAAAATCCTTCAAGCGCTGTTGTTTCAGTGGTTATTCCAGCTTACAATGAAGAGAAAACCATAGGCAACGTCATTGAAGAAACTCTCCAGGTAATGGACAGCTTGGGTTTACCCTATGAAATCATTGTTGTTGATGATGGCTCAACGGACCGCACTAAAGAGATAGCAAGCAAATATAAGGCTACAGTTTTATCTAATGGAAGGAATCAAGGAAAGGGTTACGCCCTAAGAAAGGGTTTCCAACACGCCCAAGGCGACATAATTGTAACAATTGATGCTGACGGTTCTCATAGACCAAAGGAAATCCCAGATCTGCTTTACCCACTATTTAAC
This sequence comes from Bathyarchaeia archaeon, assembly GCA_038883795.1. Lineage (GTDB taxonomy): Archaea > Thermoproteota > Bathyarchaeia > Bathyarchaeales > Bathycorpusculaceae > JASEJA01. Next base: position 33,488 of record JAVZLK010000012.1, read on the forward strand.
GGAGCGGACATTGTAGCCGGCTCACGGTTCTTAGGCAACGGAAAAGATTACACATCCAAACTTCACATGCTTGGCAACCGCATTATCAATGTAACGATTATGGTGTTGACACGAAAACTGATAACAGACAGTCAAACAGGCTTGAGAGCCTTCAAAAAAGAGTTCCTTGAAAAGGTGAATCTGAAATCTTGCGGGTATGAGATTGAAACTGAAATAACGGTTAAGGGGCTAAAAAACGGCTTTAAGTTTAAGGAAGTTCCAATTAGCTGTAGAAAAAGAGAGTACAATATTTCAAGGTTAAGGATAATTTCAGACGGCCTTAAGATTCTAAAAACGATCATATCTTCTGCCGCCGAAAATAGTAATCACGGTTGAATTGTGGAAAAATATCTGAAATTTTCTATATTTTAATTTCATACATGTTTTTATTGTATAATATGCATTTTCTAGCAAGGGAGAAAACCGGGGAGAAAGACTAAGTGAAGACTGTTAGTAAAGTAGTCTTAGCAATAACGGCGATGGCTGCTTTATTTCTAGTTAGTACTAGGCTTGCAAATGCAATAACGGGACCTAATATTAATTTGCCGCCAAGCCAAGTAACGGTAAAAGTGGAGTATCCAAGCAGCGCGTGTTACTATTATGTGTACCTTAGCAACGTTCCAGACGGGTACCATGTTTCGAACGGCGTTTTCCTAGGATGGTGTGTTGACGAACATCATTACATTTATAATGGAAGAACATATTCTGCAAGGCTGTACTCCAGCTACGACGCCAATAACCCTCATCCGGATCCAGACTGGCCAAAAGTCAACTATATTCTAAACAACAAACAAGGTTCATGGGAAGACGTGCAAGCTGCAATATGGTACTTTGTTGATGGAGGAACATGGCCATCAGACCCGGATGCACAAGCTATGATTAACGCGGCTAATGCAAACGGCGAAAATTTTGTTCCAGGACCAGGTCAAACGCTGGCAGTAATTGTATGGATTAACAGCAACACACAGGTTCCGATAATAGAGGTTGTGGTTCCATTACAAAATGTGGTTCCGGAATACCCGTTAGGACCAATTTTTGGCGTAGCCAGCTTCTTTGCAGCGCTTGGAGTTTATAAGCGGAAACTCTGCAAAATAGATCTTTTCTAGATTCTTCTATAACTATAGTCCATATGCCTTTTTATGTAAGATTACAGAATTAATCTGTGTTGATAGGAATGCTGTGGAGATTGCGCTTCTTCTCAATATTTTATGCTTTGTTTGTTAGCTTACTCTTATGGCGGGTAATATGGCTTTTGCACAATGGGAGGCTATAAGTTCAGGCTACGCCGTAACCACAGATTATCATGGCATGATAGTTCCACCAGGAGCGCTAGTCACAGCCACAGCAGGAACTACAAATCCAAATATTACAAGTGTCACATTCTTATGGAAGGACCCCAACGAGACGGTTAAATACGAAATTAACGTTGCGGTCTGGAGTAACGGCTCCACGTATAACGGAAAACTCATCTATTACGCAAATAGTTCATACATGCCGGATATTGTTGGCGACTGGGGTGTTCAGGCTCTATTTATAGGCGAAGGCGGAACAGTGAAAGCCAACCATGCCGACGTGGTCAGGATTAGAGCAACATCATTTAACGTAGTACCCGACCTTCCAGTCATTGGCACGGCTGGGGCAGCAACAACTATGCTCCTCGGATTAGGCTTGTTTATGTATTTAAAGAAAAGACGGCCTTAACAGTTTTATGTGAAATTTTAGAACCATCTTATTTCATTAACTAGTTCCTTTGCTCGAACGTTTTAATATGGTGAAATTCGTGAAGAAGCTTAAACAGTATTCCTTGAAAGCTTTCACATACATAAGAACCTACTACAAGCATATTCTGGCAGTTTTCTTAATACTCTCTCTAATTCTAATTGTTTACTGGCGTGACTTGGAAGTTTTAGTTAACGAAGTCTTAAGCACGGAAGCCCTAACCCACATAATGCTAATACCCTTTCTAGCTGGTTTCCTATTTTATCGAAAAAGGGAAATGGTTAAAGCCTCATTATCTTTAGATAAGCTTCAGAAAACACAAAAAACACGCTACATAGATGGATTTATCGGATTAAGCCTCTGCCTCATCGCTTTTCTCCTATACTGGTATGGCTCCTACACCTTCCATCCACTAGAATATCACATGCTTTCCTTGCCCATATTCACTGCAGGAATCATCATTATACTTTTTAATCTAAAAACATTAAAAGTTTTGATATTTCCCATTTTATTCCTTCTTTTTCTGGTTCCGTTTCCGCCAGAGGTTATGTCTACACTTGGAGGAAGCCTTGCAAACTTTAACACACAAGCTTCATACGCGCTGCTTAAACCCTTCGGGGTTCCAGTTACGTTATCTACAGCCTACGGAGCCCCTACGATATTATTGCAAACATCAGATGGGCATTCAACATCCTTTACCATTGACTTACCTTGCTCCGGAATCTACACATTTATAGCTTTAACAATGTTCGCCGCATTTCTATCCCTTACCGTGTTAACGTCGACTTTTAAGAAAATTTCTATATTTGTAATTGGTTTTGTCGTATTCGAAGTTTTAAACATTGTACGCATAACAACAATTATCTTTACAGCACATTTCTTCGGCGAGGAAGTTGCCATGCTCATTTTCCACTCAATTGCTGGCTTACTCCTAACATTTGCGGGTATGCTGCTTACACTTTTTGCGTCAGAGAAACTTTTAAAGATAAATTTTCTTTCTAAAGCGAATCTGCCTCAATGTCCAAGATGTAAATTAGCATTAAAAAAGTTGGAAGATTTTTGTTTAAATTGTGGAAAATTTCTTAACTCGTGGAAGTGGAAGCCTTCTCAAACTTTTTGGGCTAAACTTCTTGTTCTATTGCTAGGCTGTTCAGCCGTAGTACTCAGCATAAATGCACCAGTTTTCGCCATAGCTAAAGATGAAATTAATGTTAAATCAACATGGGAAAATATAACAGACATTTTTCCGGCAATGCCCCACTACGAATTGAAGTTTCTATACAGGGACGTCAATTATGAACGGATATCCAGGCAGGACGCCTCACTGGTATATGCTTACTTTCCATCGAATTTTTCAAATCCGCCTGTATATGTTCTCATCAGTGTGGCAAATAGCATATCTAACCTTCACAACTGGGAAGTCTGCCTCATATCGTGGCAAACAGCTCAAGGAAGGTATCCGCTAGTCAAAGTACTCGACTCAAAAGACATACAGCTACTCGAAGGCCCCATCATAGCGCGATATTTGGTTTTTCAGAACACCGAGCAAAACTACACCCAAGTAACACTTTACTGGTATGAAAAAGCCGCGTTTAAGATAGGGACCACCGTACAACAGAAATATGTGAGAATAAGCTTGATAATTTTGACGAGAAACCCAGCCGATTATAAACGATATGAAAAACAACTTTTAGATTTCGGCGAAGCTATAGCCCTATACTTAGAACCAATAAAAACCCACTCGCTGATTTCTTTGGGCATACCAACCCAACAAACCCTCCTTATTCTATCAATAATTTTCATAATAACGGCAAAATCGACCCAATATCTAAATGAATGGCGAAAAAGGATTAATAACCTTAAAATTTTCAATAATTTTGCCTCTCCCAAGGACAAACTAGTATTTGGAGCAATCACAGAACTAAGCGAAGCGAAAAAAGTGGCAACTGCCGCGGACATAAATGATGCAATCAAAATGAAAGTTGGCAAGCACCTGAAAATTGAAAGACTTGTAGAAAGATTGAATCGTTTACAAGAGTATGGTTTTGTAAAAATGGACATAATATCAAACGATAATAAGCCCACACTTGTCTGGAAAAGTTTAGTTAACCTCTAGAAACCTTAAATGATGGCTTGCAATATTTTAATTTGGAAAATGTGCTCAGAACACAAAAAAGAGGATAAAGCATCTGAATTAACAACCACACAGTATCTAGTTGAAACGATTAAGCAACTTCAAGCAGAGATTGAAAACCTTAAAGCAGAACTGAAGAAGGTTAAAGGCATTCCATCAGGGAAAATGGGTTTAGCCTTCATAATACCGGGTGTACTGGCACTCACCCTTGCTGTGGTATATAACTCAAATATCTTGGCCTTCATAGGTTTGGGTCTAACCTTCTGGGGTGCCCTCTTCTTTTTTATAAGACCGTTAGGATATGTTCCAAGCAGTCTGTTAGACTCCACAGCTATATCCACATACACGACAATTGACAGAATAATAAGGGATTTAAAATTTAAGGGCAAAAGTTATTATATACCGCCTTACCCGAAAGAGGTTTACCTTCCAGACTACTTAAAAGGTCTTAAAGACCCCGTCGTATTTATTTCAGCAGACACCGGTGGCACCCCGTCAATAGAGGAGTTAGCGAAAGGCAAATTCTTCCTTAAAAATCCAAATGGGATATGTATCGCCCCGCCGGGATTAGGACTTTTAGCGCAGTTTGAAAAGGAATTAAGGAGAGACTTGGCGAAATTTCAGCTAGCTGAATTGTGTGAAACTCTTCCGTCGATAATTGTTGAGAGTTTGCAATTGGCTAAAGAAGTGGAAATGAAGATTGAAGATGGACAAGTTTACCTTAAAATGTTAGATTCAGTCCATAAAGATCTATATAGGCTTGAGGAAAACCTTAAAAGTGTTCACATGCTTGGATGCCCAGTCGCAAGTGCTATAGCCTGTGCGCTTGCTAAGACTTCTGGAAAAATGGTTACATTGCAGAAAGACGATGTGTCTGTTGATGGACGAACCATTGAGGTTTGGTACCGCATGATAGAGGGTTAAGGCATGAAGTTTCCAATGTCATTGTCAGACATAAGCCTATGGTTAGCTGTCATGGCAATAATTTTACTTATAACGTCAGAACTCATATCTTCAGCAACCGAATACTCATCAAGATTGATTATTAAAAAGAAACGTCTCAGACTTGTTGCCCTCGCATTGGGTTTAGGATTCATGGTCACGGTAGTTATGCGCATATTTCAACCTTTCTAATACCGCACTGCCGACCAAAGTAAAAATAGGAGTCGAGTTAGTATTCTGTTCCTGTTATAACAATAGTGAATGAAAAATTGCCACTAGCAGCGTTTGATGCTACCCGAAGAGTGAACGTTCCCTTAATAGGCTGTTGATTTACCTCTAAAACTAGACCCTCAAGATCCCATGTTAAAGTTAGATAGTTTTTGGCATTGGAAGGGCTCCAGTTTTCCGTTGTCATATTAAGCTTTACTCTAGAGTTTCCAGTGTTTTTCACCCAGAAATCTCTTGTATAGCTTTTTTCCTTTTCCAAATTGCCCCAGCTAATTGAGTTCAAAACTGTGGTGCATTCTTGATTGCTGTACACGCTGATTCCAATGGTTTTTACGTTTCCACTGTTTGTGATTGTATGATAGACCGGAGACAAACCTGCTACCAGAGCAACAATAACCATAACTGTTAATGCCACGGATAATATAGCAACCATATTTATTTTTTGTGGCTCCATGTTTTTAAACCTCGTGAGAAAAACGTTTCGTAAGTCTTAATAAATATTACTGTTCACTTATACAACACAAATACACAAACAAATATCCCCAAAAGCCTACAATTATAAAGGCTGTTTAACACCTATCACTTTAAGCCAAAACTTGAAAAACATGAACTGAATAAACCCAAAATTCAATTATAAACTTATATAGTGTTAATGGCCATTCAGCTGGTATAAAATCCGGCGGCCATTAACACCTACTTTTAACTCTAAACATGTCAGTCATATTCCTTTTGTTGCCCTAAAATCTTCTATAAGATGCGTGAACAAGAAACTGATGTTTTAATTCAATCAACAAAATGTAGGTGATTCCTGGCGTTATGGCGTGCACTGTCATTGCCTACATTTCATGTCAATTGTGCTATATCCCTTTCTGCGTATATTCAAGCAAAAAGCAATATCCTTTGCATTAAAAAGTTGACAACGTACTTGGCATATTTGACACTTGCGAAAAACGGTCTCTTATTCTTCCGAAAAAGAAAATAGCAAGCCAATAAATAAAAACCTACGGGGTCAGGTGAAAAACAAGGCGGGGTTGCCCTAGCTTCAAATTTTACTGGTGATTTCTCCCGCGCACCCCCATTTTTCTGTTTTATTTAATATAGGATCAAAATTTGCTTCACTCTCACTTATGCAAAATAGGAACTTCTATATATAGAAAAATCTATACTAGGATAGGCGCATTCCGCTTTTCTTTTATCAGCGACTAACAGAAACTGTAACTCGGGCGCGTTCTATGGATTTTCTTTTCAACCTAACTTTATTTAATACAGTAACAGAAACAACACAGACAGCGCTAATAAGATTTAAGATTATTTTAAGATTATGAGCGAAAGCCTAGGCTTCTCTTTTTTAAAATCGCGATTGAAGTAATCATTGTGCTCGTAATTAAAATTATTACACTTTTTGTTATAGCTTAAGTAGCTTAAATCTCGGCAAGCTTCTTCGTGCGGTAGGCCCTTCTCGCTTTCTTTAGGC
>JAVZLK010000013.1:0-36178 GCA_038883795.1 Bathyarchaeia archaeon
GATACAAACTATTATAACCCAACATATCCATCCTACGTTGCTGGTTTCTATTCATCGAGTTATACAAAAACGTATTACAAACGAAATATGATACATTTAGACTGTTGGCAATGGTGGCGCAGACTTGGACCAGCAGGCTATCAATGGTTCCCAGATAGGCCAGACTTAGTAGTATCCGAAGATCGCGCAAATCTATACGAATCTGTACTCGCACACGAGTACCAACATTTAATTCACAGCGACTATAACCCGGGAAATCCAACATGGCTTAATGAGGGCTGCTCAGATTTTGCTCAAATATTATGTGGATGGCCCCACACAATATGGAGCCACGTAAATAACTTCTTGGCAACACCTGACAATTCACTAACTGTTTGGAGCGACCAAGGTGACATAAACATTCTGGCAGATTACGGTGCTGCAGCACTATTCATGACATACCTAAGTGATCACTATGGTGGGGCAAGCTTCATAAGTTACTTTGTAAAAAGAGGTAAGTCTGGAATTTCCGGCCTTAACGCTGCTTTGCAAGACTTTGGTTACACCGTAACATTTGACGATATTTTCCGTGACTGGAGAATTGCCAACCTGATTCATTCAGATACCCCTGGAGAAGGCAAATACAATTACAGGACAATCGACCTAAGCAAGCCTCCAGCGATACAAACAAGAACATACACAGTTAACGGTCTCCCCGTTCCTCCGACAAAGGGAACAGACTTTGGAAACACAATTACCTATTTAGGTTATGATACAGGTGTGTCCAAGATAAGAGAGTACGGCACAGACTACATAATGCTCCAAGGATGGCAGGAAATGGGTTCAATCAGTTTTGACGGCGAAGATGGAAAAAGCGCCATAGTAACGGTTATCGAGGCTTACACCGAGAAGAAGGGAGAAATTAAATATGTCATAAGTGACATGGAACTCTCCAAACCAGCGTTAACCGGTGTTCAGAGAGCCTTTATGTTAGAACCTAACTACGTCATCTTAGCCCTCAGCTATATAGGCTCAGCAGGATGGTCAGACTACACATTCGCAGTCGAAATCGTACCCACATTGAAAGCCACAGTTGTTGCTAATCCTGTTTCTTTGAATTTGAGGAGTAGCGGTGTTTGGGTAACCGCCTACGTTGAGCTTCCTGAGGGTTATGATGTTGGCGGTATTGATGTTTCAACGGTTCTTGTGAACTTCACTGTTCCGGTGGACGCTTATGCGCCGTTCACTATTGGAGACTATGATGGCGATGGTACACCAGACTTGATGGTTAAATTTAGCAGGGCTGAAATAATAAGCTTCATTCTGGGCAACATAAACATTGAAGACGGATTCGGCACAGCCACGCTGAGAATAACAGGCTACCTAACCGATGGAACACCATTCCAAGGAACCGCCACAATCAAAATAATACTGCCAACAACAAAAGAAAAACTCACCACCCTCGAATCCCTCTAACACACCCACTAAAACCAACCACCACCCCCACTTTTTTAAGAGCTTTAGCAGCAAACTCTTCGCAAATATCACTGGTTTCTGTTGGGAAAAGTTTATTATGGCTTTCAGGGGTTGGGTGTTTTGTTTGACTGATTGTTTGATGCATCTCTTTGTATTTTGTGGTGGATGTGGGTGGGTTGGGGAGAGAAGGGTTTGAGAGAGAAAAAGATAAAATTTGAAGCTATCGCCGTTTCGCTTGTGTTTAGTTTTGCTAATGATTGAGGCTTCATAACTTTTAATGCTTCGGATTCCGACTATAAAAGGGCTGAACGAGGATGCCACAAATGAAGGTGCTTATGGAAAAGGATGCCCAGCAAATCGCCATAGAATTCTTGAAGAAGAGGAAGAACACTGAAAGGATAGACATATCCTCAATTGAGCAGAGGGACGGATGCTGGGTTATTAAGGGAACATGCCCCATAGACTTAGAAGGACACCCATGGGCTGAAAAATTCGAAGTTGTAGTTGACATGAAGGGGAGGATAAAATCTACAGACTTTTCATTGTTGTAAACGGCAAACCTCACCATTTTTAGAATCAAAAAGCATATTTGAGAATAAAGCTGTTAAAACAATTGGAGATAGTCTTGTTTAATAAAATTCTTGTTCCATTGGATGGCTCTGAACACTCTTTAAGGGCGCTGGACATCGCCATACAACTAGCTAAAAAGTTTAATGGAAAAATCACCCTAATCCATGTTTATTCCGTAAGCGTCAGACCCATAGTCGTTCCAGAACCATCAACATTAACGCCTGGGATACCAATAATGGCTCCTACAGAATATTCGAGGGTGGCTGAAGCCGTTAGAGAGGCTGGAGCCAGAATACTAGCCCAAGGCAAGGAAAGAGCCAAGGCTGAAGGCGTTGAGGCTGAAACCATGCTTAGGGAAGGACATGTTATCCATGAAATTGTTAAGGCGGCTGAAGATGGCAAGTTTGACCTAATCGTCATGGGCGCCAGAGGCATAAGCAAGATAAAGGAGCTGATTCTTGGAAGCGTAAGCGACGGCGTAATAAGAAACGCCCCATGTCCTGTCCTAGTCACAAAATAGTTTTCTCCAGTTTTGCCAGTTAAAGTTATTATTGTGAGTGGGCTTATTCTGAATGGACTAATAGCCTATTGAAGCCCGGTGGTGTAGCGGTCAAGCATGGGGGCCTCTGGAGCCCCTGACGGGAGTTCGAATCTCCCCCGGGCTACTACACCAAAACAGTTAGATTCTGACCAATTTTTGTACACAGAATGACACAAGATTTTCACCCATCAGTTTGTGGTGCACGCTTGTGAAAAATCTTGTGGGTTCCGGGTTTGCGGGGCTTGCGGCACATTCAGTTGGATTCCGACGCGGAAAAGAAGACCTACAAGAATAAGCAGCCCAGCGCAGAAGGCCACCCCCAAGTTTTTTGGCGCGGATGATTTTGGCGAATTCTATGAGCTCTTTGATTTTTGGGCGCACAGTCCATCAAGGCCCTAATATTTTCGTAGGCTTCCTTCTCCGTTATTGTGGCAAGCGAATAATTGAAATCCTGTATTAAATGACAGAGAATGAAAAGTTTAAATAAAGACTTTAAAATTTAATTCTAGACACATTAAATAGCATCCTTTGATGGAAGTAGCAAAACATGGTTGCGGACAAGAAGTTAAAAAATGCCATTGATAAATACTTCAATGCTCGAGAAACTAAAGATTTTGTGGTCGAAGCTATTAAAACGCCACACACCAACACTAAATACTGGGAAAGGGAGCCCAATATCCATTACTATATTCAGAAATTTCTGCAACCACTTTTTGATGAGGTTGGCATTAACACGTGGATTGATGACCAAGGAAATTTAATTGCAAGAATGGGTAAAGGAAAAAGCGGTAAAAGAACTCTAATTATACAGCATGCGATGGCATGGGGAGCAGCAGAAGACGAAGATGAGTATGCCCATTTAAGCCCAATCCATGAGCCCGGCGAGGTCTTAGACGCTGAGAATCTCAACATTGATGGGTTTAACCCCAAAGAATTTGGTGTTGAAGGCGAAGTGGTTTGGGGGAGAGATGCCAGCGAAACAATACCCTCAACAATTGCTGCGCTAGAGGCTGCCCGAACCTTGGCACGCGCTGGAATTGAAATACCCGGTGAAGTGGTATTCATAGTCACGTCCGGAGGGCATCAGGGCAGTTCAGACAACATATTTCATTTGATTTTTAATGATGAAATCAAAGCAGATATGGCTGTACATGCAGCCTGTATGGCCGCGGGGCAGCAATTGACGATAGGTGTTGGAAGTCTTGGAAGAGTTGATATAAAGGTAACAGTATATGGAAGGTTGGGTCACACTTCAGATTATAAACAAGAGAAGGCGATGAATGCTATTGAAGGTGCTTTTACTGCCTTACAGCGACTTAGAAAGATTATGCCTTTCCCTCCTGGACCTGTAGACCCAGATTTTGGCGTTGGACCAAAACTGACTCCCATTGCTATAGAAAGTTACCCAAAACCTCCGACATTTAAATGGGGACTAGGCAGCGGTGGACATACAAATCAAGACGTGGTAAGAATTGTTTTTGACAGACGAATCTTGCCAGGAGAGAGTGTTGATAATGCCGTTAAACAGATGGAAGACGCCATAGGCGATATTTCACCGTTTAAATATAAATTAGAAAGAGGGGCGTACCACTTCCCGTGGAAGGTCCCTAAAGATGCACCTGTTGTTAAAATATTGTCTGACGGTGTAAGGGTGATGTTAGGGAAAGAGCCGAGGCTGTCATATTCTACAGCAGCTTGGGATCACGGCTCAGTAAATAAATTAGGCATACCTTGCGTTAAATTTGGCGCTGGTGGACCTATTTGCTCTGATCCGCCGATCGGGCCCCACACTAAACACGAATTTGCAGTACTAAACTGGATTTACGACGTCTCAAAAGTTTACGCATACTTTGCAGTTAAGTCGACATCTTAATAACATATTATAAGGGATGGCGATGTTGGAAGGAGAAAACGTGACCGTACGATTTGGCGGCTTGACGGCTTTAAATAATGTAAATTTTAAAGTGGAGAAAAATAGAGTAGTAGGTTTAATAGGCCCCAACGGAGCTGGAAAAACAACATTGTTCAACTGTATTAGTGGCGTTGTACACCCTTGTAAAGGTGATATATTTTTTAATGGGGAAAAAATTACTGGTCTGGTTCCAGATCAAATAACTAAGCGTGGTATTGCAAGGACTTTTCAGATTCCACATCCATTCAATGATATGACTGGTGTCGAAAATGTTATGGTTGCTATTCTTTATGGGCGGAAAAAATCAGTGAGCTTTGCAGAAAGTAAACATGAGGCTGTACGCATTCTTGATTTAGTGGGTTTAAGTGATAAAGGAAACGTTATGGCAAAACATTACACATTAGTTGATAAAAGAAAATTAGAGGTGGCAAGAGCTTTGGCGGTTGAACCGGAACTTATCTTGCTAGATGAGGTGGTTGCCGGTATGAACCCAACAGAGGCCGTAGAAGCAATGCAACTTATTGGAAAAATTCGAAAAGAGCTCCATATTACAATTTTCTGGATCGAACATGTGATGAAGGCAATAATGAATGTTGCAGATAAAATAATAGTCTTGGAATCTGGCAGTAAAATATGTGAGGGCCAACCTAAGGAGGTTGCTTCCGACAGAAAAGTTATATCTGCATATTTGGGGGAAAGATATGCCTTCTGAACAACGAATTCTAGAAGTTAATAATATCAGTGCAGGCTATGGAGAACTTAATGTGCTAAGTGAAGTTTCTTTTTATATGAAAGAAGGTGAAATGGTCGCTTTACTGGGCGCTAATGCCATGGGAAAGACAACAACACTAAGGGCAATATCCGGGCTGATTAGACCAAACTCCGGCGAGATTATTTTTGATGGCAGAAGAATTAATAAAGTTCCTCCACATAAGATAGTTGAACTCGGATTGATTCACGTACCTGAAGGACGGCAATTATTTACTAATATGACTGTGCTGGAGAACCTAGAAATGGGCGCTTACATCAAAAGAGCAGAAGAAAAAATAAAAGATAACATGGAGTTTGTTTTCCAATTATTCCCCGTTCTTAAAGAACGAAAGCATCAATTAGCCGGCACGCTCAGTGGCGGTGAACAGCAGATGCTGGCAATAGCACGCGGTTTAATGGCATGTCCTAAGCTTCTTATGCTGGATGAGCCTTCTTCTGGCCTCGCGCCCAAACTTGTTGAAAAACTGTATGAAACAATAAAACAAGTTAACGCTGCGGGAATAGCGTTGCTTATTGTCGAACAATATGTAATGCACGCATTGCAGACAGTTGAACGGGCATATATTATGGAAAACGGAAGAATTGTCCTAGAGGGACAGAGTAAAGACTTATTAAACAACGACTATGTCAAGAAAGTTTATTTGGGCTTATAGGTGTGAGTTGTATGTTAACATTAATCATTCAAGGGTTAATTAGCGGCATTTTACTTGGTGGTGTGTATGCATTATTGTCAGCAGGGCTAAGTCTATATTTTGGCGTTGCACGCGTAGCAAATTCAGCTCATGCAGCCTTTGCAATTTTTGCAGCTCATATAGCACTCTTTCTTTATGGTTTAGCGGGAGTTGATCCCATTCTGTCGATACCCATTATAATGCTTATACTTTTTATAATTGGAGCTGTTCAACAAAAAGTTCTTGTTAATCAAGTGATTCAGCAACATCCCTTGACAAGGTTGACCTTAACCTTTTTTGTAGCAATTGTTGTGGAAAATGCTATGATATTATTCTGGCAAAATATTTATAGATCAATAATTACCCCGTACGCGATTGGTTCAATAGTATTATATGGAATTTCATTCCCGTTAATACGCGTCGTTGCATTTATTTTATCCATGGCTACGTTAGTTTTTCTGATGCTAATTCTGAAATATACAAAAATTGGAAAGGCCATACGGGCAACCGCGGAAAATGGAGAAGCAGCTCAGATTTGTGGAGTGAATATAAGCCTCATTTATACACTAACCGCCGGGATCGCTTTTAGTTTAGGGGGGTTAGGAGGAGTTCTACTAGGATTACTCTTCACATTTTATCCTGCGGCACACGTATTCTGGATTGGGAAAATGTACACAATTGTTATTCTAGGTGGAATTGCGAGTATAGAGGGGTCCTTCGTCGCTGCATTTATAATAGGGTTCCTTGAGGCTTTCGTAGGGATATATTTGTCCATTATGTGGGCTTCAGTAATTTCGTGGATGATGGTGTTATTAATGCTGTCATTTCGACGTGGGGGGCTTCTTGGAAAATGAAATTTGAAAAAAATAAATTTTTATTCTCGTTTGGACTAGTTGTGGTTTTTCTAGCAATTATTCTACCATTGATTAAACAAGTTTATCTGCTAAGTTCGATTATTTTAATATTAATGAATTATGCCATTTACGCTGGGTGGAATATTTTAGGGGGGTTTACAGGCTACAACAATTTCGGGCACGTTGCCTTTTTTGGAATTGGAGCTTACATCGCCGCGATGTTAACGAAGTATTTTGGACTTTACTTATGGAGTTTGCCTATAATAATAGCTGCAACCTCAATAATCGCCGCATTAGTAGGGTGGCCCCTTTTACGGTTAAGGGGAATATACTTTGGTTTGGGTACAATTCCTATTAATTACATTTTCCAATATTTAATAATTCTTTTACCTTTTACTGGAGGAGCTTTAGGACTAGTTTTAAAGTCGACAATTTCACTTGACCCCTTGAGCTTCGAAATACTATACTATGAGTTATTCCTTGTTCTGGCCGCCCTTACTTTTATTATATCATATAAGTTACTCAATTCAAGGATGGGGCTGGGTTTAATTGCGATTAGAGAGGATGAAGATACGGCGTTAGTTTTTGGCGTTCCAGTCACTAAACTCAAGGTTATGGCTTTTATAGTTAGCGCAATTCCGACAGCTCTAGCAGGGGGGCTTTATGCATGCTACACACTTTATGTGGAGCCAGCGGCAGTATTTATGTTTTCCATATCGCTGTACTCAATCGGAGCCAATTACCTTGGAGGCAGAGGAACCGTAATGGGGCCTCTTATATCTAGCGTGATAATCACAACTTTGATGGAGCAACTTCGCTTTGCCATTGGAGTAGCATATGAAGGTTTAAGTATGCTTATCTTTGGCTTAATCATTATTTTAATAATCCTTTATTGCCCAGAAGGAATTGTAGGTCGACTAAAAAAGAAATCCAAAATGTTTTTCTGAATTCTCTAGAATTTAGTGGAGAGTTTATCAAAAAGATTTTATTCGGAAACGTTCAGACTTCGCCACTAAACTGCAATTTTAAATTGAGGTTATCCTTTAGTACAAAATAAATTAGATATTTCTGCAGCCTTGTAAATTCTGCAAAGTGCTGTTCTAAGAGGCCATGTTCCTATTTGTTGGTTACAGCAATTAGGATCATCGTTAGTGCAAACGTTTATGTTTGACAGCCAAACACCGCCTAGCCATGGTTCTTCGGCGGGAAGTTCTGGATACCACCATCCATGCTCGGCATGGATTATGTCTGGATCCATGCCATCAAAAAGTGTTGCCTTTTGAAGAACTTTACCTCTTAAAGTTTCAATCCACACCCAGTCTCCTTCGTTTATGCCGAGCTTTTTGGCTGTTTCAGGGTGAATTTGGACCAATGGGTAAGGATGCAATTTACGGACGGATTGGACGTTTCGCCATTCCGAGTGAAAGAACTGACGGGTTCTGCCTCCAGTAATAAGGGTATATGGGAATTTTTCAGCAAGTTCTGGATTACTGATAGGGCTTTCAGACGGCTCTTCATAGTACGGCAGAGGATCATATCCAAGCTTCTCGAGAATTGTTGAATACAACTCAACTTTCCCGGTGGGAGTAGCAAATCCTAAAGGCTTACCGGTGTCAGGGTTGATCTTCTCATACTTCTTAAACTCTTGATTCCTATGCTCATAGCGAACATTATGAACTAAATTTTTAAAAGTTTGCCCCATTTCTTTTACACACCAATCATAGCATTCTTCTAGATTTTTCCATGGCCAATACTCCCGCTGGCCAAGCCTAAGGCCAAGTTCACGCCAGAATTCATATTCATTCCTTCTATCATATTCGCCGGGAACACATGATGGTAATGCAGCCTCACCAAAAATAGTGTATGGTGCATAGTCGTCAAAATTCCATAAAACAGGTCTTTCAAGCCATGATGCAGCTGGTAGAACGTAATCTGCCAACATTGCGCTAGGGGTCATAAAACAGTCAAAAACTACGTATAACTCAAGGTTTAGACTTTTCAAAGCTTTATAGACGAGTTTTGTGTTTGCCTGTGTAACCATGGGATTGCTATCGCTCGTTATTAAGGCTTTAATGGGATATGGTTTTCCTTCAAGTATCGCCCTATAAAGGGTTGGACCGTGAGCTTGCGTAATCCCTGTCGGTCTGCACCACACTTTCTTTTGGCAATCTGAAATGATTCGCCTCCCAAGGACTTGAAACAACTTAAACCGTTCACATCCAAGTTGTTTCATTCTCCAAGCAGCTTCCATCGCCATCAATGTGAGCTCAGCCTTCCTCATTTTTGGATGAGGCCCTGTCAATTCCTCGCCTCCTTCAACATCGATGTTACCTGTTAATGCGGCAAGAATCCACCTTGCATGCAAAGCTTGAGCGTTGTTAGGTAAATGTTCAATCCCCATTCCTTCGATCATAACTCCAGGCTTGTTTGTCGCATACATCCTAGCGGCTTCTCTAATCTTATCCTTTGGAACGCGAGTGATTTTTTCGACTTTTTCCAGCGGGTATTCTTTTATACGCTCCTTTAATTTATTAAATCCGTAACACCAATTTTCAACAAAATAATTGTCATACAATTCCTCCTCAATTATCACATTTATCATTCCCAATAGTAAGGCAGCATCCGTACCAGGCCTAAGTTTTAGCCAGACATCAGCCATAGAGGCGGATTTTGTGCGTCTAGGATCGATTACGATGAGTTTTGCGCCTCTTTTTCTTGCTTCTAAGATTATTTTAGCGGTTTTGGGACGTGAGATTAGGGGTTCGCAACCTAAAAGCACAATACACCTGCTTGTACTTTTCACTGAATAAAGAGGGAACATGCCGCAAACAACTTCCGCCATAAGAGCTCTTACAGCAAAGCATACCGTAGCTTGCCCTACAATATTGGGACTGCCAAGAATAGAAAAGAACCGCGCCTTACATTCGATGTCAACCGTTCTGGGTTCGGTGCCGTGGGTCGCAGCTATAGCTTCTGGTCCGTATTTTTCTTTTATTTCTTTAAGTTTTGCTGCAATTTCATCTAGCGCTTGATCCCATGAAATTCTTTCCCATTTTCCCTCGCCCCTTTCACCCACCCTTTTCAAAGGATAATTAAGACGCCCAGGATGGTAAAACCATTCTTTAGCTGCAAGTAATCTTGGACATCCTTTATTTGATGGATAAACCTCAACGGGATAGTTTGGATCCGGCTCAACTTTCAAAAGTCGACCATTCTCAACGTAGACAAGAACGCCGCATTCACCTTTACACCATGTACAAATAGACTTCTTTACTTCGATCATAGGCCTCCTTACATCCTCACATCAAAAATTATTTAAACTTTTAGTTACTAACATTCAATAACTTTAAGAAACTTGTAAACTTGGTTATTGACCAAGCGTGTATTGCTCTTTTAATTATAGAAACAAGAGAACATTCACTTACTTGCTTTGTATACTCTACATAAGCACATATGCGGCCATGCGCCACTTATAGGGTCTAAAACTTCTTGTGCGTTGTGTATGAGAACGTTAATATTGGATTTCCATAAGCCGTGTAGACTTGGTTCCGCTCCTGGTTCCTCAGGGAACCACCATCCATGTTCGGCATGAACCACGGTTGGATGAAGATGTGGATCTAGCTTAGCCCTTTGCATAACCTTTCCGAGTGGTGTTTCAATGTAGACCCAATCGCCGTCTTTAATGCCGAGCTTTTTAGCTGTTTCAGAATTCATTTGCACAACAGGGTCTGGATGAAGTTTTCGTAATGAGTTAATTTGGCGAAATTCAGAGTGGAAGAATTCGATGCTTCTTCCTCCTGTTGTTAAAATCAGCGGATAATTTTCAGCAGTATCTTTGGAGGGTTGAACTTGTTCCTCATAGTTTGGCAGGGGATCATATCCAAACTCTTCGAATATGCTTGAATATATTTCTACTTTCTTAGAGGGTGTGGCAAATCCATACTTTTTATACTTCTGAAATTCATCAGGTCCTCTTATGCCACGTAGTTTAGTTACAAACTCGGACAATGAATATCCTAATGGTCTTAGTCTATAGTCTAACTGCTCTTCACTGTTTTCCCAAAGCCAATATTCTGTTTGTCCCAACCTTGTTCCTAAACCACGCCATAGCTCGTAATCTGTCCTTCTCTCGTACATGGGCTTGACAGCCCTTTCGCCTAAATGAATATAGTTCCGCGAACAACCGTCCAAGGTGACTATATGAGGTCTTTCAAGCCATGATGCAGCTGGTAGAACGTAATCTGCCAACATTGCGCTAGGGGTCATAAAATAATCCATAACGACAAATAGGTCCAATTTTTTCAGAGCTTGATAAACCAACTTTGTATTCGTCCAGCTTAATAAAGGGTTATTGCCTTGCACAATAAGTGCTTTAATTGGGTAAGGCTTACCAGTAACGATAGCACGCCATAAGGTAGGTAAGTGCGTTATGCAACTATTCATTTGGCTTAGCCGACCGACATATGGACAGTTTTGCGTTACTTCAAGGAGTCGTTCGTAAACTGACCATCTGAGAATTTTGAATTCGTCGAAACCTAGTTGCTTTTCTCTCTGCTTTTTTGGAAGTTTTTCTGGGAGCTCCATATCGTAGTCTTGAACCACTTTCAATAAATCGCCTGTAATTCCGAGCAGTTCGCCTCCAGGAACATCTAAATTTCCTGTAATGCTTCGTAAGATGCAAATTGTTCTAATTAATTGAGTAGCGCCTCTGCCGATTTGTTCTTGCTTTACACCCCATGGGATGCAAGCTGGTTTGTTGGTTGCGTAAATCCTTGCTGCTTCTTCTATTTTATTTGCGTCAACCCATGTTATTTTTGAAACGTTTTCAGGTGTGTACTCCGTAACAATTTCTAAAAGTTTCTGCCATACCGTTTTGCATTTTACAGTCCGTCCGTCCTTTAACCTAACATTATATGTGCCGAAAAGCACCGGATCCGTTTGTTCAGGTTTATACTTTCCCTTGTTAGAGCACCAAACTGCAATATCATTTGAAAGCGTATTCCAAACAACAAAATTTTCATAACTTCCTTCTTTATTTATGTCCGATTCACGTAAAAGTTTACCAGTCTTCTCATCAAATAAGAAAGGCGCATTCGTCCAGTTCTTTACAAATTCTGCATCATACAGCGACCTGGTGATTATAATATTTAGGAAACCTAACGCTAAAGCTAGGTCGCTTTGGGGTCGAATTCTTAACCATAAATCGGCGTGTTGAGCAGGTTCCGTGCGTCTAGGATCAATAACGATTAGCTTTGCCCCTCGTTTTTTAAGATTTAGAATATTTCTCCACATATGTGGATAAGAGTTCGCGGGGTTTTTCCCCCAGAGTATGATACACTTGCTTTCACCCAGTTCTGGAATATGAGGCAACGCAAAAGCACCATACGTAACTATGTTCAAAAATAGGCTTAAGCAAAAGCATATGTTCCCAGACTGAAAAAGGTTGGGAGTCCCGAACAAATTTGCAAACCGATACATTGCCCAGCGTTCTGGTGATCGATAAGTTCCCTTCCCGATCGCAAGAGCTTCTGGTCCGTATTTTTCTTTTATTTCTTTAAGTTTTGCTGCAATTTCATCTAGCGCTTGATCCCATGAAATTCTTTCCCATTTTCCCTCGCCCCTTTCACCCACCCTTTTCAAAGGATAATTAAGACGCCCAGGATGATTATGAAATTCTATGATGGACAAGCCCTTAACACAAACGCTGCCCTTACTTATAGGATCTGTTTTATCGGGTTTAACATCCTTTACTTGATCGCCATCTACATAAACTAGCATTCCACAGTTTCTATGACAAAAAGAACATAGGGCTTTTTTGACAATCATTTGATTTCCTCTGGCGTTATATATGGCTTTTCAGGAAGACTGTATCCGTACGGCTTGTCCGGCAAGTCAAGTCCCGTCACCTTAAGTCCAGCTTTAACTATTTTCGCAACCAATGCGACTTTCCTGCCTAGCATCCATGCCATCTCAACAGCCGACGTTTCGCGTTTTAAACGTCCTGCCCGCCATTTGTCCCGTCTTGCATCGCCTATATTCTGTGCTGAACTTGTCGCGCCTAATTGCCCATGAGGAGAAGTCATTCCAATGGGTATCATATCGTTGTGGAAAAAGAAGTAGTGTATAGTTAGTAGAGTAAACTCTTGACCTGAATTCTTGCCCCCGCCAACCGCAATTGCTCCGCCAACTTTTAGCCTCAGATGTTTCTCTTTAGTTCCAATACCGCGCATTCTGTCAAGCATGTTCTTACAAAGTCCGCTCACTGTCCCATAATAAACTGGTGATCCAATTATTATTCCATCGGCTGAGAGGAGTTTTGGGTAAAGCATGTTCATATCGTCATTTTGGACGCATTTGTTATGTTCTATGCAATAATCACATCCTAAACATGGATTAATTTTTTTACCAACAAGGTTTAAGTACTCAGTTTCTGCATCAGACACTGATAAACTTCCTTTAAGCGCTGCTTTAACGAGAACCTCTGTATTACCATGCCTTGGACTAGCTGAAATTCCCAGAATCTTGACCTTTAGCGTTTTGTTTTCCATAAATAAACACCTAGGAATATTGGTTTAAACATATATGGTTCACGGCTAAAGACGATGTGCATTTGGTTTAAAAATTTTTCTGCCAATAATTGTTTTTTGGTCATTTTACGCTTATAAAAAATACGCTTATCGCTTTAACCTAATCATCGGTAGATGAATACTCGCAAGATGACTCACAATTAAAACTGAAGCAGAGAAACACAAATCACCTTGTCTGCTCGCGTATTCTGGCAAGTACTGTGGCAACAAATAGAAATGTTAAGAAAAAATTACAGTTGTCACAAACTAAAGGCGCGAATTAATGGATATAAGACGTTGCCTGTTTGAGCCTATGAAAAAGGAAAAATTTATATGAGTTTCGAAATGAAAATAGGGCATGGTTTCACACAGTTATACTAAGATATTAAGAGTAGATCTCACAAAGAAAACATGGTCAACCAAAGAAATGTCAGGTATAGAAAAATTCTTTATCGGTGGATCAGGTTTAGCACCATGGATTCTTTATAACGATTTAGCTCCAAAATTGGATCCGCTAGATCCTGACAGCGAAATTATCTTTAGTACTGGTCCACTGGTTGGCACTGGGATTATAGGAGGAAATAGAACAGTAATTTCCGGGAAGTCTCCATTAAGCGAAACTTATTATCATTGCCATGGAGGCGGTTTTTTTGGGGCTGAATTAAGAGCTACTGGCTTGAGCCATATAATAATTACAGGCAGAAGTAAGAATCCAGTATACTTAATGATAGACGATGATCGCGTTGAGATAAAGGATGCAAGACATTTATGGGGCAGAACCATATCAGAAGCTGACGAGATTATAAAAAAAGATGTTGGAGATAGAAAAATAAAGACTGCAATTATAGGGCCTGCTGGAGAGAACCTTTGTAGATACGCTTGTTTTATTTTAGATAAATGGCATGCCCCTGCTGGAGGTGGGATGGGGTGTATAGCCGGCTCCAAGAAACTTAAGGCAATTGCTATAAAGGGAACTCAAGAACCCCTAGTTGTGAACCCGGAGCATGTAAAGAACGTTAACGAACAAATATTAAAGGATTTAGATGGGGCATTATATGCAAAAATGTGGAAGACGCTTGGCTCTATTTTTCTAGTATATCAAAACTATCTGCAAGGAGTTTTATCTGCAAAAAATTTTCAAGAAAACAATTGGACAAAGACCGTACTGGTAAATCCATTTCTTTGGGCGAGAAAATACAAGGTTGGAGTTGCGACATGCTTTTCATGCCCAGTAGCTTGCAAGGGTATTTACGAAGTTAAAGTCGGCCCGTTCAAAGGGACAAAAGGACAAAATGTTGAATTTGGTCATATAACGCAGTTTGCATCACAAGTAGATATAGCAGATTATGGTGCCATCTGTTATCTACAAAACCTCATAACCAGTGAGTTTGGGATGGACGTAAAGGAATTAGGCCACACGCTTGGAATGGCGATGGAATGCTATCAAAGGGGAATCATTTCAAAAGAACACACTGGTGGAATAGCGTTAGAGTGGGGAAACATAGAGGCTGTAACGGAAATGATTAAAATGATTGCTTATAGGAAAGGGTTCGGTGATGTTCTTGCTGAGGGAGTTAAAAGAGCCGCTATGATTATCGGGAAAGGAGCCAAAAGATACGCAATGCATGTAAAAGGTATGGCTTTAGACGGGGTAGACATACGTGCAGCACAGTCTTGGGCGTTAGGCCATGCTGTTGGAACTAGAAGTGATCATTTGGCGCATTTTGAGGTCTTTTCTAGAAGAGGCGATAAGGATTTTGCCCAAAAAGTGCTTAAAAACGGAAATGCAGCGGATTTATATTCGCCATTAGCCAAAGGAAGGGCCATATGGTGGGCAGAGAACTATAAGGCTATTGTTGACGCACTAGGGTTATGCGCATTTATCACAAACGTAATTTTTGCATTTTATCCTCTCAATAAAATAGCCAAAATGTACACTGCAGTAACTGGCGCACCAGTTAGTGAAGAAGAACTTTTCACATGCGGGGAAAGAATAATCCAGGTGGAGAAAGCCTTCAATGCCAGAGAAGGCTTCTCGAGAAAAGACGATACGTTACCATGGAGAGTAATGAAAGAACCAACAACTGAGGGACACGGAAAAGGTAAAGTTGCATATCTGGATCATCCTGAAATGCTAACCGAATACTACGAGTTTAGAGGCCTCTCTGAGGATGGACTTCCAACCGAAGAAAGGTTACACGAGCTCGGATTACACGAATTAGCTGCCGACCTAAGGAGACATAATAAGCTCTCATCCTCCAAGCAAAAAATGAGATTTAAAGAAATTGCTGCCAATTTAACACTTACGTGGTAGCACATTTACTAGCTACCTCTTGGAGTCTATATAATTTTTTGATCCAATCTTCCCCCGCTTCCTCAGCTTGCTTTATTCGTTTAGAAAATTCCATTTCTGCTTGCTTCTCTGAAATTTCCTTTGCGTTTGATGTTTTAATATGGATCACGTTATCGATATTTAATAGCGTGATAGCCAAAGAGCTAGCGAGTTTTAAACTTTCCTCAAAAATATGCAATGGCTCGATTACTCCAATTTCAAACATTTCTTCAAGCCTAACATAAGGAAGAAGTATACCTACCGTTGAGTCCCCATTGTAATGTCTTCTTTTTAATTCGCTTATTATGTTGAAGGGATCAACGCCCGCATTAGCAACTAGTATGGAGACAACATCTTCAAGCGCGTTTGAGAATGCTTTTACGGCAAGAGCCTCTTTTGATTCTATGTTTTTACTATATTTTTGTAGTTGGATAGCAATTTCGATAAATGTTGCTCCGCCTCCAGCCACTACCCTTTCATCTTTGGAGAGTGCAGAAACAACTTTTATTGCTTGGCTTAATGCTTTTTCGGCGTTGTTAATGATGTGCTTGTTGCCTTTTAGAACTATCGTTGAAAATCTTGAATTTTCACTTCCGTCGATGTATACATAATGATCGGATCCTTCCTTTTTTTCAATAACTTGAGTCGTCATACCTAGATCATTTACAGATAGGTCAAAGACATCATATACAAGTTTAGCACCCGTAACTTTTGATATCGCCATAATGTCTGAATAGGCAGTTCTCGAATAAGCCATAATCCCCAAATTAACAAAATGATCTAGTATAGAATCTGCAATGTCCTCGTAACAGAAAACAAGATTAACTCCTAAAGCCTCTATTTTATCCGCAATAGAAGCTGCTAATTTCTTTTCGCCTTCCGTAATATCCTTCAGCTTTTTGGGAGTGGAAATAATTTCAATATCCATTCTAGTTTTATGGGTTTTCAGCGGGCACATGAATAAAGCAACCTTAGCATTCTTAATGTTTCGCGGCATTTCAAATCTCGCTCCTTTAGCTTTAATGATAGCCCCTCTATACAATTCTGACTCAGTTAATGATCCAACAGCTTTTTTGCGGAACTTAACATTATCAACTACTTCTTCATTTTTCTTCTCTATCACTGGTTTTATTGCAGCTGCCATCAAATCTGCAAGAAAATTAGCTTCACAAGTTTTACTATCAATAGAGGTTTTAATAACTTGTTTTAAAATATTTAAATCAGAAGGTATTGCAGGTTTTGCAACTGAAGTTAAAATATTCTTGGCTTTTTGTATTGCAAATTGGTACCCATCAGCAATAATATTGGGGTGTAGCCCTTGATCAATTAAATTCACAGCCCTTTCTAATAGCCGGCTCATAAGAAGGACGGCGCGGATAGTCCCATCACCAACGTATTCTTTATAATGTCCAATATCTTTAACTACTAAGTTAACAATAGGATGATCGATATCAACAGTCTCAATTATATCTTTAACATCACCTGTTATCAAAAAGAAATCTTTATAGGCAACTATTTTTTGGCTACCACATGGCCCCAACATGGTCTTAAGGACGTCTGATAGTAATGTGGCAGCCACTACATTGCGTTTGATGTGCATCAAATTTTCATTTTTTATAACCATAAAAGAAGGTACTCAAAAATAGTTTTAAATAGCTTTTGTTAACAATCAGTTAACTAAAACCTTAAGATAACTAAACATTAATGATGGTGAAGGGTTCACTTAATTTCAACAGAAGGACGATTGTTTACTATAATTTTATTCTAAAGTGATGCCAAACTAATTAGCTCAACAACGATGGAATTACTATAAAAGCGTGAAAATAAGTTTTAAATGTGCCATCATTAAAGTTATACAATCATGCGGGGTTTGGTCGAATGTCAAATATTGTGAGCCAAAAAGTGCACATGCTTAGCATATCGGGAATACGTGTTATTTTTGATAAAGCTAGAAAAATGAAGGACGTAATAAGATTGGAGATCGGAGAGCCTGACTTTGACACGCCTACTCACATTAAAGAAGCAGCCAAAAGAGCATTAGACGAGGGTTTTACTCATTATACCCCTTTTACAGGTATTGATGAGTTAAGAGAAGCAATAGCCGAAAAAGTAAAAAAAGAAAACAGAATCGAGGCGGATCCCTACAATGAAGTTGTTGTCACACCAGGTGCTTGCTCTGCAATTTATTGCGCCTTGCTGTCAACAGTTAATCCAGGAGATAAAGTTTTGATCCCTGATCCCGGATGGCCACATTATGAGCCATGTGTAAAAATGGCTGATGGCATTCCAGAACATTATCCTTTACTTGAGAGGAATGATTTTAGAATAGATCTTAACGATTTATCGAAAAGAATTGACAAGCATACTAAGGCAATAATAATTAATTCACCTCATAATCCTACGGGATCCGTTCTAACTCAGGAGGATTTAGAGGGAATAGCCAAAATTGCGATCGAGAACGATTTAATTGTGATCTCAGACGAGGTTTATGAGAAAATAATCTATGATAACGCTACACATGTTAGTATTGCCTCACTTCCCGACATGCGTGAACGAACGATTACTGTTAATGCTTTTTCCAAAACCTATGCTATGACTGGATGGAGAGTTGGATATGTCATAGCAAGAGAAGAGATAATTTCCCAAATCGCTAAACTTATTCTATACACTAATACGTGTGCGAACTCCATAGCTCAGAAAGCTGCGCTAGCCGCTTTAAATGGGCCACAAACTTGCGTCCATGATTTCGTTAAAGAGTTTAAACGTCGAAGGGATTTTGTTGTTAAAAGGCTGAACGAAATTACGGGTATAACGTGTAATGTTCCAAAGGGCGCTTTCTATTGTTTTCCAAACATTAAAAAGTATGAAAAGACTTCCTTTGAGTTCGCACTATATTTACTTGAGAAAGCAAAGGTTTCTACAGTTCCTGGGTCAAGTTTTGGCGATTCTGGTGAAGGTTATATTCGCGTATCATATTCTGTTTCGTTAGAGAAACTTAAAGAAGCTATGGATAGAATAAGCGAGGCCTTAAGCCAAAAAGGACACAGTTGAGGTAATGTAAACAGTTAAGCTTAATTCTAAGGCAACTTAACCATACTATTTTTTGAAAGGTTAACAGGAAAAAGTGGGGGTTTATTGTTCAAAACTCGGACAATTTCCTCCGCTGCCGTTTTAGACATTTTGATAAGGGATTCCTTAGTGCTGCCAGCTGCGTGAGGAGTGATTATAACATTTTCAAGGTTCAATAAAGGATTGTTTGGATCCGGCGGCTCGAATTCCATTACATCCAAAGCAGCACCTGCAATTCGTTTTTCCCTCAAAGCTATATACAAGGCCTCTTCATCTATTACCCCGCCCCTGGCCACATTGATTAGAAATGCCTCCTTTTTCATTTTCTTAAGTTCTTCTTCTCCTATCAAGTGTTTTGTTTCTGCTGTCAAGGGTACATGTATTGTTATGAAATCGGATGCTTTCAACAAAGTTTCCAAATCAGTTAATTTAACTCCTATTTTTTGCGCATTCTCAATTGTAGCATATGGGTCAAATGCGATAACGTTCATATTCAACGCTTTGCCCTTTTCTGCAACGAGAGATCCTATTCTTCCCAATCCTATTATGCCTAAGGTTTTACCTGAAATCTCGCTGCCGTGTTCAACGGTTGCGCCGAACTTCCACCCTTTACTCTTTACGATTTCATTTAACCGCGATATTTTGCGAGCTAAGCATAGAATCAAACCTATTGTAAATTCGGCAACGGAAACAGTGTTTGCATAAGGAGTATTCGTAACTATTATCCCTTTTTGAGTTGCCACATCAACATTGACGTTATCTATTCCTACGCCATGTATAGCAATAATTTTTAGTTTTTCAGCGATACTTAACAGCTCTTCATCCAACCTGCATAGTCTAACAAGCACGGCGTCCGCGTCCTCAATGAGCCTAAAAGTTTCACTGGCAACATCAGTAGGCGTCTCCCACACTATTTCCCTCACTTTTGCCACTTGCTGAATTAATTCTTTTGCGACTCCATGAACTGCCATGTAACGTGGGTAAATTATTAGAACGTTAGCGTCCATTGATTATCCACTGTACAGACGAATCATCATAGTTCGAAAAACTTTCTTGCAGTCTTTTCGAAGAGATTTTCTTTGAATTTGTCTGATAATGCAAGTGTCCGGAAATACTGCACGGTAAAAGACATAGGATACGTAAATGGGTAGTCTGTTCCAAACATAATTTTGTCAGGTATCGCAAACTCGCAATACCGTAAATGTTCTATGTCAAAGTAGTATTTTGGATATTGCATCCTAATGGGATTAGCCGGAGAAACATCTGTATAAACGTTTTTGTGCCTCAGTGTTATATAAACGGCAATGCTGGGATTATGCAAATTTCCACAATGCAGCAAATATATTTTCAAATCTGGAAAGTCGACGGCAACGTCATCTACATAAATTGGATCTTGATATTTCAGCCTTGTCCCTGGATGCCCTTCCACTCCTGTATGAATTGCAACGTGAGCTTTAAGATCAACAAGTTTTTCGTAAATTGGATACATTAACTCTTTATCGTTTGGAAAACCAGCAGCTGGTGTAAAAATTTTTATGCCCTTAAAACGGTACTCCTTTATTGCTTTTTCCACTTCTTTAATACATTCTTTTGGTCCTTTTTTAGGGTTTATGCCTGCTTGCGCGATAAATCTGTTAGGATATTTATCGATAAATTCCTCCTTCATATAGTCGTTTGAAACATGCCACCACCACTCGTATGGCGGGTCAGTTTTCGCGTCCATTCCGCATAAAACTGCAATGTCTACACCGGCTCTGTCCATGTCTTGAATCCAATGGTTAACGGTGAAATCGGGAAGCTCTTCTATTTTTTCGATTGGACGTTCCGGATGGGGATCGCCTAATGCTTCTCTGAGTTTTCGTAAGAGTCTAACTTCCCATGTTTTTCCAAGCCAAAAATCTGCGCAACCGGGTCTGTGTTCAATCCCTTTCTTTTCAAGACCTGGGTGGGTATGAGTGTCTATTACCATTTTAAAGACCGAAGAGGATGTTATTTAATATAATTATTAAATCTTTCGCGCAACTTGGTTCATTCGCGATGTTTATTGCGCCCTTTGTAAGTTTAAGTTTTCTCTAATTTACTAAAGTGAGATATTTTAAGATATTTATTAAAAATAGAAAACGAAAAATTATTATAGGTTCGTACTTTTTTAAAAGAAAAGGTCTTAAAGATGCAGTTAGAAGTCAAAATAGGCAAATTATTGTTTAAAAATCCTATTATTGTAGGCTCCGCAGGATATGCAGAAAACGCGACGGGAATTGAAAGATTCATAAAGAGAGGGTACGCTGGAGTTGTTACTAAATCAACTGCTGAAAAGAGACTTGTAGGAGCCCCTCCGCCTAGGGTCTTTTGGCTAGATAAATACCGAAGAAATTGGATAGACGGTAGTGAAGGGCATCGGAATCCTGGCATAGATGAAATGGTTGAAGAAGTGAAAAAATGTAGGGAATTGGCTGAGAAAGAAAACTGCCACATAATTGGAAGCATAACTTGTAAATCAATAGAAGAAGCAGTATCAATTGCAAAAAAGTTTGAAGAAGCAGGAGTCAGTGCAATAGAAATTGACATGGTCTGTCCTAACGTAGGTGAACAACTAGGCCCAGAGTATGCAACTAGAGGAGGTGAATACTGGAGTGACCCAAACCATCCGGAAAGGGCTATAGAACTCATAAAAGCTGTTAAGAACCATGTGAAAATTCCTTTATGGTGCAAAATTAACCCTAAAACTTTGTTCCTCGCTGGAGAGAAAATCATGAATGAAGCTCCCCCAGACACGTTCGCTTATATCGGTTCAGGCTTTCCATCCTTTCCCCTAGGCCTAGCCATAGATATCGACACAGAAGAACCACTTTTCCCCGGAAATGTTTTATTAAAAATTAAAAAGAACATGAAATTTGTTCCATACGCAGTCATATATCCTCTATTGCCGACAACTGTTCTCACAACTGCCCTCTTAAGAAAAAAAATTAGCATCCCATTGATCCCTTCTGGTGGCATACAGACAGGATTTGATATTATACAGTGTATGATGGCTGGAGCTAATGCTGTACAAATATGCACAGCTGTGTATAGAGACTTTGATGTCGTAAACACTATGCTTAGGGAAATTAAGTGGTTTATGGCCAAAAAAGGGTATGAAAGTATTGAAGAAATTATTGGAGTTGCACTTAAGAAGATCCCGTTTGAACTTATGGAAATTCCTGTAGGCAAAAGCGATTAGGAGGAACATTAATAATGCCTAAACCAAAAATTAATGAAGAGTTATGCGTAGGTTGCATGGCGTGCACTGTTGCGTGTCCCATGGGCGTTCTTATAGAGCCTTTAATAGGAATGATTCCATTAATTAAGGCTGTAGAGCGGTGTACTGGTTGTAAACGGTGTGTCGATTTTTGTAGTTATTCCGCAATCAAGATAATAGAAGTCACGGGGAAAATTTTAAAGAGATGATACATTGTGAATAGTGGAAGAATTTTAAAAATTGATCTTGCAAGAAAAAAGAAAATTGTTGAGACGTTAAATAGAGAGTATATTAAAGAGTTTATTGGTGGATTGGGGCTTGGTGTAAAACTAGCAGATGAGTATATTCCACCCACCATCGATCCATATGATCCAGATAACGTGTTAATTATCACAACAAGTCCGACAAGTGGATTGCCGATACCTAGTGGTTGGGAGTACACGTTCGTTAGCAAATCTCCACTAACGGGTGGCATTGCTGTTTCAATTTGCCATGGAATGTTTGCTGGTCACATGAAACGGGCAGGTTATGATGCAATTGTTATAAAAGGCACATCTGAAAAACCAATCTATCTGTTGGTCGACGATGAAGACATAACATTTAATGATGCACGGGATTTTTGGGGGAAATCACCGCGGAGAACCGAGGAGGCCATAAAAAAGGATTTAGGAGATTACTCAATTTCTGTGGCTACCATTGGATTATCAGGTGAGATGTTAGCGAAAATTTCATGCATTCTAACCAATCAAGTTCAAGTGTCAGGGAAAATGGGTTTAGGCGCTGTTTTAGGATCCAAAAATCTAAAGGCAATTGCAATACGAGGAAGTCATAGCGCTGAAGCCTGGGATGTTCAACGACTTGAAATTTTCTGTGAAGAAGCCCTTCTTACAACTAGAGGGTCCACTGCGGTGAGATGTTACAAAGAAGATTTTCTAACTGAAAAAGTAATAGTTAAAGATAGAATTTTAACAACAATATTCGAACCAGCTGTGAAGTATAGGGATCCCGGCGTCATAAGCGACCTTTTAGTTCTTAACGAATTGGGGGTCCTACCCGCTAGAAATTTTACCTCTGGAGTATTTGAATCAGCCGATGAAATTTACAAAGACCTTAAAAAATTGGCTAAGAAGGCACATGCTTGCTCTCCGTGTTCCATGGGATGCCAACATTTAATTAATTCAGATGATACTTCTATCTATCTCGACTATGTTTCGGTATGGGCTTTTGGGCCCAATTGTGGTATAAAATCTGCAGACACAATTCTAAAAGCGATAGCTTTATGCAATTATTTTGGAATGGACCCGGTGTCGGTAGGTAACATAGTAGGCTTCTCAATGGAATGCTATGAAAAGGAAATCATAGACTACGCTTCTACTGGTGGTTTGCATTTAAAATTTGGAAATGAAAAGGATATGCTTGAGCTGATTCAGAAAATAGGAGAGAGGAAAGATATTGGTAATCTTCTTGCAGAGGGGGTGAAGGCTGCAGCACAAGGAATAGGTAAAAATGCAGAAAAACTTGCCGTTCACATTAAAGGCGTTGAACTGGCCGGGTATGACTTGAGAGGACTGAAGACGGCTGCTTTAAGCTTTGCTGTATCTTTTAGAGACGCTTACTACGATGGACAAGGAGCCTATCTTTTTGATATAAAAGGGATAAGTGACCGCTTTTCCGCAGGAAAGGGAAAAGGTAGGCTGGTAAAAGATTTGGAAGATTTTCTCACAATTTTAAATTCAATCGGTATTTGCACATCCTTTGCAAGCGTATATGAACTTAAAGAACTTGCTGAGCTTTATAACATCATCACAGGAATTAATATCTCCCCTCAAGAACTGAGGATTTGCGGAGAGAAAATTAATGATCTAGCTAGGATTTTCAATTTTAATGCAGGGATCAAAAGAAATGATGATATCCCGGTTAAGTTTATTGAAAACCCGATACCTGAAGGCCCATCTAAAGGTTGCATCTTAACACCCGATGAGATGCAAATTTTACTTAAAGATTATTATGAAGAAAGATGTTGGACCGAGGGTGGTTTACCAAGGAGGTATAAATCTATTTAGTAAAGTAAGGTGAAATAAATATGTCGTCAACAGATTATGTTGCTGAAAAACACTTAAAAAGTAAATGTATAAGTGTGGATATCGATAGGTGCATCGGCTGCGGAATTTGCGAGTTAATTTGTTCATTTGTTAAAAGCGGCGAAAAATCTTTTAATCCGCTATACTCTAGGATTCATGTGACACAGATCAATGGGGAAAATGTGGCTGTTGCGTGTTTAATGTGTGAAGATGCGCCATGCGTTAAGGCTTGCCCGCGAAATGCGCTAACGCAATCGAAAGAAAACGGTATAATCTTAGTTGATGAAAGTAAATGTACAGGTTGCGGATGGTGCCTTATTGCTTGCAATTTTGGGAGCATAATTTTCACAGAGAAAGGAAAAGTCACAACATGTGACCTTTGCGCTGGAAGAGAAAAAAGCCGTGTATTCCCTGGACGACCAATGACGCAGCAAGCATGCATTGCGTGGTGTCCTGAAGAAGCAATAAGCCTCGTAGATAAACATAGGTTATCCCAAAAAATCCTACTTGAAACTATAGCAAAGCTGAGAAGTCCTGAAACGTGATGAAGAGCTGTCAGAGTTAACGTCTGCGGCTTGTTAAGAATCATATTCCCATAATTTCTTGAGCGTAGACTAGGTGATATGAGTAGGAGATTTGATAGCTAAAGTCACTTACACTGATTAAGTTGGTGTCCCCAAAATTTAATAGGTGAGCGGTAATAAAGTGAAAAATTACAAATTGTTGATATGCCCTACACGGCAAAAACTAATTAATCCGCAAATTAGAAAACCATTCAACAGAGGCGCAAGATCTTGGATATGCCATTAGAAGGTATTCGAGTTTTAGACTTGTCTCGAATTTTAGCGGGCCCCTTCTGCTCAATGATCTTAGCTGATTTAGGAGCTGATGTAATAAAAATTGAAACGCCTGGGATAGGGGATGATACAAGATCCTGGGGGCCTCCATTTATTAATGGTGAAAGCGCATACTTCCTTTGCATCAATCGAAACAAAAAAAGCCTAACTCTAGATCTCAAAAGAGATTATGGAAAGAAAATTCTATACGAATTAGTAGAAAAATCTGATGTATTCTTGGAGAATTTTCGACCCGGAGTCACTGAAGAACTAGGTGTAGACTATGGAACTATTTGTAAAATTAATCCACGCATTATCTACTGTTCAATTACCGGATTCGGACAAAATGGACCCTATAGAAATTGGCCAGCTTACGATATAATTATTCAAGGCATGGGTGGGCTAATGAGTATTACAGGCGAATTAAATAGGCCTCCAGTACGAATAGGTGTGGCAGTAACGGATATAGGAGCTGGCATGTACGCTGCTATCGCGATACTTTCAGCCTTAATCGCTCGAAATAAAATCGGGAAAGGCCAGTTTATTGACGTATCACTGTTTGACTCAACAATTTCATGGTTAACTTACATGGCGGCAAACTATTTCGCAACAGGTGAGGTTCCTAAGCGTATAGGGTCAGGGCATCCAAATATCGTGCCATACCAATGTTTTAAAACACGCGACAAAAAATACTTAACAGTTGCGGTAGGAAACGATAGACTCTGGAGGAGTTTCTGTAAAGCAATAGGCATGGAAAACTTGATAAATAACCCTATGTTCGCTACTAACTCGAAGCGAGTCGAAAATAGAAAGAAGCTAATCTCTGAATTGGAAAAAGTTTTTCTAAGTAAGACACGTGATGAGTGGATTAAGATTTTGCTAAAGGAAGGTGTGCCTTGTGGCCCTGTGTACACCATTAGCGAAATATTCAATGATTCGCAAGTTTTATTTAGAGAAATGCTAATTGAAATGGAACATGCAAAAGCAGGCAGAATAAAGCAAATTGGAAATCCGATGAAATTTTCCAGAACACCTGGAAAAATTAGCAGACCGCCACCGCTTTTGGGCGAGCACACCGAAGAAATTCTAAAAAATCTGTTGGGATATTCTTATGGAGAAATAAGAAAACTAAAAAGAGAAGGAATTATATAGTTATACAATATTTTGGCGGATAATTCATTTTCAAATGCATAGCTTGAAACACGTTGCACTTACGAAAAAACGTGTAAATTCAATTTATTCTTCCCTACGCCATTCATAGTGTCTCATTGTAAATGCAGTAGCTTTCGTGCATTTAGCTCAAAAATTTTAAATTTATCTTCATCAGAAATTGGCAGTTCCATTACACTTTTGAGATTTTCTCCAATAAATACTTCACCATTTTTTGGACCGAATGGATAATCTGTAGCAAATAATATTCGATCAGGTCCAAAGAAGGAGTAGCCGCATGCCAACCCGCTCCGCCACCCGTCTATAGCGGTATCTGCATAAAAAAGTTTAAAGTTGTCTAAAATTTGCTTTGGGCTTTGAAACGTGGGTTTGTTTAGCAGTAAGCTTGTCTGGAGTCTGCCAACAAGATGCGGTAAGACCCCGCCAAGATGATGTACAACTATTTTAAGTGTTGGATATCTATGAAAGACCCCGCCCATTACGAGTCTGCACATGGCTTGCGTTGTGTCAAAAGGCCATCCGATGCTTAACATCAAGCCGTAATCTTTGAGGAGATAGTAACTCTCACAGTCAGCGGGGTGCACTAAAATAGGAAAATCATACTTAACCGCTTTTTCATATAATGGATAAAAATCTTGTGAATCCAACGGTTTGCCTCGGATATTTGACGAAACTAATATGCCTTTAAAACCAAGTTCTCCAATTGCTCTACTAACTTCGTCTAACGCTTCTCCAACAGATGAAAGAGGTACGCAGGCAATACCTTCAAATTTGCCTAAATGTTTGTTGCATATATCGAATACGGCATCATTGAACGTCTTGCATAGACGCACTTCTTCAGCAACACTAAGACCCTTAATGGCATTGCTTAGAGGCATGCTTAATACCTGCATGGCAACATTATACTTTTCCATATGTTTCAATCTTTTTTGAGGATGCACAAAATACGGATTTGACGCAAAGCTTAGCACACGCGATTCCTTTACTATAGAAAATATTTGTTTAGGATAAATATGACAGAAGAAGTCAATAATCAAACCAATGACTCTCCATTATAATTGAGTAGTAAAGCGTTTGGTCATGTGCCGATCCCGTATTCAACCCACTTTTTCTCAACCATTTTTTTAATTTCCATCGGTACGTCAGGCACCTCCGGGAACGCTTCCATAGGTTTTTTAGTGGCGTCAATCACCATCTTTGATATAAGACCGTGTTTTCTATTAAATGCAGAATCAATGCTGGGATCCAGTGAAGTGCCAGGAGTGTTTGGAAGTATAAATATATCCCGGTGCGGCTGTGTTCTAGTTGCTACCGCCCACATGACCTGTTTTAGATCGAATGGATCAATATCCTCGTCGACTACAATTAAATATTTTATCATGCGTGCGGCTTCACATCCAAGTATAGCGCTTGCAATCCAATTGACAATTCCCTCAAATCTTTTTTCGACTTGAGCAACGGCTATCATTGAAACACCATCCTCAAGAATGTTAATGTTCTGTAATCCTGGCATAGGGCAAGTTCTAATGATTTCTGCTTGTAGCGACATTGAAAAAAGAATGTGATTTTCTGTTCCTACCCCAGTAAAACTAACATGATATATGGGATTGTCTCGGTACGTTACAGCTTTAATTTCAAATACTTCTCTAGGGTAGATGCCCCCATAATATCCATGGAATTCGCCGAAGGGTCCTTCGTTTTCGTATAAGTTTGGAATCACTTCGCCCTCTAATACTATTTCGGCGGTTGCTGGTACTTCTAGTGGTATGGTTTCACATTTAACTAATTCTATTGGTTGTCCCCTTAATGTGCCAGCCATGGCAATTTCGTCAACTTCATACGCAAACGGTGCTGCAGCACAAATCCATATCACCGGATCAGCGCCTATCGCAACAGCTACTGGAAATCGATTTCCTTTAGCTTCAGCTTTTGATTTTTGTATGTACATGTGCCTAAAGGGTGTTAATTGAAAACCTGTTGTTCTTTTGCCCCGAACCATCATCCTATAAATTCCAACATTTCGCCAACCTGTTTCCGGGTCCTTACTGATCACACACGGGGCAGTAATATATGGCCCACCATCTTTTTCATTCCAGTATGGAATTGCCCATGGAAGTTTCATCAAGTCTATTTCATCTCCGATTAGTATGTTTTCTTTGCAAGGACCGTCTTTTACCACCACTGGTTCTGTTGGACCCTTCCTAAGAGCATTTATCCATTTCTTAGTGACCTCCTCTTCGGTGGTTTCCAATGCTAAGGCAAATCTTCTTCTCGTAGCGATTAGATTTGCTAATATTGGAGCATTGTAGCCCTTTATTTTTTCAAAAAGTAATGCAGGAGATTTTGCATCGGTAGCTTTTCTACATATAGCGCTCAATTCGAAGCGGGGGTCTACCTCAGCTTTGATTTTTATTAACTCGCCTTCTTTTTCAAGAATTCCCAAAAATTCTCTTAGGTCATTATAAGGCATTTTAACTCCCAGCAGTGCTTTTGTACATGTAGTATTTATAATTTAAAGAATAAAATTGTCTAAAATCTCATTTTCTGCTCCATATCCCTTTTGCTCGCGGACTTTTTGTGAAATGATATGCACGGACACCTTTACAATGTTTGAGCTTGGTTAAGTCTTTAATACACCCGAAATTTGCTCTCTTTTAAGCAATGTTTGAGTAAAGATTCTTGATGTGGTTATCCAACCAAAAAGTCGGCTGATATTCCATAAAGTTGCCTTTTTGGCATATTTGGGGCCTACCGCCTCGCAACAATCTGATATAACGATAGGCCAAAACTCTCTGTGGAAGGCATCACGCACGGTGGATTCAACGCAAATGTTTAATGCAACTCCGGTAAAAAACAGGTATTTAAGTTTTAAATGGCTCAATACTTTTTCTAAATCTGTGTTAACAAAACCGCTGTATCTTTGTTTGTCGATGATTACATCCCCTGCCATGGGTTTAAGTTCATTAATAATTTCAGCGCCCCATGTTCCTTTAATTAACAATTTTTCTTTAAGTTCTGGGCTTTGACGTGCGAGCACGGAGCATCGTGCTTTCCAGTAGTGGGGAGAATCTGCATTTCCAGTATCGGATAAATCGGGTGCATGTGTATGCCTTATGTATATTATTTTAAAACCAAGCTTCCTTGAAACGTCCAAAACATTTGTAAGCGGTTTAATTAAACATCTAAGGTTCAATATATCATAGCCAAGAATATCAAACATTCCTCCTTTACTTAAAAATGCGTTCTGTGCATCTACTACAACAACTGCGGTTTTTGCCAAATCTACTAATATAGGCGCTGGTTTAGCTGAAATCTTTACAATTCTTTTTTCCACATCAAACCCAAATTTGAAGTCGCTTATACTTAGAAAGTTTTGTGAACCTAAAAGATTTGCGGGTAAAAGACGCTCATAAGAAGCGTGACGGCCGTTTGGAGATTCCTTTAAAATGGGCGCCCTAAAAGAGTTCTGCTCAATTGATGATTACGCCCCGTACAAAAAATGTTGAAATCTATCACGATTTTTTACTAAAGCAATTTTGCGAAAAATATTTAAGGGAAAGAGCTAACAAAAAGAGGGGATTAATATGCAAAAAAAATGGATTATAGTCGCTTCATGTGTCATAGTGATTCTCATCGTTGCTGGAATTGTCGCCTACTATTATTGGCCTCGTCCACAAGCTAAAACTGAAATACTGATAGGTGCTGCCGTATCACAAACAGGGGCTTTGGCACCAATGGGGAACAAAGTAATTGCAGGCTATAGACTTTGGGAGGAATACATTAATAGTGAAGGAGGTCTATTGGGTATGACAGTTCGCATTATAATGTATGATGACCAGTCTGATCCGACTAGGACAAAGAGCTTATATGAAAGGCTAATAACAGTTGATCAAGTAGACTTTGTTTTAGGGCCATATTCAAGCGGTTGCTCTTTAGCTATGGCTCCGGTTGCTGAAAAATATAAGAAAATTACCATCCACC
The DNA here is from genome assembly GCA_038883795.1 of Bathyarchaeia archaeon. Taxonomy (GTDB): domain Archaea; phylum Thermoproteota; class Bathyarchaeia; order Bathyarchaeales; family Bathycorpusculaceae; genus JASEJA01. The sequence continues at coordinate 30,048 of JAVZLK010000013.1, forward strand.
CACTGTCCACCGCAGGGGAACTATATAACAACCCAGATTATGATTACCAGTTCTTAGCTAAAGTGGGAGGAATAAGCGGTATAGGAGTGCCCAGCATGGAAGAAGACTATTTGCATGTGCAATTCTTTAAAAGCTTCGCAGATATTAGAACAGTTGGCGTAATTAATACAGCTGATTATTATCCGCGATCTCGCGCCAACTCTTTTAAGGCGTTAGCACAATACTTCGGATTAAGAGTGACTTTTGAAGATGAAATACCAAAAGAAGCAACGGATGTTACTGCCGTTATAACCAGAATTAAGGAAGCAAACCCTGATATCTTTGTAGTGATTGGATTTTTGCCAATTGAAACATTGCTTATTCGAACAGCCTTTGAGCAAGGTTACCATCCAAAAATGATATTTGGTGCGACGTGTAATATTCCTGAGGCTTGGAACATTCTTGGGGACAAGTGTCAAGGGGTTGTAACATCGTTAGATTTCCTTCCATCCCTAAACTTTACGGAATCTAAAAAATTTGTCCAATTATATCAAAATAAATATGGAAAGTTACCAGAAGGACACTTTGAAGCATTAGGTTTCGCATCTTGTCAACTTCTCGAAGCTGCAATCAAAGCAACAAAATCTCTCAACCAAGATAGAATTAAAGAATGGCTAATTAACAATGAAGTTGAAACATGTGTAGGACCATGGAAACTTAGTAAAGTTGCTTTTGACCTAGGTTACAAATACGTCCCGGAGTACTTTAAGATGATACCTCAATGGCAAAATGGCAAAATGGAAATTGTTTACCCAACTGAAATAGCAACTGCAACACCAATTTACCCAATTCCATGATTTTTTTATTTTTAATTCTTCACCTTTATCTGAACCAGTTTTAAGATTTAAATCTCTGCATACTTGGAAGTACCTTTAATTCACTCTTTTATCATTGAGACTACCTAACTGTAATAATAAAGTTTATTTTAGAAAAGGGCGAAAATGACAGCTAATTGGATGCGATGTGTATGGCAAAGTGGATATCTAAGAATTGGTGGGTAAGCCCCCTAAATTTTCTTGAGGAAGTACAAAAAAATTTTAATCTCCCAAATAAAGTGGTTATTCACGATATCACATTACGAGATGGCGAGCAGCAAGCGGGCATTGTTTTTAATAAAAAGGATAAAATTGAGATTGCACGAATGCTAGACGAAGTTGGCGTCCATCGAATTGAGGCTGGAATGCCTGCTGTTTCGAGAGAGGACAAGGAGGCTGTGAAAGCTATTGCACATGAGGGATTAAACGTCAAAGTTTTTTGTTTTGCTCGCTGCATGAAACGCGATGTTGACCTCGCATTGGAATGTGATGTTGACGGAATTGCTATGGAAATTCCTTCCAGTGAACATTTGATAAGATATGCATATGAATGGCCACTTGAAAAGGCTGTAGATTTATCGGTTGAAGCAACAAGCTATGCTGCCAAACATGGTCTACATGTGGCTTTCTTCACAATAGATGGCACTAGAGCTGATCTAAAATGGTGGTTCAGCCTAGTGGACAAGGTCGCAACTGAAGGGCATATGGACTCGCTTGTTTTAGTAGATACTTTTGGTGTTTGCAATCCTGAGGCAATACGTTATTTAACAAGAAAAGCACGTGATCATTTTAGCAAACCTCTTGAGGCTCATTTTCACAACGACTTTGGATTAGCTGTTGCAAACACTTTAGCGGCAGTAACTGAAGGGGCGGAAATAATTCATACAACGGTAAACGGCATAGGAGAGAGAATGGGAAACGCGGATTTGGCTGAAGTGGCGCTTGCTTTAGAAGCTTTATATGGGGTTAAGCTGGACTTAAAGTACAATAAACTATACAAACTTTCAAAGCTTGTTGAAAGACTTTCAGGAGTTAAAATGCCGCCGCACAAGGCAGTCGTTGGAGATGGAGCGTTCAAAGTTGAGTCTGGAATAATAGCAGGTTGGTGGAAAAATTTGGGGAAACATAATAAACCGTTAGTTATGTTTCCTTACCTTTGGAACTTAGTTGGACAGAAAGAGGTGAAAATATTACTTGGCAAAAAAAGTGGAAGGGACTCTATTTTGTTTAAGCTTAAGGAATTAGGGATTGACTTATCCACACTTGACGAAAATAAAATAGATAAAATACTAGATGAGGTAAAGGAAGAATCAATCAAAAGAAAATCGCCAATTTCGGAGGAAGTTTTGAGGCAAATCCTACAAAGAAATTGTTATTTGTGATAACATGTTATTTACGTGTAACATGCAGAAATTCAAAAACCTTGGACATTAAACACGCTGGGCTGAGAGCCAAAATTAAGTGCCTTCGCTGGTGTTTTACTCTGCATGCGCACGCGTGATTTGGCTAAAATTCCATAAGTTAACATGGACACACTTAAGAGCGCTGTTATTGTTCCTAATCCTGTATAGGGGTAAAATGATCGCGTTACCTCTCCTATTTTTTTCACATCGCCCGATATGCTCACAGAGTTTGTTCGCTCATTTTTTATTTGCAGAAAATCCGCGTTTTTTCCGGCAATTTCAACTTTCTGTTTAAAAATTGTTCCGGTCTGATTAAAGATTACGTCCTCCCAAACTTCCTCTTTTGTAGTTGGATCAAAACTGACGAGTCTTCCTATAATAACTCTGACAGGCTCTGAAGCTGATATGTTCAATTCCAAGAAGGTTCCATTTTGTGTTAGGGCAGCAAAAGCCCAACCTGTGATGTTTCCAGGGTTAAGTGATGAAGGTGTGATCGGGTCCCATTTTTCAATTACAACCTCCTCGACATGCACTTCATATATGAAGCAAGCCAAAACAATAGTGATTATTAGAAGACTAAACCCGACAATAACGAAAATTACTCTCATCGTACCAGCCGCTTAGAGCTCATTTCTTGAAAATGTCCATTCATGAATTTAGCGTTTCTGTCTTTCCCTCAATATTTGATATAGAACGCCGTCTTCTGACAATATTAACACGCAGCCACATTTTGGACATTTGTAATAACAGTTTACACCCTTTTCCCCCTTCTGCTCACCGAGAAACTCAATCTTACTGTGTAGGCATTCATCAGGCACGTTAACATCCTTCCGAAGCTATTCTAAAAATAATAAAAGCATTACTTATACATTTTGCGCGTATAGGGTTATTAAGAAACCACAAAAACCAAAATCTGCCTCATTTTTAAATACATTTTTCCAAAGCATGAAGTTGCAGCGAAAATCAAAAATTAACTCCGCCATTTAAACCTCTTCCAGCTACTAAAACTTGTTTGGTTTAGACTGGTATTGGGCGGCGTTTTAGGGCTCTGTAAGCAATCATGATTAATGTGCTTATTATTGTCCACGTGGTTACAGTGCGGACGGCTGTTGTGTTTACGCTGTGAATATTTATCTGTGTCGGGTCTTGTGTTAGAAAGAGTGCGGAGAATGTGAATATGCCCACCGTTAATGCACTTATTATGTCTATTACTCTTTCTCTTTGTTGAGTTGGAGGCATGGCTTGTTTTAAAATCGCCTTTCTGAATATGATGGCAGTTAATGTGCATATTACTGCAATTGCGATGTAGGCTTCTAGGCGGATTTGTGGGGCTTGCGGCACGTTCAGCTGGATCCCAATACGGAAAAGTAAACTTCCAAGGATAAGCATAGAAAGCAAAGCTGCCTTTTGAAGCGTTGAAAGCTGTTTGTGGTTCCAGTTTCTTGGGAAGAGGCGGGTTGCCATGTAGAAAGTTAGGACGCCTTGAGTCATGCCCCACCAGAAAAAGTTGACAAAGAAAAGCGCAGCCCAATTTATGCCGAAGGCTTGTGGCTCGACAAACTGGGTGGCTGGCACAAAAATTGTGAAGGCTGTCCCGAAAAAGAATCCGGTGATGAGGACATTATAGTCTTTTAAGCGGTGTTTGGTTATTAGGTCGCCCTTCTAAAAGGGCGAAGTACGGGAAATACACCAGAAAAAGGAAAAATGGTAGCATGGGACGAACGGCTAGGTTGTTTACGCCTCGCATAGAATATTCAAAGAGTAGGTTGAAGCCTACGGCTGTAAACACTATCTTCCAATGGTTCAACCTTAAGCCGCCCGTCACTTTATGCAAGCCCATGTGTTATAAACAAATGTGAATAGGTGTTTGCAACAACAAATTATGCTCATACATCTAAGGAGAGTGCTCTCGCCGTTTTGCCCTGGATTGGTGGTGGGTGATTATTCTATTCCCCATTTTTTGGTTATCTTGACTATTATGAAGACTGCGAGGGCTACTATGAGGAATGTTATTAGGGTGCCTATAAAATGTCCGATGCGGAATGGGCCCAACACGAAGGCTTCCCACTCTACGCCTGGCAGTATCAATGTTATTATTGGCATTATTAGGTCTCCTACAAGTGCTTGAACCAATGTGCCCAAGTATAAGCCGAGGATGAAGGCTACTGCCATTCCCATAACCTTGTATTTGGATATGAAGTCTAGGAACTCGTTCCATAAGCCTTTCTTTGGCGGTGGGGCTGGTTTAGGCTCTAATAGGGCTTTTATTTCCTTCAGAACCTGCAATATTTCTTCATCCTTATCTTTGGTTTTAGACATACCTTCTCCTGGCTCTCTCTTATGTTGAGTTAGAATTTAAAACTTGTCTATGTTGACGTGTCTTTTAGCAGCCATGTTCCGTCGCATGTTGCCGTGTTTAAGCCTTTTAGGCTTTCGCGGCATGTGGCAAATTTAACGCCATACTTTTTCGCAAGTTCGGCTAAGCCTTCCATTAGCTTAAGCCTTACAGTTTTTGGCAAGTAAGTGTATCGCCCCATTTTTTCGCCCTTCTCAAAATAGAGGGGTTTAAGTTTTTCAGCTGTTTTTGGCATTGCTAGGCTTAGTCTTTGCCAGTTGTCCGCCTTAACCTTGTATGTGGAGGCTGTCACGTGCCTAACGCCTATTTCCGCTAGCGCCCTAACAAGGGTTTCGGGGTTTTCGTTCACGTATGGGATTATTGGGTCTATGCGGACAGCCACTGGTATGCCACATGCAACAAGCCTCTCAACGGTCTTCAGCCGCACCGAAGGTGGGGGAGCATTGGGCTCCAAGATTTTGGCTGTTTCCTCATCATCAGTCGTTATTGTCACCGCCACCATGGAGGGCACACGCTTGAGAAGGTCTATGTCCCTCAAAACAATGTTAGATTTAGTAATTATCTGGATTCTGCAGTTTTGCCGCGCTAAGATTTCAAGACAACGCCTCGTCAAGCCCTTTTCAGTTTCAATTGTTGGGTATGGGTCTGAAGAATTAGCAATAGAAATTAATTCGCCCTTAAGTTTGGCTGCCTCCCGCTCCAACCGTCGTAACAAATCCTTTTTCGGTCTACAATCATAAAACCGCGGTATATAGCTAGAGGCATAACAGTACACGCACTTATGGTCACATCCAGTATAAGGGTTAAAAGTCAGTTTAGGCGGGCATGTGCAGAGGGGCGAACGCCAAGGGTCAAACCATGTCAGCAAGTTCAAGGTTTATGGTGCTCCGGGTTTAGGTTTGCTCCGATAGAAAACTTGGTGTGTTATGCTTAAATTTGTTTGGAACATTAGGTTATGTTGGTGTTGGGTTTGGGTAAGCCTACTGAGATGAGTTTGCGGGATTTGTTGGTTGAGGAGCTTAAGCGTAGGGGCGTTGTGGTTGTTCCTGAGGTGAGTTTTAGGACTGTTGATGGGCGGCGTTTGGTTCCTGATTTGGTTTTGCATGATGGCGCGAATTATGTTGTTGAGACTAAGTTGGGGGCTGAGACTAAGCTTTTGGATGCTATGGTTCAGTTGTATGATTATAGTAAGCATGTTGGTGAGGCTAAGGGTGCTTTTGCTGTTTTGTTTCCGGAGGAGTTGCGGAGGCCTTGGCCTTCTGATGTGATTATGAGTGTTGCGCGGGATGTTAGGACGCAGATTAGTGTTGTTGGGATTTTTAAGGATTTGAGGCCTAGTCAGCAGTTTAGGGGTAGCCTTTACGAGGTGGCTGATTGGATTGCTGGGCATGTTTTGAGGCCTTTGGTTGTTGAGGCGGATACTGGTTTTGCTATTCGTGTTTTGAGGGATGCTGTGGATTATGTTAGTGCTAGTGTTCGTCAGTTGCAGGGTAAGGAGTTGGAGGATATTTTTGGTGG
>JAVZLK010000014.1:0-35426 GCA_038883795.1 Bathyarchaeia archaeon
CTGCCAAAAATTAGGCGAAGAAAACGGAAGGCCAGCCGAAGAAATCTTTAAAGAATTCTTGGAATTGATGAAGAAGTACGCAGATTTCTTTTTCAGCGATCCTTGGCCTGAAACGTTGAATAAGTCTTATAGTTTGGAAGGGTTTGTCGGCGATGATTTAAACTTTATAAAAGGCGCCAAAACCTATAGGGAAGAATGTGAACGTTTTACGGTTATATGTTTGAAAAGAAACATAAGCCTTAAAGGCTTTGACGCCGACGGCTTCGAAGAGGATTCTAAATGGTTTGGGAAACTGGCATGCTGGCATTGTGTTGTTCCAGACGCCGTGAACCTTAGAGAGAAAATAGAGAAAGTGGAGGAAGCCATCCGAAAGAACGAGGAAGAAGTGAAGCAAGGCACAGCATCAGAAATTACGAAAGAAATGTACGCCTATTATAGGAAGCCTCATGTTGTAAGGGAGAACAAAATGATGTATGTAGAGCTAAAGCTTTATGAGGATTTAGACCTCGCCGAGGGAAAAAACTGTGATATAAGAAATAAGTATAGGTGTCCATATGGAGAACAGTCAAACGAGCTGGTTGAATGGGGAGGGTTAGCTAGGCTAATCTGGGATGTCATATGGTGGTATGACCGCCATTGGAACCCTAGAGAAGGCTATGAGCCTGGAGAAAGCGAATTAAAGTGGTACCATTACGGTGAGCCAAGCATAATTGAGGTGACAAGCTATGAGGATATTCTTAAAGCATTGGAAAATGGAAGGTTTAAGAGGATACTTGAAGAATACAAAAAATACAGGGAAGAATATAAGGTCATATAAGGTTAATTTTTATGGTCTTCTCGTTCTTTCAGTGGACGCAAATGTTTAATATGGGAATTCGGCCACGTGATAAGCTTCGATAGGCGGTTTTCTTGATTCAAGTTTTTCTATGAAGTCTTCTTTGTCTAGGGGATACTAGGATGGCGTTTTTGTCTAGGGCTGTTTTAGGTAGATGGCGTCTATTACATAAATGTTGTATTCTGCGCAGAGGGGGTAGGCTGATGTGCAGAAGGTCTTGTCGCAGTTTGTTAAGAGTGAAGGATGTATCATTAGGTCTAATTGTTCTTTTGCCTTGTCTGCCGCTGTTTTTCCAACTTTTCTTGCCAGCGTTCCGCAGACTTCTTGATAGATTATGCTTGGTTCTGTTAGGATGAATTTATCCGGCACTTTTTCCAGTAGTCCAATGCATTTCGCATTGTAGGGCTCGTCGTGTTTTAATGTGGCTATCAAAACATTTGAGTCTAATGTTAGTAGGCGGCTGGGCGGATTCATGATGCCTTAACCTTCTTGTTTCTTCAAGCACTGTTGGAGGACCAGCCCATTTGTTTGAAGTGAGGCCTCACCGGCTGAGTTTCACCGGTGAGTTGGTGAGTGAGGCTGGATATATATTATACATTTTATAAAAGCCCACTTGGTGAGTAATTCGGTGAACTTAACTGATGAGCTCATTTTTATGATATTTCATTAGGTTTTAGATGGCTTTACGATGGGGGACTCCTTGGTGGACTCTATGTGGACTCCTCTGTGGAGTTGCTGGCAAGTTGCTGCGGAAGTTGGTGAGGAAGTTGCTGGAGAGTTGCTGTGGAGTTGCTATAGAAACCCGATATATCCATTATATGGAAGTCTACTTGGTGAAAAACTTGACAAGCAAACTCTATGAGCAACTTGGTGAACTTAACCAATGAAACTCATTTGGTGAAATATTTAATTAAGTTCTTAGAATTTTTGGCGATATGTTTTGGGAAAAGCTTTACAATAGGCTTTTAAGTCTTTTAGTCCATCTTCGCCCGTTGATGTTGGAGCTCTATTTTGTAGCCATGGCAAAATTGTGATGTTCCGGCGGTTCGCATTTAAATCACGGTTAGAAGGGGTTTGAGATTTTATGCGGCGCATGTTAGTAGCTGCTAGGATTGACTGTTGGCTGAATTTTGTTCGTAAACTGTGGACAAATGTATTAGTTCTATTGTCGCACTGCCCTCAAATGTTTATTTTTAACGTCTAATTCTTAAATAGATGTGGTTAAGAATGCGAATTTTAGCTGGTAAACGCCATTTGCTTCTTCCGTGTATGCTAAACCGATGATATTGTTGTAGCTTTGGAAAAATCCTGATATCCCGTCATATTGGTAGTAGCCTGCTAAGTTGCTTTCGATTATCCATGGATTTGAGCCTTCGACGAAATTCCATGTTGAACCGTTATAAACTTTGTAGTAGATGCAGTTTGCTGTTGGGGCGCCTGCCCAAAAGCAATAGAGTTTGTTTGTCGCCACATCAATGGTTAGGACGGGGGATGTTTCGCTGGTTACTGCGGGCTGGACTATAGTTTCTGGTCCCCAAGAATTTAAATCATAGCTGTATTTTGTGTAGACAAGGTCGTGGGTTAAATCTTTTATGAAGACTAGGTGGACGTCGTCGCCTTGATTTACGGCAGATAAACCGCATTCAATAATTCCATCGCTTGTTATTGCGCTTCTTGTAGTTTGTTTTTCGCTCCATGAAGAGCCGTTCCATAGGTAAGATTCAATTTGCCATCCACCACATGAGACTATGGCCAGCATTTTTTGATTTGTTAATGGCACAATCATAACGTTTATTCCTGTATAGTTGGTTGGGGATAACTGATGTGGAAATCCTGGTGCAGTTATCCATGTTCCGTTAGAGGTTAAAGATGTTGTTATGAAGGCGTATCGGCTATTTTCAGTAGCGTTTTTTCGAGCGTAAGCCACCCAAGGTCTTCCTTCGCTGTCAATTGCGATTGAAGGCCATAGATGTCCCGTATCACTTTCGCCAACAGTGATGTTTTGCTCATCGTCTAACCACGTTATTGTTCCATCGGCATTCGGCAATCCACACCTATAATATAACGGGTCGCCGTTTTTCCCTGTGCTAAAAACGTAATGTAAGTGGGTTCCGTTGAAGGCGACGGCGAACCGCCATCCAGCACCGCAAGCTTTGGGTGAAAATGGTGTGAAAGGCGTCCATGAGAAACTATCAGTTGAGGTGCTATATCCTGCACTGCTTGCGCCGTTGTAGTAGAATACCCAGAATCTTCCATTAGCGTAAAAGATTTTTCTTTGGCAAGCATATTCGACAGCTGCATATCCATAAGTTGTCAATGTTGCAATGGTGCTTTGATTCCCTGAAATTGTTAGAATTTGTATTCCAGTGGATGTCCAATTTCCTGCTGTGTTGTTTGCCCAAATACACCATTGAACCACCGCACCTATTGTGCTATTAAGGATTTTTACTATGGATGCTAGGGCAAAGGTTTTTCCTTCGCCGAAAGAAAATGTTTCGTTTACCCATACTCCTGTGTTGTTTGTGCCGAAAATATAGTGGCTGAGGTTACTGTTTTCAGCTATAAATACTGCACTGAAATTACAAGGCGCTGCAGCTTTTGTAGTGTTTAAACTTATTTCGGAAACTTTTATGGAAGGAATTTGTGCAAGCACCGCCGTTATGGTTTTGTTTCCGTCTATAATTATAACTGCTGGATTTTGACTTCCAGAAAGATTACCGCTCCACCCTACGAAGGACCAGCCCGAAGCTGGAACCGCTGTTAGTTCAACAACATCGCCATAATAATATGGCGCTGTCTTGTTAAGGTTAACCGTTCCGCCTTCAGAGGGCGACCAGTTTATTGTTAATGTGTACTCGTTGGGGGCGAAGAACACTACTATTGTGCGGTTAGCATTTATGGAGTAGAACGTGTACGTGCCTATTGGTCCTTGGGATACGTCGTCAACAACCACATCGTATATGTGGTAGCCTACTTCTTGCGTGATTGCGAATGTTATGTTTTCGCCATAATAGGCGGTTATTAGGCCGGATGGTTGTATTGTGCCGCCAGTGCCTATTACTGAAGCATTTATGACGTATTGTTTAGGCGCAAAGTGAACTGTGATAGTCATGTTTTTGGTCATGGTTATTGTTATTGATATTTCATTACTTTCGAAGTCTCCAGTCCAGCCGACAAACTCGTAGCCTTCATCTGGAAAGGCTGTCAAAGTGACATTTTCACCTTGTTTATAGGCGGCTTTTTCCGGGTTTATGTATACTGATCCGTTGCCGTCAATTGTTATGGTCAGTAGGTAGGTTTCTTCAAATATCTCTTCTTCTGGTCCTATTGTGTAGAATACTGATGGATTAAGCTGGTTATTATATTCTGTTAGTATCCAAACTGCGCTACGTGTAATGTTTGACACCCTAACTTCATCGATGAAGCCATAGAACTTGCGCACATGATCGTAGCGGTCGCCAATATACATGTTTCGGGATGGCCAAATGGGGTTTGAAGCGGGAGTAGAGGCTGGAGATCCGTCATTGACATATAGCTTAGCGGTTGTGCCGTCGAAGGTTGCCACGACGTAGTACCATTTGTTAATGGTTATGGATTTGGAAACCATAATGTTGTTGATATATAATTCGATTCTGCTATCGCTGTAGACTTGCAGGAATGCACCCTGATATGGACTCTGGTATTGAGAAATGAAGTAGCGTGCGCCAGGTTTTGGATAAATCCAAGCGCTGAAAGTGAATTGTATTTCGGTAGTGAAGATCCGTGGCAGCTGGATGTAGCCGCCGTTGAATTTAACGCAGTTTCCTATGTATCCCATCGTACCTTGGACTAGACTGCCGTATGGTGTACCATTGTTATCGTTTATTGTGGAATCGTAGAGTATTTCTGATCCCTCGTTTAAGTGCATTACAAGTTTGTAGTTTGTATCCCATACTCCTGTTGAATTCTGTTGGTTTCCACAGTTTTGGTTTCCATAGTACATGTAAAGAACAGTGTCCGTTATAGGAGACAAGTATGGTGCTTTAACCCAAACGATTAAGTGTCCCGTTGCACTATCATAAAGCTCTATTTGATGATCTAGTTTGATGTGGTTCGCATCTGTGAAAACGAAGTCATCTCCGTCTGGCTGTGCCTTTTCAGTGAAGCTGCTGTCAATTATTTCGATTAGCACTGGGAAGTCTGTTAGTTCTCCGCCTACTTTTGTGTGATTTATTGTTATTGTTCTACGGTAGGTTCACTTAGTAGTTAGAAAACTATAAATACGGATTCCGACAGAGACTAGGCTAGGTAAGGAAAAATGGAAAACGTAACAAAGTGGTTAATGAAAGTGTCCAATTCAAAGGCTACCGTAAGTAACTATGAATATCGCATTAGAAAATTTGCGTCATATATGAAGGAGCATTTCAACATTGACATAGAAACATTGAAGGATGCATATCGAGAAGCTAAGTATAAGGGTGAAATTGAAAGAGAGAAATTCTTAGATAGGCTACATGATGCGATTGAGGATTATGTTTGTTTCTTTAAGACGCAGGGCTATACCAATATGCACGTTAAAGTTATGGTTTCGATAATCTCTAGCTACATAAAGAAGGGATGCGGAATAAGAGATATTGACATAGATATACCGAAAAGACCTTTCCCAATATATCATAACCGAGACATAACAAAAGAAGAGATTAGAAAAATCCTAGAGCATTGTTCACTTAGAGACCGTGCATTCTTTCTAATGATGGTTGAAAGCGGATTAAGACCTAGCACACTTCTAGGCTTACGTTATAAGCATATCAAACAAGACTTTGAAAGAAACATTATTCCAATGAAGATAGAGTTACCTTCAGAATTGTTGAAAGACCGCATAAGTGCAAGATGGAGTTTCATAGGTGAAGACGGCTTTAAAGTATTGAAGGAATATCTTAGCGCACGAAAAGACATAGGTGATAACGATTTCTTATTCTTACCTGAAAAGCCTAGTAGAGTAAAAGCTGAAGTTCCTAGCGAATCTGCAATGAGCAACAAATTTAACCGAATAGTGTTAAAACTAGGCTTAGACACGCCATTACATAAAGGAAAACCCAAAAGCCTAAGGTTGTATAGCTTACGCAAATATTTCTTTAACAATATGAAGTGTGATAGTGCATACCGAAACTATTGGTTCTGTCATAAAAGCATTGATGACCACTACATAAGTCAAGACGTGCAAAAACATAGAGAAGAGTATGCCAAAGGCTACAAGTTTCTAAGAATTTATGAACCTAGCGATATAGATGTGCGTATTGAGGCTTTAACTAGAGAATTAAAGGAAAAACATCAGAGAATACAAGAATTAGAAGAGAAGTTTGAAAGGTTACAACCATTGATAGACTTTGTTAATGAATTTTTCAATGAGACGACTCTATCACAGTTTCTTAACGATATAAAGAATGTAGATGTCTTGAGTGTTGAAAAAAAGAATGGTGAAGGAATTTCGTTTATGAATTTGAGTCGCCAAACTGTGAAGCTTTTAGCGGAATTTATGAAAAGGCATAACATAAGTGATCCTGACGAAGCATTAAATACCCTCTTTAGAATGGTAATAGAATCAAAGAAACAACAACAACCTTAACCTTCTCTTTTTTCTTTTGTTTCGTAAGAGTTCATACTTAAATATTGAATCTTTCATAATAACAATTATGCAATATAGACTAAACAAAAAAAACTTTACTAGACTGCAGAATAAGTTTATGCCTTTCAAATGTTATCGGTGTGGAAGACGGTTTAAAATTGGCGACTTTATTATATCTAAACGGAATGCAAGGGCGAAACATAGAAAGTTTTATCACTATTCCTGCTTCGAATCTTTATATTTGGAGGCGTAAGAGTTGAGTGAGTTTCAACTTCCAAATTTAACCATAAAAGACAAAATCAACTATCCATACATTTTGGCTAATGCACTTCTAAAGTTTCAAGAGGCTATCATTAAAGCTGAAGGAGAACTAAGCGAGCAAGAGGTTAGAGAAGCGGCATTATGCCTTTTTAACATGATTCCTAAAACTTGGTATGATGAAAAATTCATAAAAGACGTAAAAAAGGCTACGTTTAAAGTGAAAGTTGATGTTCGTAAAGAATGGTGTGGTGTAAAGGTTGGACAACCAAAATATGAAAAGGTTGAAGAGATTAACCCTTATAGGCTTGTCAATGCTTGCGTGAATCTTTTAGAACGTAGAGAACTTATTTCTAAGAAAGAAAGAATTGAGAAGGTGGAAGGTGTTTACATTGAGCCTGACGGAGAGTTTGAAGAGCCTACGGAAGAAGTCAGCACCTAGCTACATGAATTTTCACGGTTTCAAAGTTTTTAGAGATGCGGATAGAGGATATTCACCTTACTTTCAAAGTATGCTAGCCTATCGGATTAAAAGAAAATTGGCAACTAACATAGTTGTTACGGGTGAAGCTGGAATCGGCAAAAGCTATTTGGCTACGGATATCGCTAGAATCATCGAAGGCTTAGACGAGAATGGAAATGATAGGTTTAGCCTAGACCAGGTAGTATTCACTTATGCCGAGTTTATGGATTTGGTTCTAGAGTTAGAGCATGGAAGACCTATCGTTTTTGATGAGCCTAGTTATGCTATGGGTAAGCGTGAGTGGTATAGGGATTTGAATAAGGTTCTAGTTCAAACCATTGAATCTTTTCGGTTTAAAGTGCATCCGTTAATCATTCCAATAATCAATAAGAGCCTTTTAGACAAGACGTTGAGAGAACATTTAATTCAATATCAAGTTGTGGTTTATGATAGAGGTAAAGCTACGGTTTACCGTGTTAAGCCTTCCCAATTTATTGACCGAGTCTATTATGCCTATTTCTGCAAGCTAGAGTATAGCCTATTGGATATGCACTTATGCAACCGTGAATCATGCCTAGACTGTAGCCAACTGGCGACTTGTAACATCTTTAGGGCTAGGTATGAACGTAAAAAGGCAAGCATACAAGACACAAGATACGAGCAGGCAAGAGACCAGGCGGCACAAGTTGAAACTAGGAAGCTAACGGTTTCTCAATTGGAGAACCTAGCTTTATCCATAAAAGACAAGTTCATTGAAAACGGCAAGCTGTCGGTTCAGAAACTACGAGTAGCAATGATGGACACATACGGAATAAGCCTATCTAATCCTAAGGCATATCAGTTGAAAGCTAGCCTAGAAATCCACTATGGAAACAAACTATACGAAAGTTAGCACTATAATTATCATTTTTCTTTTCACCATCTTTTCATTAAGTTTTAAACACTAGCTTTTCTAACATTCAAATAGAGAGAAAAGAAGGCTAAACAATAATTATATGTTGAACTTGTCTGTTTAATTAATCATAATAGTTATAAGTTAGAAGGGGCATTTTTCTTCTGGATTGAGTTAGAAATCTAGGCAAAGGTGAGAGTATAGTGAGCTTAGAAAGGTTCTTAGAGAAAGAGAACGTTCAACCTTCCATAGAAAAGAAAACTCAAGTCGGCTTTGTTGATGATTGGCTTAACAAAAACTTCCGAGTTGAAAAAACAAAAAGGGATTATGTTTTAGCAATTCAACTTTTCGTAAAGGCTATCTATGGTAATGATGCTACTGATTACAATGGCTTTATTTCGAGATACTTTAAGGAACAAAGAAACTTTCTAGAAGACTTAAAGACATTCATTCAATATATGAATAGAGAAGGATATGCACCTCGTTCTATTCATACGCTAACAATCGTAATTAAGAAGTTCTTTTCAAGACATGGGCATAAGATTTCTGATGATGACTGGGAAGATATTAGCCGAGGTTTACTACCACCTAATGTAGCGGCTACACAAGACGAGATTCTAACAAAAGACCAATGCAAAATGTTGTTACCTCACTTCTCGGTTCTAGGCAAAGCAATATTCCTTTTCCTATTAAACACTGGTGCAAGGATAGGTGAAACATTGAAACTTAGAGTGGATGACTTCAATTTGGAGACGGATCCGCCTAGCGTGTATATTCGCCCACAATATACTAAGGGCGGTGTTGGTGGGCGTGTTATGTGGTTTAGCTATGAGGCGAAAGAGGCTCTTATAGAATGGTGGAAAGTTAAGGATACAAAAAAGAAACGTGGTAGAGCTGGTAAATTTCCGAAAGAAATGGCTTTTGGCATCAAACCAATTGGTTTTAATCTGATGTTAAATATGGCATTACGCAAAGCTGGTTTAGCGAAAAGAGACCCTTCAACAAAAACCAAATTCTACATCTATCATGTTCATACTTTGCGGAAGTTCTTTTCTACGGCTATGAG
Organism: Bathyarchaeia archaeon; assembly: GCA_038883795.1. Taxonomy (GTDB): domain Archaea; phylum Thermoproteota; class Bathyarchaeia; order Bathyarchaeales; family Bathycorpusculaceae; genus JASEJA01. The sequence goes on from JAVZLK010000014.1 coordinate 9,120, forward strand.
TGAAGCTGGAGTTCCAGAATCTATCATTCACGCATGGATGGGACATAAAGGCTACCTGGATAGTGCATACAAGCGTTACACGAAAGAAAAGCTGGCTCAAATCTATAAGGAACACATGGATGCGGTTACAATTCAGGGCGGAGTTTCAAAGCACATTCTAGAAGAGCTTAAAATGTTAAGGCAAAAAAACGAAGAGATAGAGACGCTTAAGAAACTATGTGAAGAGAAAGGAATCAAAAATGGAAGACCTTTAGTTGAGATGTTTAAGGATTTGGCTCTAGTATTGGCTAAAGAACTTAGTGAAGTTTCTAAGCCTATTCAACCACAACCGATTAAGCCAATTCCACAAGAAACATCACAACCTACTAAAAGTGAGGCAGTTAGGCCTACCCAAGTAGTTGAAAATGTGCCTATCCCTGAAAAGCCTAAGGAATTGGAAAAGCCAAAAGTTGATTCTACACCTAAAACTTATACACAGTTGATTAAAGAAGGAAAATGCCTTAGACAATTGGATTTAAAGGATGCGAAACAATGGGAAATAGCTTGCCATTGGTGTTTCAACAATTACCGTTACACTTATGACCAGTGTAGGGCTACGGTTAAAGTGCAAGTAGCAGAGAAAACAATTTAATGCCTTTTGCTAAGTGTTCTATTGAGGCTATGAAGACATCGAGGTAATATGAAGGGGACAAGATGATTTGTTTTTCCGCTTCTGAGCCTCTTTAAAGCTGATACATTAACTACTAACTTAATCTACTACGGTACTTCCAAGAGATGTTCCACCAGTCTGCTGGAATTTCCACGAAGACAGCTGTAATATTTTTGTTTCCGTCGATGATTATGGTGATCGTCTCGTTTGTTCCGGACAGGTCGCCACTCCAGTGAGAAAATGTCCAACCATTCTCAGCGATGGCTGTTAACTCCACCACGGTGCCATAAGTGTATGTTGGCAGATCTGGATTCTTTGTCACTGAACCGCTTCCTTCCGGAGAAACGTTCACTGTTAAAGTGTAATTGTTTGGAGCGAAGAACGCTGTTATGGTATGGTTTGCGCATACAGCGTAGAATGTATATGAGGATATTGATCCTCGGGATTCGCCGTCCACTAATACTTCAAGAATATGACAGCCTATGTTAGGCGTAATTGTGAAAGTTATGTTTTCGCCATGATATGCTGTTACTGGGCCAGAGGGTTCTATAGTTCCACCAGTACTGCCTACCAACGCAGCAATAATGTATTGTTTGAGATTGAAGTGTGCCGTTACAGTCATGTTGCCAGTAATTATGAAGGTTATAGGATTATCTAAACTTGAAATGTTCCCGCTCCAGTGGCTGAAACTCCAGCCAATATAAGCGGATGCGTTCAATTGAACTGGGGTTCCATAAGTGTATGTTGGCTGTTCTGGCGATTTAATTACATTTCCTGAGCCTTCAACATTTATGGTCAGAACATATTGTTCTTGGGTGAAGTTAGCATAAACTGTTTTATTGTTATCCATTAGAATTATTGTAGGATTCTCGCTGCCTGAAATGTCTCCGCTCCACCAAACAAATTTCCAGCCCGCGTCTGGTACAGCTGTTAATGTTACGTTTTCGCCGTGAGCGTAGAATGCAAAGTCCGGGTTTTTGTTTACCGTACCATTGCCGATTATGATAATGGTTAATGTGTATGGGTTTTGCGTAAAAATTGCTGTTACGGATTCGTTGCTATTCATCATAATCGTTATTGGATTCTCACTACTTGAGGTATCACCGCTCCAACCAGCAAACATCCAGCCGGGATAAGCAGTGGCTGATAGTGTTACGTTTTCACCATAAGTGTACGTTAGTTTGTTTGGTTCGATTGTCACGTTGCCGTTTCCAAGAATGGTTATTGTTAAGATGTAGTGGTCTTGTGTGAATACCGCTGTCACCGTTTTGTTATCATCAATTATTATGGTTGTTGGGTTTTGGCTGCCATTTAAATCCCCCTCCCAATGGGAGAATGACCATCCAGCATTTGGAACAGCAGTCAATTCAACTACGTCGCCATAATGGTATGGGACTGTTTTGTTAAAGTTAACGTAGCCACCGTCTATTGGTGATATGTTTATCGACAGTGTGTATTCGGTTTTGTTAAAGACGGCAACTACGGTTTTGTTCCCATTCATTAGTATAGTTGTTGGGTTTTTGTTGCCTGTTAAGTCGCCATCCCAATGTGAAAATGCATAGCCAATGTCTGCTATTGCAGTCAACTGGACAAGTGTGCCGTAGGGATAAGTTTCATTGTCAGGGTTTTTGGTGACTGAACCGTTTCCAACCGTTGATATGGTTAAGGTCACATTTCCCTGGCTTGGTGGAACTTCTTCTGTTGTAAACGTGAAGGTTTTTGTATTTGTGTTGGTTCCATCCGTGGCTGTTACTGTCCAAGTGTAGGTTGTTGAGTAGGCTAAGCTGTTGACTGGAACCGTAATTATTCCATTAGGTACGTTTATACCGCTAGCTGATACTATGTTTGGGTTAGTTGTGACTGTGTAATTTATCGGGTCGCTTTGGTAATCTGTCAATTTAAAGCTCAAGTACGGAAGAGTCACCGAAACGTTTGTTAAGCCATCATTAGGCGAGATTTCAGATATTCTTGGCTCTTGTGGTCCTGGTGGAGGCCTATAAACTGGTACGCTTCCCCTGTATTGGTGGTAGTGGGTAAGCCCGGATTTTGGTAGCGGGTTTGGTGCAGACACTTCTACGTCATAGACGCTAATCCAACTATTATGCTGATTGAAGACTAGTTCAAGCTTGCCGTCGGCGTCTATGTCTTGAACTATGAAAAACGCATGGACCATGGGCAGGTTTATGGTTCCTATGATATCATAATTTTTTGTGACGGAATTATATTTGAAGATGGTTACGTTATTTACGTTGCAGTCTAATATCTCCCATTTTCCATCTCCATCCACATCAGCTAATCCAGGAGGATGTAGACATGGAAACGGAAGCGTAGCATCCAATTTCCAGTTAACCAAATCCCATATCTTGGGCTGCTTTCGATCACGAGCCGTTATCAATTCAAGGTTGCCGTCGCCATCCACGTCAGCAACGGTTGGAGGATCATGCGCTGGCAAACCAAGGTTCAGTTTCTTCCGATATATGCCCTTATACGTGTTAACACTTCCGTCCGTGTTAATAACTGCGATGCCACCACTTGTAGTACCTTGGTTAAGTATGATTATTTCAAGATCTCCATCATTATCCACGTCTGCAATTGTAGGAGCTTGACTGCTACACAGTATGTCAGGGTAGGCCCATATTTCAGTTAGATTATCTGCCCAAAAAGCTCTAAGCCCCCTTCCACCAGAGGGATACGATGGATACGATTCGCTTCTTTCACCTAAATAAACTTCAAATACTCCGTCAAAATCAGTGTCCGCTAAACTCATTCCACCATAACACGTATAATAAGTATAGGTGGAGGCAAATATCTGACCATCATAAGTTAGAGCGGTAACCCGGCTTGGATAAGCAGAAAAGATTTCAGGATATCCGTCAGCGTTAATATCGCCCACAGCTATGTACGTACCTTTTCCAGCAGCTTTTGTATTATACCACCAAATAGAACCGTTGATTCCGTGTAGAACCATTACTCCGTTGCTGGTAGTTCCGTTGACATATTGGGGGGCCATCACTATTTCCAGAAAGCCATCTTTGTTTAAGTCTACTATCTCCATAGGAACATGATCACCACCATATGGTACTGACCATATAACTTCGCCTGTTTCGGGATCTAGTGCTGCTGTCTTCCCGGTTAACCCGGATATCACTATTTCCATATCGCCGTCGTTGTTTAAATCAGCTGCCAACGGACCCATCCACGTACTGCCGGTGCCGGCATTAGCTTTCCATTTTAACGTTATCGAAAGTGTGTTTTGTTGTCCAAACACGTGGGTAACATCTATAAAGCTAACAAAGCCTTGAATAACTAGAATGATCAAAATTATGCTTAACAATTTTTTATGTAAGTTCAATCGGTACCTTTCTCCAACCATTAAATGTTAAAGCTTGCAGTTAAATGTTTAGGATTATTTACCTATAAGATTTTCAAGCCGCTTCGCCTGAACTGCTATCTCTGCTACTGTGGTGTGTGTGGCTTCTTGGTCCATATATGTCATTCCATTAATTGCTTGTAAATTGAGCATAGTTTATTGCAAGCGTTTTCCAATGAGTATTGCTCTTTAACGAGTTTTCGCCCATCACGAGCCATTTTTAACCTAACATCCTCGTTTTTAAGCAAATAATCTATAGCTTCTGCCAGCTGGATGGAATTGCCTGGCGGAATTAAAATCCCAGTCTCATGGTTTTTGATTATTTCTGGAGCACCGCCAACAGGAGTCGCTATTACGGAGGTTTCACAGGATAGAGCTTCTAGAATTGTCACGGGGAAGCCTTCAGCGAATGATGGGAGAATGAGAAGTGAAGCCTTTTGATACCATTCTATTATTTCGCTTTGTTCCATGGCGCCCAAATATTTTATTTCGTGTTTTCCTTTCTTGTTTTCATTTTTAATTAGATTTAACAAGCTTTGATAGTAGTTGGCATTCCAGCCCGGCGGCCCAATTATGACCAAGTGCACACTTTCTTTCAAATATTTTAGAGCTCTTATTAGTATGTGTAAGCCTTTAAGTTCTGAGATTCTGCCAACGTACAGAAGCAAATTTTTCTCTTTATGGTTTCCTGGTTTGAAGAAGTTTGTGTCTATGCTGTTTGGCACGTAAGTGATTTTGCTTTCTGGGATTCCAAGGGCTATTAACTCTTTTGTCATCTGGTTTGATAGGGAGACGTATATGTTAGCTAAATGTTTTAGCAGGAATCTGCTTACGTGATGTTTTTTTAGGAAGTTGGATTTTATTCCATGCAGGTGGATTATTTTTGGTTTTTTTATGAAGTATGAGAAGAATGGGAAGCTTAGTTCAAACTCGTGAAAGTGTATAATATCATAGTTTTTTAATATGTTAGTGAATCTTCCTGGTATGAAGTTGACTCCTGCTGTAATTTTGTATGAATGTAGTTTCCATAGCCAATTTAACGCTGGGATTCTGAACACTGAGATTCCGTCGATTTTTTCTGTTTTTCCATGCCATTTTGGTTTTCTATTTTGATCCACGTTGAATGTCATTATGTCTGTTTGTATGCCGTTTTTGTTAAGGGTTATGGCAAGGTTTCTAACTATTGTTTCTGTGCCGCCTTTAACCGGATAGTAACAAGGAGTAACCATTAAAACGTGCATAGGCATCCTTTAAGCGATTATTGAAGTGTTTCATAGAAAAATGTATGAAAGTGGTTTTTGATGAATTTTGGATGGTAATTGAAGCGGTTTACAGCCCATCTGATGCTTGTTTGGTAGGAGTTGTTTATTTTTTCTTTGGTTATTGTTAGTTTTTTGTATGGGGTGTTGAGGGTGATGCTGGTGTCTATTATTTTGGCTTTCTGTAAAGTTTTTATTCTTTTTATCAAGAGTTCGAGTTTTTGGAATAGGCGTTCTATTTCTTCTGCTGGTCTTTTGGGGACTGTTGAGAGGGTTTTCGGGTTTCCTTTATAATATATGGAGTCCCATTCGATTTTGTTCACGAGTAATGTTGGATGTAGGTCGAAAATTGTTATTTTATGTCGTAGTATTGAGGAGAGGAGACATTTGTAGTTGTATGTTGTACCGTTCCATTGCTGTGTTACTGTATATGGGTAGAAGGTTAATTTCTTATAGGAAACTGGTTCTGAGTTTGTGAGGTTTGCGGAGAAATCGTATTTTATGCCGAGACTTTTTAAGGCTTCAAGGTGTGGCGGTGTCCAACACATGCCCGGCGCTCGAAAGGCCTCTATTTTTTTGGGATGAAATAGTTTTTGAAGGAAGTATATTCCGCCTTCTCCCTCTATTTTTCCTGTTAACGGGTTTATATGGGAAGTTTCCCTTTCCGCTGCGATTTCGCAAGCTTTTTCGTAGCTTTTTAGGTCGGTGTATTCTGGGATTGTTGGGCGAACCGAATGGTTGGAAGAATGAAAGCCAATTTCGTGGCTTTTAAGCATCTCAACAATTTGTGGGTAACTACTTATTTTTTCAGCCATAAGCCCTGTAATAAAGAATATAGCCTTCAACTTATATTTTTGTAAGATTTTAAGGATTCTTTGAAGCGCAGAAGTAGCGTTTGGGTTTATGAAATCTTCAACATCAAATGTTAATAACAACTTTTGTTTCATTGTTTGTTTCCTTTCTGGCTTAAAAAGGGTAATTTTTCTAAGGTTTCATCTATTTTAGCCTGTTTTACTGCTTTAATTCCCCAGTTATAGAGTCTAGAAGTAAGCTTGCCGTTGATAAATCTGATGCTGAGATTTCTCTTATACTCTCTAGTCCATTTAGATTTATAAGGTTCATCACCTTTCATAAAATCAAATTCCTTTAATTTTTTCATAATGCATTGTTCTATTACTTTTAAGGTTAATAGATTCCCGATGCTGTATCGAGAATAGTTAAGGTTAAAACCACTTAATGCAAAATATAATTTTCCTCCGTATTCAAAGCAGTAATGAGCCGCTACGGGTTCATCGTTAGCCGTGAGAAAATACAATGCAAGCCATCCGTTTATATCAAAGCTTTTGGCTACGTTGATGTAGAAATCACGGATAATCTGTGTGCTAAGAACTCCCGGCATCTGTCTAAATTTCCACCTTTTTTGATGCAGCTTGAAAAAAATTTCCATAGCGTCTTCAACCGAACCAAAGTCGTTATGGCTATTTAATTCAATTTTACCGTAATCTTTCTGTAAGTTTTTCATACATCTCCTTAGATTTTTCCGAAACTTACCGTCTAATCCTTCTAAAAACATGTCCATAGATGCTGGTAAGGTTATGTAAGGACACATTGCACCCCTTTTTATTTCAAATTTTGGAGTAGACATTATTATTTTTCCAAGTAGACTTAAAACTGATGATGTTTCTGGAACATCGTATAAGTATATGAAATCCCAGTCATTTTGTTTTGTTAAATAGTTCAAGAATAGTTTAAAACATTCTTCTTCTTTTTCTCCTAATAATAAACCTGTGTAGTCTCCACCTTCTGGCATCAGACCCCTATACCCTAAAGGTTCTATAACATCATAACCAAATGAACCCACAATGCCGAAATGGGATTGCCTAAGCGGAGCAATAGCAACAATCTCATCTTCATCTTTCACGCACAATATCCTCAGCTTTGCTCTCCTCCCGAAATATCGCCAAAAGGTTGACAAATACTCCCAAGTTAAGAAGATATTATTGTCCTTACTTTTAGCAAGAACTTCATTCCATTTCTGTTTTAATTCTAGAAATTCGTTTAAGGTGCTAATTTCAAATATTTTTAACAAACTGTTCACTTCATTTGACATCGTTTACTTGTGTATAAGACTAAGCAGGATGCACTCCCAACAAAATCAAGCTCAAGCGTCATCATTTTACTTTAACCGGTTTGTAAGCATCTAGACTTTCTTGAATACATTCAAGTAGGTGTATCGCTCTTCTTCCATCTTCCGGTGTTACAGGCGGATCAGTATTGTTTTTTATAGACGATATAAAAGCAGTTATCAAGTTGTAATGGTGCAAGCATCTTAATAATTCTCGTTTTTTAATGTTGCCAATGATTGGCCCAATCCATTTTTGGAATGCTGCTTTACAATCCGAATAGAGACCTTGCAAGAAATTTGCAGGAGATTTAGAAAGGTCTAATAGGTGATTGTATCCTACTATCTGTATTCGTTTTCCGTCGCAGCTCATAAATTCATATAAAGCCTCCGGCGCATTCGCAAACCATGAAACTTCCATAATTCCTACCGCTTTATTAGTTGGCAGTAGCAATACACAGAAATTGTCGTGAATTGAATATTTGATCCTATTTCCAATAGCCGAGACTTCATCTATCTCTTTTAAAAAATGTAATTGAAGGTATGCAAGGTGAAGACCTTCTTCCCATAGTATACCTCCTTGTTCTGGTGTTCCAACCCATGCAGCTGCAGGGCCAAGCGTAGTTGGATTTGTCTTTATAGAAGTACGCAAATATATAAGGTCAAATTCTCCTGAGTCAACCATTTTTTTCATGCGCATAACGTGAGGGATGAAAAGCTGGTTGTGGCATACGCAAAGCTTGACTTTATGCCTCGAGACTTCATGGATGATTTGGTCGCAGTCCTTCGTATTCCTAGCCATAGGCTTTTCCAATAAAATGTTATGCCCAAACTTGGCAGCCTCGCAAGCTAGCGTTGCATGCGTAGATGTTGGAGTACATATATCCACAAAATCCAAATCTTTCAGTTCGAAAATCTTAGAAACGTCACCATAAGCCCTCTCTATTTTATATTTCTGAGCAAAGGCTTTAGCTTTCTCAAGGTTTATATCTGAAATCGCTGTGACCTTTGCTTCTGGAATGTGTTTGTAGGCTTTCATGTGAATTTCGGAAACCCTACCGCAACCAATTAGTCCGACCTTTATTTCTGACGTCCCAACCACCTAAAAGTTTCCTCTCTTTATTTTATATAATCTCTAAAACACCTCAGTCCTTTTTGTTGGCACATATTTTTACAACTTTTAATGTCTTTGCCAACGCTTAAATCTTCTTTCATCGAAATGTTTGCATCACTCTCTTCGCCATTTTGACTAGATATACATAAACTATCCACATTCTACGTCGTAGTCTAGATACTTTAGGTATTCTGTAACCAAACCCTTCTTTAATTGCAATGGTGCATGGAACACAAATGCCACATGGTTTGTTATGCCATGGAATGTGACAGAACCACGTTTTTTCAAGTATGTCCAGAAAGCCCTTTTCCTCCGCTATTCTTTTCATATCCTTTTTCGACAACTTTAATAACGGAAAGCTAAAGAAAGAAAAAATTGAGGCGTCATCATTTTCATTGAATTGTTCCGTCTTTAAATCGCCATTTATATATTTTGAAAGTAGATGGACTAACGTGTTGGGTGCGCGTTCGCTAAGTTCAATGCATAATTCTAAGTTTGGGATGTTCCACTGTTTTGCAAAACGGGCAAAATACTCATATTGGGGTCCTATGGGCCTTGGAAGCTTTTCATTAAGCCTATTAAATTTGGCTGTAATATCCGGATCAGGTTTAATATTGTGAACTGAAACGATTATTGTGGGCTTTATTAAATCTGCCAGTCGAGGATCTCTTTTGGCAACCTCTTTCCGAATAACTTGCATGGCCCTTAATTCATGCGATGCGGAACGCCTTGCGGTGTCAACAATGTAAAAGGGTTGCACACGCTTTCTTTTAACAAAAACTAAATATGAGAGACGGAAAGTACTGTCCCATCCTCCTGACCATAACAAATTTATTCCAGTTTCGCCGCCACAATCCATCTAAACACCCTTCAAACATGCCAAATAATTGAGCTTTGCTCTTAACCAGCAAATTTTGACTAGACTACCATCGAAACGAACAATTTTCTTTTTCCAGTCCTTTCCATTGGAATTTCTTTAACAAACTGTATTTCAACTTCTAGTTTTTCTCCCTGCTTAGCAAAAAATTCTTCAATATTATTCTTTATCCTTAAGAGTAGATTTTGATCAAAATTCAAACCTTTTACAACCTTGAAAACTATTCGATCAGGGCGTTCTTGGACTAGTTGGTATTGAGATATACTAAATGGTTTTTTCAGAAAATCAAGTTCGTAAAAACAACGTATTAAATATAACCACGAAATTTTTCTACCACCAGGTAGAACCACAAAATCATTGGATCTTCCCTCAATGGACTTTAGCAAAGGCCACGATCTTTTACATGGACATTTCTCATCAGTCATCACTCCTAAATCACCAATTCTGTATCGTATAAGCGGCATCACATAATTATGCAAGCCCGTAACGACAATTTCTCCTAGCTCTCCTGGAGAAACAGGCTCGTCCTCTTCATCCAACAATTCAATGTAAACGTTATCAGTTATAATATGTAGAGCGAAATGTTCTGTACATTCAAAAGCTATGCTTCCAAATTCGACAGAACCATAAGTCTCAAAAAGATCCCCGCCAAATTTTTTCTTCACAACTTCTCTGCAGTGAGAAGTAACCACTTCACCCTGCATAAAAATTAATCTAGGGTTAACCTCGGAGAGGTCATACTTCGACAAAGAAAGTAATAATGATGGAAAAGTCAGGATAACATCCGGTTTAATTTGCCTTAAGATATTAACGAGTTTTTCTTCGGGAAATAATGGCACAATAGTTTCACTAATGTCACCCCACAACCTAGTATATTTTGAGCCCCACTTGATGGATTCAGCTCGCTGCGAAATTGTCACAAAATTATCATTTAGCTTCACTCCACATTCGAAAAATGGGTATCTTGATGATCCTGGGGAAGGGTAACGGTCAGATATTACCTTTAAAGGTGTCCCAGTTGAACCAGATGTTGTATGAAAAGGTAACCTAGATACGTCAATGCCTTCTGTAATAAAGTTTTGATAATCTTTTTGAATATCATGCTTAGACACTAAAGGAAGTTTCCTTAAGTCTCCAAAACTTTTAATGTCGTCTGGCTTAACACCAACAGAAGAAAAAGCTTTACGATAATGGGGCACATAGTTATAGGCATGTTTAATAACAGCCTTCAACCTTTTAAATTGAATCCTCCTAAGTTCCTTTAGATCTTTCCACTGATCCCTTTTAAGCTGAAACAAATAATAATTGGCTATTACTTGGCCAATTAATTTGTGTAGTTTGCTCATGAATCTTAGCCTTCAGTTTAGACGATATCTACAAGTTTTATCTAAGAAATAAACGCCAATAAACAACGAATTTACATATTCGTTTTCACAATACTTGCGTTAATTCACTTTTGAAATAAAAGTTGTCTCTTACCTATTTTACTTGTTGGAGGAATCTGTTCAACGGCCTCTAAACCACTTTTAATAGCGCTCCATTATTCCTTTTAATTCCGAAAGTCTGCATTACCACTTAACTTCAAATTCTAAAGATGAAGGAATAATTTTCATTCTTAATGTCGTTAAGGTGCCTAATCGCTTCAAAGTAGGAGGTTATTATATGCTTAATTTTTGTGGCTTCGGGAAGCGACCAAAATATACTTAAGATTATGCGGCCTATTTCGCTCCAGAGAAAGATTATCTTATTTTTTAACGTTTGTTCAATGTTGTTAAGGAAAAAGCCTGAGGGATACGCGGTTATTATATAAATTTTCTGCTTACCTGTGTTTTTTAATGGAAGTCGGTGATGATATGCCCGAGCGAGTGGGGTCAAAAAGAGACTTCTCGGATATTTTTTGTAAATCTTATAAGAAAATTCTTTATCTTCTCCAAGCGAGTAACCAAGCAATTTCTCGTTAAAACTAAACTCCTTAAAAACCTCCTTTTTATATGCCACGCCTAGCCCAAGGAGCCATTCGCAGAGAATAACCCTATTTGACGCATAGGCAAATGTGGTTTTTCCTGACGGAAGCATCCGACATTTATCTTTCTCCGCATGCCAATAAAAAAATACTTTCTTTATAGAGTTCCAGAAATGCGAGTATTGTGCATTCGCCACTATGCCTTGGACGCCTAGGGCATTTGGCTTAGCCTTAAATACTTTCAAGATTTCTTCTAAATAATTTTTGTCTATTGTAACATCATCATCAAGAAAAAGCAAAATGTTACCTTCTGCTTCTTTTGCGCCAAGATTTCGAGCTTTAGATATGCTTTTCAAGTTTCCATCGGGCATTATATGCTTAAGCTTAATTCCTTTTTCTAAAAAGCGAGCATATAACTGTTCAACCAGATTTTTGGTTTCCAAACCATCACTATCATCCACCACAATAACTTCATCGGGAACAGTTGTCTGTTTTAAAATCGAAAGTAACAATCTTCTCAAGCTAGTGCTTCTGTTTTTTGTTGGTATAACTACGGAGAACTTCAAATTGAAAACCTCTAACTATAGCGATTACTTTAAAGCACGTCACTTATGCGAATTTAAAAAGTTGTCCAAGTAAATTAATCGCGCGCGTTCTTTTAGTCTAGTCATGATAACCGTTGTTCTAATCAGCGGAAAATAGATAATCATTGAAGGATGAATTTTTATGGAAAACCATATACCTATCCAAAATGCCTCTAGAATCAACCTAATTTGATTGCAATAAAATCTGAACAAAGATTTGCTTTCAACTTGTGAGGAAATAATATATTTAAGACGATGTGGAGATTTTGCCCACCAATGCACATGATGAAGATATTCGAGCATATTCATTGGATGATAAACGACGATTTCCTTAGCCCATACCCATTTGTAGCCAGCATTTAGAAGGCGCAAGTATAAATCAAAGTCTTCCCCGGCGCCTTGTATTGTCTCGTCAAAGTTACCCACCTCTAAAACAGCACTACGCCTAAACATGGTATTATGGCAACCCCAATCTTCACGACTGTTTAAACGCAAATAGTCATGATATAGTTCAAGCGGTTTGCAACCATAACCATAAATACATGTGCCCATAACAGCGGCAACTTTGGGATCTTCAAAGTATTTAATTAGCCGCCTAAACCACCCTTTGGTTAGGATTATGTCACTGTCAATCATTGCAACAATTTCTGAAGTTGCCTTTTCCATCCCCAATTTTCTTGCGGCGCCAAGCCCCTTATCTCCATCCCAAAAAACTTGGTTTGTGTATTTCTCAGCTACTTCCTTTGTATCATCTTTTGAACTCCCGTATATTACGATTAAGTTCTTAAAAGGTATTTCACGAACAATTTGTTGTAAAACTCTGTCTAGGGACTTAGCTCGGTCCTTGACGCAAACGACCACATCTACATCCATATTTTACCGACCTTTTAAGCTAGCCATTTTTGCAAAGGATTTCGGTTTCTCCGTTCGTGTATACTTTACTCATTTCATACAAAAATTGAATTTCACTAACATTCCACGAACTATAAAGAGCAACATAATCACCATAAACAACACTTAAAGAACTAAGATAAACTACGCCACCGACCGCCACAGGCACAACCTTCGAAAGATAATGGGGATATCCTTGGTAAATCAAGGCGTAACATCGTAAATCGCTGAAAGGATCACAATAAATGGGGGTTCGCCCAGCAATCACATTGCTAGATAACCACCACTGTCCGTATGCATCATAAGATTTTTTACTATATCCGACTTGATACATTCGCAAGGGGCTCATTCGATAATTACTTAACGACACAGACCAACTATCGCTTCCCGTAATCTCGTAAACAAAATTTGTTTGAAAGAGGAATAATGGAACTAACACCACTAAAAGAAGAATCAATGCTTTTATCTCACTATTCCTCTTAGAAACGACATTAATAACTGTCTCAGCGCCTAACGTGCAAAGAGGTGCTAGAAAGAATAAGAGTATGTGATAGAACCTCGTCATATTCATCGTGCTTGACAGACCTGGCACCGCAATAAGGGCTCCTAAAAGAAGCATGGAACAAAAAACCAAAAGGAAAGAATCTTTATCCAAATAAACCTTGTTCCTTTTTAAAATAACGCTGATGAAGCCAATAACTATCAAGATCTCAGTTACATAAAAAAATATCCTACTTAGCATATTCCAAATGGTGGGCGGTGGCTCAAGCCCTAAACCCCTTAATACTTCCGGCTCCCTTGACTGCAAATTGAAAAAGTCGTTAAGTTCGTTGATGACTCGTTCTCCAAAGCTTATAAAACTTTCAAAGACTGTTGAGCTTGATGTAAATAGATACCAGGCAAACATTACGGTGAAAAATGTCAAGACAAATGTAACAGTTATTTTTCTGCTCGGTCTTCTAGTTATCATCGAAGATATCAGAACGAACACGCTAAAAAATAGGAAAATTTCAGCTAAAGCATAATGAGAAACTATTAAACCAAAGCTAAAAATTATCAAACATACATTTTTTTGAAGCCGCCACCCTTTCCCTTCGCTAAGGAGCGAAGTCAATAGTAAAACTAGGAACAACTCGCCCAAAATTTGTTTATTCAACCCTAAAAGTTCACCGTAAAAAGGCTGAAACGCCATGAAAAAGAAGGCCGAAACAAAAGCCAATTTCTCGCCTACAAAATTTTTCCATAAATTATAAATTCCTAGTGGAACCAAGGTGAGGAATATCGCATAGAAAAGCTTGAAAACCAGCACCACGTCTAAATCAAGCAAAACCGAATAGATTGTTGGAAGCAACGTTACACTCAGCATCGCGTATGTTCGGCCAACACTCTGATCCCATGGAAAAGGATTGACCGGATTCCAGTAGGCGTTTTTCTCAACAATTTTTTGAGCGAAAACTTCGCCCCCTACATCAGATCCAAAGCTGATAATCCTTTCAGAAATAAGCGCCGAATGGTAAATTAACGATATAGCAATTATCACTACAAGGAAAGGATACAGTCTTGTGAATACAGCCTTTCTAGAGATTGTTGCCGCTGTGAAAACTGCAGCTATAGCAACTATTGTGAAAAGTAAAATTCTGTTGTCTCCATAGCTCCCAGATATCATGGCGCCTACGATACTTAGAGCGGGAATGCATAATAAAGGGAAGATAATCAGAGGATTTTTAACTTTGGAAGTAAAGGACTCAGCGTCCTCGTTTTCACCCCTTAAATATGCTACTATCGCGCATGTCAGAACGAAAATGTTTATGGCAGGTAATAGGAACGATAGTGAAAGCGGTTTTAAGACACCAACCAACGGGTTAAGTTGGTTAACAAAAAGCCCAATCAACATAAGAGAGGCAACGCTTAAACCAGTAGCAAAAAGAAGAGTTTCTGCCAAACCGTTCATTTTCATCTTTAAAAGCTTAATTAAAGCTATGCCAGGAACAAATGTTACGTAAATAAAGCCTATTGCTTGCCTAGCAACAGGGACACCCATAAGGATTGTAATGCAAGCCATAAATTGCAGGAATAGGATTGTTAACAGAAATTCTATATGTTTTTGGCTAAGTGTTGGATGGTTCACGGTCTTTTGCTCCAGTGTAGTGAAACGTAAGACTTATTATATTGTTTTGAGAAATGTATTAATGGCGTACACATGAACACAAATTGGAAAACACTAACGTTATTTAGTTTCACCAAATTAACAAATATTCAGCAAGGATGGTTAAATTGAAAATAAAAGTATATCAAACAAGGTTCATCACGCTTTTGGCAATCATCTTAATTGTAACTGCGTGTATGGTCAACGCCCAACTAACAAACACTGTAACAATCCAAAACACTGGCCAAATATCATCAACTACTGTTTGGGCAAAAAGCGGCACCGCAGAAGACATACAAGCAGCTGTTGACGCAGTAGCGGCTGCAGGCGGAGGCACAGTATACGTCCCCGAGGGAGATTTTCCTTTCGATATTAACGGGAGCAAAATATATCTCGGGGTTCCAGTTGGAGTAATCGTTAAAGGTGGTATAAGTATAATTGGTTCTGGAAAGGATAAAACCATCCTGCGTCAGACACGTTCCGATATAAATGAGGCAAACTTCTTCTACTGTGATGGAATAAATGGCAAGCCCATAAGAATTTCAGGTCTAACGCTTATTGGGAATGTAACGGATGAGGCTTTTAACAATCGGGGCATCAGAATGCTTAGAGCTACGGACTTTCGTATCGACCATTGCAAATTTATTGACTTTTCTGGCTCAGCTATTATTGCTTCAAACTATCTTGCACCATACGGGGCTAACCGTGGAGTAGTTGACCATTGTGAGTTTGACAATCCTTACAAGGATGATCCGAATGTGATTGGCGCTGGCGGAAATGGAAGGAAAATATGGGGTTACGGCGTTCATTTAACTGGAACTTCTTATAACTGGGAAGAGAATATAGACAACCTGCTTGGTAAGTACGATGAACTGTCCAACATTGTTTATGTTGAAGATTGCACGTTCAGACGGTGCAGACACGCCGTTACTTCTAATGGCGGAGTCTTTTATATAGTTCGCTACTGCAAATTCTATGAGCCGAGACCAGAACATTACCAGATGGTTGACGTCCACGGGACATCTGGAGATGCTCCAGCTGTTGGGGGTAGAGGCTTAGAAGCATACAATAATATTTTTTATGGTTGTGAATACAAATGGCAAGCTGAACCACCTTATGATTGGCACAGTATGGCTTTTGGTATTCGAGGAGGGGGAGGAGTAATCTTCAATAATACAATTATAGACTGCGAAACAGGCATTTTGTTAGCTGCTGACCCTGGACAACAAGAAAAGTGCAGAATCCACGATATGTGGATTTGGAATAATGTAATGGCTCAACAAAATGCGACTGGAAGCATGGTTTATATAAAAAATACAGGGGGATATGTGGAAAACGTGGATTATTTCCTCTACGGAAAAACAGATTATACACCATATCCATATCCACATCCCCTTACCCTTGAAAAAGCACCATAAAAGTCATAATAAACGAATACAAAGTTTATAAAGGAACGTAAGTAACAGGTTTTCGTTCCTTAAGAGATTCTTGTATACATTCAATAAGTTTGATAGTGTTTCGTCCATCTTCCCCCGTTACTGGTGGCAAAGAGTCTTTTTCTATGCTCTCCATGTAAGCTATGATTAAATCCAAGTGCCCTGACTGTGGTTTTTTAAGCTGATCTACTGTAAACTTTACCCATTTTTTGTAAAGCCTTTTCAGGTCGGTAAAGAAGTTCTGCGTAACTCCAAGGACGCTTGCAGGGGATTCTTGCGTTCTTTCGATTATATAGCCATGGGGAAGGAATGTCTGCACTCTTTTCCCGTTCGAACTTACTATTTCGTATAGAATTTCTGATTCTTTTGCAATCCATGAGATTTCCATGACCCCCCAGCGTTCAGAAGATGCCCGTAATAAGACTGTAAAGTCATCCCACACGGAATATTTTGCTTTAGTGCCTAAGGCATAAACTTCCTCCACGTCCTTTAGGAAGTATAATTGTAAATAAGCCAGATGTGTGCCTACTTCCCACAATATTCCCCCATGTTCTGGGTTGATGTTCCAAGGTTGCGCCAAACCGTGAGCCAAAAGCCAATCAAAATTTTCTCTATGCAATGTTTTAAAGGATATTAGATTGAAGTCTTCAGAGTCAGCTATTGCCTTTAAGCGTCTGACGTATGGATAGAAAAGTTGGTTGTGGCAAACGCAGACTTTGATCCCATGCTTTCTTGCAGCTTCAACCATCCTCTCGCATTCTTGGCTATTTCTGCCTAAAGGCTTTTCCGCAAGAACATTTATTCCAGCCTTTGCAGCTTCACACACAATTGGTTCATGTGTAGCTGTGGGTGTGCATATGTCAACAAAACCAAGGTCTTTGAATTCAAAAAGTTGTTTGTAATCCGAAAAGATTTTTTCGATTTTGTATGTTTCTGCAAAGGATTTTGCTTTGTTTATGTCGGCGTCGGCGACGGCAACAACTTTAGCCTTTTTTATTGCTTGGTACGCTTTCATGTGGATGTGGGCGACTCTTCCGCATCCTATTAGCCCGACATTCATCAGGTATACCCTCTCATTACTTTAAGGTTGGAGCGTATGAGTCTAAATGACTTCTAGCGAAGCCAGCATACCACGCAGTCATTTTAAAGAAGGACTGTAATGGCAAAGCGAAAACAATTTTCTGTCGTGTCAATTTATAGAGCTTTAACGCATAAATAAGACCGGAAAAGATTGCAGCGGACGGAAACATGCGGTAATGTTTTATGACTCCACCATTTTTATGAAGAAAGTAATGGGTGTGATACCCCCTAACCCAATATCTAATCCACAAATCTTTCCAGGTTAAACCAAACCTCTCGTAATCAAGAAAGTACGCATCAACGGTGGATAACCGCCATCCGACTGCCCTTGTTCTAATTTCAAGATCCCAATCTTCATTGTATCCTCTTAATTTCTTATCAAAGCTACCCACTTGCTCGAAAATTTGCCGCCTGTAAATTGCGCCTCCTGTTCCAAGCGCCTTAAAACGACCTTTATCTGAGGCGTAATCTACCATTCTTCCAGCAGCCCGTGAATATGATTCTAAGGTTGCTAGCACATTCTTTCCATGTATTAGGGCTTGTTTTCCCTTAGCGATGCCTACTTTCGGGTGTTGTTCCATAAAGTCCACAAGTTTTTTGATGAAATCTTTTGACAAAACCATATCGCCGTCGACCCAAACGATGTATTTGCCTTCTGCATTATTGACCACAACATTCCTTGAATAGCCTAACCCTTTCCATTCATGATGAAATATTTTGACTTTCATATCCATTTTTGAAGCATAATCATTTATAATAGAAAGCGTATTGTCAGTGCTGCCATCATCAACAAAAATAACCTCCATTAGTTCATGAGGATAATCTTGGGCCATAACACTTTCAATAGCCTCACGAAGAGTAGAAGCACCATTTCTCACACAAATCCCTATAGTAACTTTCGGTTTCATATTCAACACTACATATCTAAGACAATATTATGTCCATATCCATCTATGTGCGCTCTAAGAAAACCAAAAAACCATGCAATTTTCTTGAAGATATATTGTATTGGAAACAAGAACGCTATTTTTCGCCCCGTTATCTTATATGCAACAATAGTCCTCTTAAAGCCCTCTAAAAACGTGGAAAACCGCCTATTTCTACCATGCTTATGCATAAAATAGTGTCCGCCATAACCATACCAGAAATTCTCATTCCAAATATCTTTCCACGTTCCCTTACGCCTATCACAAAAGACAGCATCAGTAATAAAATAGGTTAACCATCCAAAATCCCCCATTCTATATTCTGCATCTAAATCTTCAAGCGCCCCTTTTATGCGGGTATCAAGACCACCTATTTGTCGTAGCGCTTCGACTCTATATATGCATCCGCCCGCGCGGTGAAGGTTAGGTCTTGTGCTTGCTTTTCCTCCATAAATATGATCCAAAACAATCCATTCCACGCTTTCTAATGACGCAATTAAATTTTCGCCCGGATAACTTTGAAACTTTCCTCCGGCAATTCCCACTTTTGGATTATTCTCCATAAATTCAACTTGTTTACTGACATGATTTTGGGCTAACACTATGTCCCCATCAACCCACAAAATATAATCACCAGCTGCATTGTCAACAACAATTTGTCTTGCAAACCCTAATCCTTTATCCTCAAAGAAAAACTTAGCCTCGATATCAGAGGAGCTTAAAATTTCTTTTACAATCTGCATAGTCTTGTCGTTGCTATACCCATCTACAACAATTATTTCCATAAGTTCATGGGGATAATCTTGTTTGATAATGCTGTCTAACGCCTCTTTCACCGTAGCCTCACAGTTTTTAATACAAAAACCGATAGTAACCTTAGGTCTCAGTTGCATAATAACACCTCAACAAATTGGATTTCAATGGGCAAGACAAAGCTTCTTAACTAAAACTCCAATATTTGCTCCTGCTAACCTCAAGGGAGGAAAATGTTTCGCAAAAAAGTTTTCAAGCCTATTTGAAATTACTTGAAGAGGCCATTCTATTTTTAAAAGTTTTCTAACTCTTGGCGGGAGATGTAAGAAATCAACACTCCTCAGCGCAATTACTTCTACTTTGTGCTGATTTAGAAGTTTCCTAAGTTTAAACACATGAAATATACGCTCTTTTTCAACGGAAACATGGGACTTGACATAACCAGGCTGTCCTATTAGAAGCAGAATCATGTTTTCGAAAAACGCGGTGCTTAAAAAGTTTGGAACGGTTAGGCATAAATATCCCGATTTTTTAGTAACTCGAACCAACTCGCTGAAAGCTTTCTCGTAATCTGGGACATGCTCCAAGGTCTCGGAACAAACCAAAACGTCACCGCCATTCTCCTTAAATGGGAGAAACTGAGCATCACCCACAATGAAATTTACTCGATTCTGCAAGCCAAATTTTTTAGCCAAGTCTTTAGCTATGTGAATAGCTTTTGATGAAACATCAAGACCAACAACTTCTTCACAACTCTTAGAGATGTTCAAAAGAAAGCCGCCGAGGCCGCAACCAACCTCGATAACTATTTTCCCGTTTAGGTCTCGAAAATTCGAACATAACATTTCAATTACAAGCTGATACCACGGGTCAACCAGGGAAAGCTTATCCTTGATAAATTTAGACGAAAAGTCATCGTCTATTATAACCAATTCTCCACCAACGAAACAATTAACAACAGACAATTCATTAAACGAAATTTATAAAAATCTATTCCTGAAGTACTGGCGAGACGTGAAATTTTATTTCAAACTTAATAAAATCTGCACTATTTTTACTCGATCTGATTTTTGTATGCTCTAGCAATTGCTT
The DNA here is from genome assembly GCA_038883795.1 of Bathyarchaeia archaeon. GTDB lineage: Archaea > Thermoproteota > Bathyarchaeia > Bathyarchaeales > Bathycorpusculaceae > JASEJA01. The sequence goes on from JAVZLK010000014.1 coordinate 29,382, forward strand.
CTAAATCCCTTAACGCATCTTCACCTGAAAGTCGATTCTCTTTATTATCATCATTTACATAGTCAACGAAGCGCGAAAGTTCTTTTAAATAAGGTATGAAAAACTTTGGTGTTTTACCCAAAATTAGCTTAATCGCAGTAATTACTTTGCTTGAAGGAGAATGATAAGCTCGAGCCTGCGACACTGTTCCAAAAAGTTCAACACCTATTGCAGCGCTTTGCGAAAACCATCCAACGTTTATAATCGCGGATGCCCCAAATTCAAAGTCCACAATGCAAGTTGCACAGTCTTCAAAGTCAAAATTGAACCGGTAGCCCAAGCGGGCTTTTACGTCTGAAACTTCTCCAAAATACCATCGTAACAAGTTTATCATGTGACAGCCCAAATCCATAAGGGCGCCACCGCCAGTCAACTCTTTGTTCAGCCACCATTCAGGGACTGGATGGGGAGTGGTACTTTCTGCCCTGTGAAAGAAGGGACCTGCACCGATATCGACCGCGTAAGCAAATTGTATTTCGCCTAGCACACCACTTTCCAGTTGTCTCTTCAAATTTACAAATTCAGCAGAATACCTTAAAGGATATCCCACCATAAATTTAACGTCATGTTTATTGACGGCGGAGATTATCTCCTTTCCTTCTTTAGGATTTCTTGCAAGTGGTTTCTCTAGAAAAACATGCTTCTCTTCTTCCATTGCATTTATTGCGCAATCTGCGTGTAAATGTGTTGGAAGCGAGATTATTACGGCGTCCAAATCTTTAAGCTTCAGAAGCTCACGGTAATCGATGAACAAATTTTTAACTCCAAATTCCTTGGCATAGTTTAAAGCCTTCTTTGACGTGTCAGCCGCAGCCACCACCCTCACAGACTTCAACTTTAAACAGTTCCTTAGGTGAACCTTACCTATAAAGCCGAGACCAATCAGTCCCAAATTGAGTTTTTCCATTTCTACCACAGACACTAGACTAAACGTTTATCTAAACCCAATTTACAAGCAACCCTATACCCCAAAGCTATGGTCTTTTCAGAAAGACCTCTGCGAGGAAATCTTTTCTTAAAATAGTCTAGATTCGCCCCCTTAACAACAAATGAAGTCTTTCCTAGGCCTCCACCCTCCGCTAACCTTAAATGAACCACTGATTTAGGATTGACACCCATGATTATTGCAGCCACCGCATCAGTTGCCACAGGATCTCGGCTTGCCATCACAAACCCCAACCTCAACGTTTTGGAACCGCAAACAGTCAAGCCATCAAGCACATGCAAATCAAATGGCATAACCTTATTCAAGGCAACAATCACCTCATCAATTTTAGAATGATACTCAAACTTTTTCGGGTAAGGATTACATCCATAAATATTCTTTAGAGCAGCAGAGATCTTCGTGAAACTCATATACTTCATCTTCGGAACATTCACCCGCAAATCCGCATCTCTAACGATTTTAGGAATCAAAAACTCGAAAACTTCACCATTTACCTTGACAGAAGCCTTTTCTGACTCAACGTTAGAAAGGTTAACCAAATTTACACCGTACTCTTTTGCAAGCTTCTCGTAACCCAAATACTTGAATGCATACTTACATTTCATGGCAGAAGCATCGGATTCCACAATAGAAACTTCAACATCGCGAGAAATCTCCTCACGAAACAAATCTATCAAAGCAGCAACAAAAACCGGGTCCGTAGTCTGCCCTGTAGACCAATCCCAATAATAACACATGTTTGGCTTAATGACTATCTTTCTCGCTTTAGGAAGCGGATAATCGATTAACTTAAGTGCTTCCTTAACTGCCTCTTTAATTGAATTGACATTTCGACTTTTACATTCAACCAATCCAACCAAGCTCAACAAATTCACCTTCCCCAAGCAACATAACGTCGTCCAAACAAATAGGTTACCAAGCCACCCGCCAAAATAACGTTATCAATGAAAAGCTCAATAAAGACCCGCCGCGCCAAAACCAACAAACCCAAAACTGAAAAAATAATCGCTAGACTAAAGGAAGAAAAAGGATTCAAAACTATTAAGGCTATGCTGCTACCTGTTGTTATCAAAAAGATTATGGGGTTAAAAATGAAGAAGACTACTTCAGGTACCGCTATCTTTTTCGGAAGAGAAAGCCTCCCCTTAACCATAAGCTTTAAACATTTAACCCACAAACCAATCAGCTGATTAGCACGACGAGCCTTAGTCTTAAACTTCGCGGATAAACTTGGCGGAAAACCAGTATAGAATACTGCTTCAGGAACCAATATGCTCCTATAGCCTCTAGAAACCACCCTCAAAGCCGTCCCAGAATCATCAGAGCCTGTCTCGCAGTCAAAAAGGTCGAAGGCATCTCGCTTATAGGCACAGAACCCGCCCTCAAACCTTATGGTTGAGTGAATCTTTGATTCGCCAAGCCTAACAAAATTAGCAAATTGCAAGTAGGATTCTTCAGCCCTAGTAACCCAAGACTCACCAACATTCACGTTTACACTCCTCCCCGTAACCGCGCCAACCTTCGGATCAGCCAAAAAAGGCAACGCCTTACGCAAAATATCCGGAGGCCACCGCGTATCAGCATCAGAAACCACAACGATAGGCTTAGTTGAAGCAGGCAATGCTTTATTCAAAGCCGCCGACTTCCCAGCCCGAGGATTCTGCCTCACCAACTTAATGACTAAGTCAGAGCGTTTCCGCATAAAACCTTCAACCTTATCCGCAGTACCATCGTCTGAGGAGTCATCAGCAACAATTACCTCCATCTTCTCCTTTGGATATAAAACATTCTCTATGTTTTCCAGTTTAGATTCAATATTTGTTTCCTCATTATGGACGGGAACCAATATAGATATTTCAGGCTCAAAACCCTCATTCACTTGGATATCCCAAGGCTTTCCAGAATATTTCTTGATATAAAGATAGTAGGTAAGATAAGTTCCTAAGAAAATGGATAAAGAACATAAGAAAACAAGTTCCAACATTCTAAATCGCTACTCTCGCTAATCACGTGTTACAACATTTTTTCCCTAAGTAGCTTAAAAGTTCCAGTAGCATGCTTTTCTTTTGAGATGCCTACCGCCACGCCTTTTATGTTTGGCAAACCCGCTATGTAGTCCACAGCCTCTTCAGGCTTCAAATAACCAGCCGCCAAAATGCTGATAGCCAAAACATTAGGTTTAGGCAGACTCTCCAAAGCTCTTTCGCATTCCTCCCTCGAAGGAACCATCTGAAAACCAACCTTGTTAAACGGCGCAGCAATCACAACATCTTCCAAGTTGATGTCCCAACCCCTAAACTTCTCGACCAACAAAGCGAAGTTGCCAGTATTAAAGCCAGGCACAATGCCAGCCCCCCAAAAGAACTCAGTATAGGATTTAAAAACCCAGTCTAAGTCTAAACCAAGACACAGATCCGTTAAAAGCTGATGAAGCAGAACAGACTCAAGCTTAGCCTTTCCGCCAGCTGAACGCCTAATCCTAGAAACTTCATAAAGCAAATAAGTTTTAACAAGCGAAGCCAAATCAGACCTCAAAACCCCATTCAAACCCGAAGCTGTGGCGCGAAGGTTTCCAGAAAAAACAATTTCTCTAACCAACTTTTTGGCTAAGCCTGGAATCCCGCCCATTGCACCTGCAAGCCTCACATACTCGTAAGCATAAGGCACAATAGCATACAAGCGCAAACTACTGTTTTCGCCGTTCTTTCGCAGAACATCTAAAATTGAGAGGGTTTTCTCGCTGACAGAGAACATAAAACCGTCTGCACCATTCTCAACCGCCAACCCTATCAGCCTAGCCGCATACTTGGGATTTGCTGGCGTATCGCCTCTAACACGGCTTCTCTCCTGTGAAAGGTGGCTTATCCCATGAAACGGATTGTCGCCAACGAGCAAAACCTTTTCTTGGCTAACCAATTTAACCAGTCCTGGTCAAAACCTCATCTATCAATCGGTCAACTTTTGCAGCTGTTTCGAAACATGGCTCTGCAGGTTTACCTTGCAAAACGGCATTTACGAAGTGTTCGTCTTCCCGGTAATATTCTGGGCTTCCAAGCCAAAAGCCAACCCTATCGCCAAGATCATGCCTAAACCACTTTTGCTTTTTCCCATTTTTCAAGCTTACCGCTAATTCATCGCCGTTAACGCTTAAACTGCCCTCAGAACCCTCAACAAAGAAGCCTACTTCAGGCATGCGATAGCCGTCAACACACCATGAAACACTAAACTCGCCGGTGACATCGCCTGAAGCCTTAACCATGAAAAAGGCTGAATCCATAGAACCATCATTCACAACCGACTCAACCCTTGTATCTTCAACCAGTAAATCTCCGAAAAACCACAAAGCCAAATCCAACGCGTGGCAGCCCAAATCCCTAACAACCCCAACCTTCGGCGTCTGAACCTTCGAGTTACCCTTCACTCCGAAAAAGTCGGATGAATAAGCATAAGCCTTAAAAGAGAACGGCTTGCCAACAACGCCTTCATCCAACAAGTCCTTAGCCTTCATAAAAGTGACGGAAAAACGCCTCATATAACCAACCATGTTAACGCCCACAAACTTCCGCGCCAACTCACAAAGCTCGCGGGCTTCTTTAAAATTTGAAGCAAGCGTCTTCTCAACAAACAGGTTACGCGTAATCTCACCTTCATAAAGGCTTTTAACAACTGGAAAATGCGACTCTATAGGCGTAGTCACATAAACAGCATCCAAATCAAGCCCTGAAAACTTTTCAACACAATCCACAACATGGATATCCCTGACTGCCTTTTTCAAAAACCTTTGAATCAAATTACTTTTTTCACAAAAGGCGACAAGCTTTACCCTTGGCAAAACGTTCAAAATACCAGCATGCAACATGCCCATCTTGCCAAAACCAACAACACCAACTCTCAATTTTTCACTCACCATTTACATCCACCGAGCTAACCATCAAAAACTAAGCGAATCGGCTATGCGGCCATACCTCACATCAAACTTTAAACAAAGAACGTCATTTATAAGCCGTAAAGTGACAAACTGCCATTAAATTGAAAAGCTTACACTCGCTTTGCATAAACATAACTTAAAACAAAATCCACAAAGGCTTGCAAATAACCAAGTCCGGTTCTTTTGTAGCTGCGCAGTTTATGGCTCAATCCGCTTTAGCCCTTCAACTTCCTCAAAATCCTTGTCATAACTAACAATATCCCCTATATTATTTTCTAAAGCCGCTGCAGCGTGAATTGCATCTCTAGGTTTAATTTTATATTTTTCCATAATCTCCTGCGCTTTAAAAACTGTGCTTTTCTTAACTCCCAAAAGTTTCAAGTTTGGAAAGGCCAGAAACTTCTTGCTTTCCTCCGCAGAAGGTTCGAAACCAAAAATCTTGCGGATAATCCATGCAATTTCATCCCACGTGATTGTTGCTGTACAAGCTTCAACGGTTCCTTGAGCAATTTTGAGAAGGAAATCTTTAGACTTCTTCGCTTCAATTATAACTTCAGAATCATATATGATGGGGTATAGAAACACGTTCGAATCAATGTAAAGCAAATCTTTCTTCAGCCTCCTGCTCCAACAACCCTTCCAAATCAATTTTTTTGGTCAACTTCTTCCCAGCCACTCGACAGAAACTTTCCACAAAATCTTTAGGGTCTACGCCTGAACGGATCACCACTTCTTTCTCTCTAACTTCCATAACAACCTCGTCGCCAGGCATTATACCAACATACTCTCTTATATCTTTTGGAATCACTATCTGCCCCTTCTGCCCAATTCTCCTCCTAATTCTCATGCTAACCACAAGGAATGAAATTGTAAAACCTATACTTAAAACTTTTTCATACACTTACTTCCAACAAAGGCGAAAAGACAACTAAACAGAAACCGTCATATTAAGCCGCAAACTAACAAACCGTCCATGATACTGAAAACTGTTTACGCTAGCATTATATAGCCATAATTCAAAGAATAGGAAACCTCGGAACTCCCCTTTCTCAGAGTCCCAAAATATCGTGTAATCAGCCATGTTTAACCAAGCACCGTTCAGCCGCAAACCAGAAAATTCAACCCTTGAAAG
>JAVZLK010000015.1:0-34939 GCA_038883795.1 Bathyarchaeia archaeon
CTTTAGAGAATACAAGTAAACCGATAATAAACGAAGCTATGCGAAAAGAGGGAGCTTTAGACGCTATAGAAATGGCTTCCGCAGCCGTGGGCGGAGTGGAAGAGTTAAGGAGAAAGCCAATAATGCTTCTGCTTATGTCTATAACAAGTCCGCTTACATATGATAGGGCAACCCTTGAAGCCTTTATTGAAGCTTGCAAACTTGGTATTCCAGTTTTCGTGAATTCGGGTCCCATGGCTGGAGCTACAAGCCCCGTAACTTTAGCTGGAACTTTAACCCTAAACATGGCGGAATTCATAAGCGCTCTCGTGATTCGTTATGTGGTTAACAAAGATGCTCCGCTCATAATTGGAAGTTGGGCTAGGGCAATGGATGTAAGAGAAGCCTCAGCAGTGCTGGGAGGACCAGAATTTGCAATACTTCATGCATGCGTTGCCAATTTGGCTCACTATTACGGGATTCCAAGCGCTGGTGGTGGCGTTTTATCCGACTCCAAAACTTTGGACGCCCAAATGGGATACGAAAAAGCTTTGACTGGTGTGCTTCCAGCCCTTGCTGGCCTTAACCTGATATGTGGCATGGGTTTAATTGCATCAGAAAATACCATGAGCCTTGAAGGACTCGTCATAGATAACGAAGTTGTCAGTATGATAAAGAAAATTGTGAATGGTTTTGAGATTAAGGATGAAACTTTAGCATTTGATGTTATTAAGAAAGTTGGACCGAAAGGAAGCTTCATAAGAGAACGTCACACCCTTGAACATTTTAGAAAGGAGATTTGGATACCAAAAATAACTAATAGAACATTCCCTGAAGTTTGGGTTAAATCAGGCGCCAAAGATTTATGGGTCAAAGCTAAGGAAGAGGTTGAAAAAATATTGAAGGAACATGAGGTTCTCCCACTTTCAAAGGATGTAAAAGATAAAATTATGAACATTATTAAAGGGAAAAGAGAAGGTGCCTAAAATGAGTGTAGAAAAAGTTATAGAAAAATTGAGGCTTGCAGTTTTAGACTACAACACTGACGACGCAGTTTCAGCTGCTAAAGAAGTCATAAAACTTGGAGTTGACCCGCTTAGGGCTATAGAAGAAGGTTTGGCTCAGGGAATAAGAGAGGTTGGAGAAAAATTTGCAAATGGGGAAATATTCCTTCCAGAGTTAATTATGGCTGCGGAAACCATGAAAAAAGCCCTAGAAGTTTTGGAGCCCGAACTAAAGAAGAAAAAGAAAGAGCGCAAGGCTCTTGGAAAAGTACTTTTAGGCACAGTTGCAGGAGACATTCACAGCATAGGAAAAACCATCGTTGCCTCCATGCTAACCGCAAACGGATTCGAAGTTTATGACATTGGAGAGGATATACCAGCAGAAAAATTCGTGGAGAAAATTAAAGAGTTAAATCCAGACATAGTTGGATTATCAGCCCTTCTAACCACAACCTTGCCGGAACAAAGAACAGTTATTGAAACTTTAAAGAGGGAAGGCTTGCGAGACAAAGTTAAAGTGATTATAGGAGGAGCCCCAGCCAGTAAGGAATGGGCTGAAGAGATAGGTGCTGATGGATACGGAGCTGACGCAGCTGAAGCCGTTGAAGTCGTTAAGAAACTATTAGAACATTCCAAGTGAACGTTTCTCAAAATATTAAGTGTGGAATAATAGATGAGTAAAAAATTGAAACTCTCGAAACGTTCAAAGAGCATTCCAAAATCTGGAATTAGAAAAATGTTTGACCTCGCTCAAAAATATACGGATGTTGTGAATTTATCAATAGGAGAACCAGATTTTGACACTCCACCCCACATAATTGAAGCCGCCATAAAAGCCATGAAAGAAGGATACACTCACTACACGGTAAATGCCGGCTTTCTAGTGTTTAGAAAGGCGGTTTCAGAAAAATTGCGAAGAGAAAACCGCATAGACGCCGACCCGGAAAAGGAGATTATGGCAACAGCTGGAGCAATGGGAGGCTTATCTTTAGCATTCCTAACCCTAATAGACCAGGGCGATGAAGTGCTTATTCCAAATCCCGGCTTTCCGAATTATGCTGCTCAAGTTGTTCTCGCTGGTGGCAAACCAATCTCATATCCCCTCAAAGAAGAAAATAATTTTCGCATAGACGCGGATGACATAGCTAAACTAATAACGCCAAAAACGAAAGCGATTCTCATTAATTCGCCATCCAACCCCACGGGTTCCGTGCTGAGGGAAAAAGAGCTAAAAAATATAGCGAATATAGCGTTAGAACATGACCTTTTAGTTATTTCTGATGAAGCTTACGAAGCCATTTTATATGACGGAACAAACCACATAAGTATAGCCTCCTTCCCGGAAATGAAGGAAAGAACCATAAGCATATTCACTTTTTCAAAAACATATGCCATGACGGGGTGGCGCATAGGCTTCACAGTAGCACAAAAAGAGATAATAGAGGAAATGCTTGAACTTCAAGAACACATACTTGTGCATCCAAGCTCCATTTCTCAAATGGCTGCCCTCGCAGCGTTGCAAGGTCCAAGAGAGTACGTGCTAAAGATGCTCAGGGAGTATGCGAAAAGAAGGGAAATCATAATAAAAGAGTTAAACAACATGCCGGGAATTACGTGCCTAAAACCGGAAGGGGCCTTCTACGCTTTTCCAAACATAAAGAAAACCGGCATGTCCTCAACCGAAATTGCAATGTACCTCCTCAAGAAGGCGAAAGTTATAACTGTGCCAGGAACAGCCTTTGGAGATTATGGCGAAGGATACGTAAGAATTTCCTATTCAACATCAAAAGAGAAGATAAGAGAGGCCATGAACAGAATGAAGGCCGCCCTTGAAAAGTTAAACAAAAATAATAAGAACCATATTTAAAATCATCTTTTTCTAAAGTGATGTTTAATTTTATCTTTTTATCAAGCAGAGCAATTACGGACTGAGATTCCAGAGGCATATAACGTGACAATTTCTGGCGATGCTCTTAAATATCACGAATAAACTTGAACAATATAAATAAAAAAGAAAAATAAAAAGGGAAAATTAAATTTGCCCTTCATTCACATATTTTAGAATTTGTTCCTTGCTCATTCCTGCCAAGCCAAGTTTCTGAAGAGTCCTTCCTTTTTCTCGGAAGTTTTCCTCAGCGATTATTGACCCTATTTCTATTACTGCGTCGATAGTTGGAGTTTCAACTCCCACTAGATCGCCTAATTCACTTATCGGAACTAGCCCGTAAGGAAGATCCTCGGTTATATAGCGTCCCTTTAGGAAGTTAAACCCGCGACCAGGAGCATATTCAAGAGGCTGATTTTCCGGTTTAGCCCACTCTGGTTCATCAATTCTTTCTCTTGGACGTTTTACCCAATATGGGTACATTAGAACGTCATGAACGTATTCCCAAGACCATGGTTCCATACCAAAGGATTTTGTGATCTTCATGGCCTCATTATTCATAGCCCTTCTTAAGAGAGCCACGGCATGTGATTTTTCAGCCTTCAAATATGGTTCTTCGCCTAGTTCAACGTCAACAGCCTTGAGAATCATCATGGGTGGGTGACCAAATATATTTATGTTTTCCAAGCTCATTTTTAATTCATTAACAGAATCTATCAGTATTCCACGTTCACCATCGTCTTCCGGATAAAATTCGTTTAACACGGATAACATTTTAGCAGTATTTTTCGCGGGAAAGGCTGAAAATGGAACCTTTGCTTTAACAGCTGTACAGTAGACCTTATTACCCATAAACTTTCTCGTAGCATATGGTAGTATGCCTGTGGCACCTAACAGAATCCTTTTGAGGTCTACGCCCTTCTCTTTAAGGGTATGAGCGAATTCTACACATCCAAGAGTATAGGAAGGATTCAAAGTTATTAATTGACCATCTTCAATATATGGTGCGATGGCCTCTGCAAAAGCTTTGTGACCGTAGGCGGGTACAGCGATTATAATCACGTCCACGCCTTTAATAGCTTCGCCTACATTCGTGGTGATCATGTTTAACTTTGCAAACCCAGTTCTAGCGACACCAGCCATTTCGATGCCTCCGCTTTGCATCACCGGATCAAGACTTTCCTTAAACCGAGGCAGTTCACAAAGATTTACAGTATGCCCAGCTAAAGTCAAGTCACCAGCAAACGTTAGACCTCCATTACCGCTTCCTAAAACGGCAACTTTGTATTTTTTCATATACTCACCTTTTCGCTATTTTTGATATGAAAAACTTTAAAAACTTTTCCAGCATTTTTAGTTAAATCAACATATTGCGTAAAAAGATGGTGTCTAAATGAAAATAACAGATTTAAAAGCATATTGTGTTGAAATGCCTTTTAAAGAACCTGGCCTTCGAGTTGCACACGAAGAAAATCCTGAAAAAATTATAAAAAGCGAGAAATTCACTTTAGTGAAAATATTCACCGACGAAGGAATAACAGGTTTCGGTGTACAAGATGTGCCTTACCAGTGGTTCTGTGAATACCTTGAAAAACAAGTAAAACCATACTTAATAAACCAGGTCGTAGAACCTTTTTATATTGAAAAATTTGTGAGATATTTCCGACCACAACCTTTCGGGACAAAAGTTAGTCCTCGCCCCTGTTGTGTAGAAATAGCTTTATGGGATTGCATTGGGAAAAAAGCTGGTTTACCAATTTATAAAATTCTTGGAGCTTATCAAGATAAGGTAAAAGCTTACGCATCTGTTCTCGAAGAATATCCACTCTGGAATGCTGAGAAATGGGTGAAGTTTGTTGAAAGCATATTTAAAGAAGGCTTTAAAGCGGTGAAACTTCATATTGGATGGATGTGGCCTGATCCGCGTAAGGTTATAAATGTTGTAAAGAAAATAAGGGAAACGGTTGGCTATGACGTTGACTTAATGGTGGATGCTATGCAAGCATGGGTCCCACAACCTCTTTACGATTTTAGAACCGCCTTAAAATATGCCAGAGAACTCGAAAAATATGAAGTTTTATGGCTTGAGGAACCTTTGCCGCACTTTAATAATCCTGAATTAAGCGCGAAATTATGTGAAGCAGTGGACATTCCAATAGCTGGAGGTGGTGCAATGTTTGGCTTTCATACGTACAAGACTGTTTTAGAGAAAGGTGCGTTAGATATAGTTCAACCAGATGTTATGCATGCTGGTGGAATTTTGGAAGTGAGAAGAATAGCCTTTTTAGCGGAGGCTTATGGAAAACAGTGCATTCCACATTTTTGGGGAACGGGGATAGGATTGGCTGCAACATTGCAAGTAATAGGCTCTACAAATATACCGTGGGTGGAGTACTGCTATCACCCACCTGCATTCAGCGTGGAAGTCAGAGATGCTATGCTGAGTGAACCTATAAAAATAGATAAAGACGGTTTCGTCGAGATACCTAAAAAGCCAGGGCTTGGAGTAGAGTTGAATGAAGATTTTCTAAAAAAGCATATTGTAAAATGAAATGATAAACTAAAATTTGTGACAAGCTACAAAATGATTTTTGTTAACTTCAATTAGCTCTGGCTCTTCTTTTTCACAGGTAGATTTGCATAGTGAACATCTAGGATGAAAACGGCATCCCTCAGGTGGGTTGATGGCGCTGGGGACCTCCCCAAATAATGTAAACTCTTTGCCCCTAATTTTTGGATCAGGAATTGGAATCGCCTCTATTAATTTTTCAGTATAAGGATGCAGAGGTGATTGAAAAATCTCATTGACTTCAGCGAATTCAACAATTTTACCTAAATACATTACTGCAACCTTATCGCAAATGTGCCAGACGGTGTTTAAATCATGGGAAATATACAAATATGTTAAGCCTAATTTTGCCTTTAATTCTGTTAATAGATTCAGAATTTGGGCTCGTACAGAAACATCTAATGAAGATACAGGTTCATCGCAAATAAGGAATTCTGGTTCAACAGCAAGAGCTCTAGCTATTCCAATTCTTTGCCTTTGTCCACCGCTAAATTCATGTGGATATCTATATGCGTGATATTCTTCTAAGCCCACCAACTTTAAAAGTTTTAAAAGTCTGTCCTTCCACTCATCTTTAGAAACATGTTGATGTATTTTAAAGGGTTCTGTTATTATGTCAGCAACAGTCCATCTTGGATTAAGCGACATATATGGATCTTGAAATACAAGTTGCATTTTTCTTCTCAGTTCGAATTTTTTAGCTTGCTCTTTTGAACTGAAAATTTTGGTTATATTGACGCCTTTGAAAAATACCTCCCCAGAAGTGGGCATGATTAAATGTAAAATGGTCTTGCCAAGAGTTGTTTTCCCGCATCCGCTTTCTCCCACTAACCCTAACGTTTCGCCTTTATGAATTGTTAGATTTACGCCGTCAACAGCCTTTACTACGCCTATTTGTTTTCTTCGAATTATGCCTCTTTCTGTAACAGGGTAGTACTTCATAAGATTCTTTGTTACTAATAAGGGATCCTCGCTCATCTTCAACTCTCCTTATTTCATTTTTCAGCATTGAAACATGAAACTATGTGTCCTCGTTCCAATTCTATTAGGTCGGGGACTTTACTTTTACAAATTTCTTTCGCATAAGCGCATCTTGGATGAAATCTGCATCCCGGTGGTGGGGATATTGGATCAGGAATGCTTCCGTCTATGACTTTAAGTTTTTGTCTTCGCTCTGTTTTGTAATCAAAACGTGGTACTGAGGATATTAATGCTTCTGTATATGGATGTCCAGGGTTTGAGAATATAGTTTCGGTCTCTGCAATTTCGCAAACTTTACCAGAGTATAAAACTACTACTCTATTTGTTAATTGGGCTACGATACCCATATCATGCGTAACGAATAATATTGTCATGCCGAAATCTTTTTTCAAATCGTTAAGTAAATTTAAGAGTTGCGCTTGAACAGTCACATCTACGTTGGTTGTGGGTTCATCAGCTAGTAGAAGAGAAGGATTACATAAAAGGGCTCTTGCGATAACCACTCGCTGTTTCATGCCACCGCTGAGCTCATGAGGGTATTGATTAAACCTTTTTTCAGGGTCGGACAATCTTACAGCTTTAAGTAGTTTTAGAACTCTTTCTACCGCCTCTTCTTTGTTTAGGCCGGTATGCCAGCGCAAAATTTCTACTAATTGTTCTCCAATTGTGTAAATGGGATTAAGTGAAAATGCTGGATTTTGGAAAATCATAGATATTTCTTTTCCCCGAATTTTTTGCATCTCAGCTTCTGATTTCTCCAGAAGGTTGCTTCCTTTGAATAGAATTTTCCCACCAGCTATTTTCCCTGGTCTTGGAACAGTTCTTAGTATGGAAAGGCATGTTACTGATTTTCCTGATCCTGATTCGCCTACAAGTCCAACGACTTCTCCTTGTTTAACGTCAAAGGTTATATCATCAACAGCCTTAACAATTCCGGCCGATGTATAGAAGTATGTTACAAGATTTTCTACTTTTAACAGCGTCTCAGAGCTATTTATTTTCGGCATTTCTTTCTTACTCCTTCAGCCTTGGATTAAGTGCATCACTTAAAGATTCTGCTAATACATTTGATCCAAATATCATTAAAAATATGAATACGCCAGGAGCAATCACAACCCAAGGAGCTATTTGCATATCTTGTGCTGCGAATGTGAGCATTTGACCCCAAGAAATTATGTTTGGATCTCCAAAACCTAGGAAGCTTATCATAGCCTCCATTAACATGGCATTTCCTACTTCAAGGGCTGCTAACACGGCTATTGGTGGTAAGGCGTTTGGCAGTATGTGATTGAAGATTATTTTCCAAGTTGATGCGCCTAGACATCTTGCGGCTTCAACAAATTCTTGTTCTTTAAGCTTAAGAAATTGTGACCTAGCGACTCTTGCTATAGGTGGCCAATCAAATAACCCTAATACGAAAATTATAATCCATAAATTCAAGAGTGGGATATTGCCGAGAAAGGTTGTTGGAGATAATATAGAAAATATTCTGACAAGAAATAGTATTACAATGAAGGAAGGAACAAGCATGAATGCCTCCGTGAACCTCATTAAGAGTTCATCTACTTGTTTTCCCAGGTATCCGGCAACTGCTCCAACACTAATTCCTATTATGGCTGCGAAAATTGCGGCCAGTAGGCCAACTATAAGTGCAGTTCGAGCTCCATAAAGAATTCTGCTATAAACATCGAATCCAAATCTATCTGTACCTAAAGGATGCGCGAGTGATGGGGGGGCATAAGCTCCTGGTCCATAGATTAATGCTGACTGGTCATTAGGATCGTAAAGGGCAAGCAGTGGAGCAAACACTCCCATTATGGTTATCATAAGAACTAAGGATAACCCGAGTAATCCAAGTTTTTTCCTTTTAAATCTTTTCCAAGCAAGATCCCAGAAGCTGTTTTCCTTAAAAATCCTTATTTTTGATGGCAATTTTAACCTCACGCATCATCCCCTTAACTTATTCTAATTTGATTCTTGGATCAATAGTAACATATATTATGTCTGCAATAAGACCAGCGGCGAATACTGTAATAACAAGAATGAAAATGACACCCATTATTAATGGATAGTCTAAGTTGGTTATGGCGTCTACGAAAATAAAACCTACGCCCGGCCACGTAAAAACAGTTTCTGTTACAGGGGAACTTGCAATCATAATTCCAAAAATGTAGCTCGCATAGGCAATGACTGGCATAATGGCGTTTTTTAAAGCGTGTTTCCAGATAACAGTTCTCCTATTTAATCCGCTTGCTCTCGCAGCCAAAATATAGTCTTCTCTTAATACATCAACCATGCTTGATCGCATCAATAAAGTAAATGCGGGAATATTGAAAAAAGTGAGCATTAGCGTTGGTAAAACCATATGCCAAAGTTCGTCTATGAACTGGTTTCCAAAAAGGAGTTCTTTCGTAGATACGGCACCATACGATGGGAAAAGCTTAAGCCAGTTTGAAAATATAAGTATGAGCATTAGTCCAAGCCAAAAACCGGGAATTGAACGGCTAAATAATGATAAACTCATTATGGCAGTGTCTTTTTTTGTGTATTGATTCACTGCCGCGGTTACTCCCAAAAAAATGCTTAAAAATAAAGATATCGTGAGAGAAGTAAGCTGAAGCTTTAGAGTTTGTGCTCCGTGAACAGACAACAAAAATAGAACAGGCCTACCTTTATAAATAGAGGTCCCCAAATCAAAGCGTAGCATATTCCCTAGCCAGTAAAAGTATCTTAAGGCAACGGGTTTGTCTGTGCCAAAAAATTTCTTTACCATTTCTATCTGTTGTAGAGAGACCCCTGGTACTTCTGCAAGCATCATTTCCACAGGGTCTCCTATGACGTTTACCATAAGAAACACAAGGCTTGTTACTCCTATGAATAGGGGAATCATAAATAAGATTCTTCGTATAATGTATCGAAGTATAGGGTTCATTTTTATTCAGCTTCCAAAAGTTTTTTATGCTCAAAGATATAAAAATGTTTTCAACGAAAGAAAAAAGAGGTAAACATATGAGAAAGAAATATTATGCATTGAGTATGATTCTGATACTCGTTAGTGTTCCCCTTATAGCTCCGCTTGCAAGCGCATATTATCCAGAGACACAAGGGCCTCCCTTCTTTAAAATAACTGTCATGATACCAAACAATGTTCAGAGTAGGATGATTTGGTCTACCACTATTTGTATTGAATGGAGCAAAATTGGAATTGACGTTAAATACACCTATGTACCTTGGAGCATAATTCAACCGCGTCGAGTAGCCACACCATTGGGCAAAACATACGATGAAGGGGGTTGGGATGTTTATACAGAACGTTACTACTACGATACTATAACTCCAAATCCGGGGCAACTGTTCCACAGCTCACAAATGCCACCAACCGGAACAAACTACGGTCTCGTCAATAGTACGCAACTCGACCAGATTATAGACAATTATGCAAGTGCAGTGACCGAAAGCGACCGTCTCTACTGGATTAACGAATTTCAAAAATGGTGGTTAGAATGGGAACCTATGCCAATCGTATACTATCCAGTTGATATAGTTGCAATTAATCCCAACCTACAAGGATTCGAAATAAGAGATGGTTCAACATACAACTGGCTGTTTTATCCACATCCTGAATTTTGGACAATACCGGGCAAAACTAAGGCAGCATTTGCTGTGTGGAAACCAGAGCCTCCTCTTCTACCCCAACATTCAATAGGATATGATAAATCAGATGTTTTCGGTCCAGTTCACAATCGACTATTTGAATATTGGGGTTGGAACAATAAGACTTTAGTTCCCGCTTTAGCTGTAAATTACACTGTTTCAAGTGATGGAAAAACATGGGTAGTTAACCTCAGACAGGGTGTTACATGGCATGACGGTTGGCCATTTAACGCCAGCGACGTCAAATTCACATTTGATTTAATAATGAATGAAACTTATGGCGCCATGCAAACTCAAGCGGTTAAAAAAGTTCTCGGCAGCCCAGATAATGTAGAAATAACTGGCGAGTATCAAGTAACATTTCATCTACCCAACTACACAATCTTTATGAAGGAATATATACTTTCCAGCATCCACATACTTCCATGGCATGCCTATAAAGACCTAGGTCCAGAGGACATCGGATATGGTGGACTGCATCCAGCCAACACTTGGGAAGGCACATACACGGTTAAAATGCCTAACGGCACCGATTATGTAGCACATGGCCCCATCGGAACCGGACCCTGGATAGCTATGGGATACGATCCGGTAAAGAAAAGTTTCAATTACATCAGAAACCATAATTACTGGATGGATACACCAGGAAATATAGAAGAATTTTCTATTGTCATGATAGAAGGTGCAGCCGCTGTTCTAGCCGCCCTTAAAAACGGTGAAATAGATGCTTTTGATACCATGTATAGTATTGAAACTCTTGTCCCAACAATCGACCCCTCATGGGGCAAAGTCATAACAAGCGACTCTTACAAATGGCAACATGTAATAATCAACATGAAACACCCAGTTCTCGGAACAGGTGTTGACACTCCACTAGGAAGGCAAGACCCAAGCCGTGCTGCTGAGGCTGCAAAATACGTAAGAAAAGCCTTAAGCTATGCTATTCCAAGACAAGCAATAATTCAAGAAGTCCTTAACAAATTCGGTGTGCCCGGTACCGTTCCAATACCTTATACAAGTATTGAATACAACCACACTCTTCTACAACCAATAGAATACAACCTCACAAAAGCAAAAGAATACATGGAAATGGCAGGATACCGCTATGAAGCCGAGGAGAAAGCCCCAAGTTTCCTAGAAGCCTATGGCTTGTATATAGGCGCCCTCATTGCAGTGGTAGTAATAGTAGTTGCAGTCGCAGTTGTTGTCCGAAGGGGTAAAAAAATCAAATAAACTCTTTTTTTTTATTTTATTTAAATGTTAAAAGTAAGCGAAAATATTATTGCTTCAACCAGCAAGATTACTCCAACACAAAGGATAACATCAGCCTGTTTTAAACTCTTTTTCCATTCCTCAAAAGTCCAAGCCTCTGAATTAAAGGCCAACTCTTTAAACTTACCTACAGACACTGAAGAATAAGTTCCAATCAACCCAGCTGCAATAAAGAAGACGCTACTCTCAATCCATATGAGAACAGAAAGCGTTCTAAATAGATTGAGCAAAACAATAAAGAAGTCAATTAAAACAATTATTTGTGCACGTACAAAACATTTTAATAAAAATTTACCAAAGGCGAACAGTTTTTTTGACATCGGCTATCTCTCTCAAATAATGGGTTTGATAAATTATAAACCTTTGGTTAATAAAGCTATAATGAAAATAGAATAGAAGTTCACTTAAACTGAAATCAGCGTATTTTTATTTTAACACCATTCAAGGTTCAATAATAAACATGCAACAAAACATAAAAAAGAAACCAAAGACATATAACTCCAACATTTATAATAACGAACGGTGTTTCCATGAAACCAAGCATCGAACTCAAGGGCGTAATTGTTCCCATGTTGACACCATTCAAAAGAAATGGCGAATTAAATATGGATGCTTTAAAAATGTTGACAGAACACTTAATTGAACAAGAAATAAACGGATTATTCCCTGTAAGTAGCATTGGCGAAGCAGCAAAGCTCAGCATGGAGGAAAAGAAAATTATAATAAAAATGGTTGTGGACGTTGCCAATGGCCGCGTCCCGGTTATACCCGGCACTGGTTTTCCCGATGAAAAACGGACGATACAACTTACGAGATACGCTCGAGACGTTGGAGCAGATGGCGTCGTGATTGTGGAACCTTATTATCAAAAACCGTCATTTAAGGCCCTTTACCAATACTACAAACGTATTAATAGAGCAGTAAAAAATTTCCCCTTGTTACTATATAATATTCCATCCCTCGCAGGATATGAGCTCACAACGAAACTTGTTGTCAGCTGCGCCGACCTAGATAACATAGTCGGAATAAAAGACAGCAGCGGAAATCTCGCTGAATTTACCATACTGCTCAATACAATCGGTGACAAAATTGCAATTTTGCAAGGGTTAGATATACTTTTCTTTCCATCATTAATGATGGGAGCACCGGGGGGAATGCTTGGTGGTGGAAATATAGCTGGCAAATTAGAAGTTGAAATGTATAAAGCGTGTCTTCGAGGAGAAATCAAAAAAGCAAAAAGTATTCATGATAGACTTGTTCCGCTATGGAACATTCTTGGAAGTTATGGAACCTTTCCTGTTCCCTTTAAAGAAGCCTTAACACTGATGAGGATACCAGTAGGTCCAGCACGAATGCCAGCTGAACCTTTAACAAATGCTCAGAAGAAGAGGTTGCGAGAGGTACTCATACAAATAGGTTTGCTCGCAAACTAGAAAGCATATGCCACATACAATATAAAATTAAAATGCAAGCAACAACAGAAAAATGTTGAATTAAGGGGTAAAAAACTCAGCTTTAAATTTTTCGATAATGACCCTTGCAACTGCAGCGTCTTGTATTGCTAAACCGACCGATTTAAAAACAGTTATTTCATCATCGGCGATTCTACCAGGCTTTTTGCCTGTAACTATTTCGCCCAATTCGGCGTAAATGTGTTTCTCTGTGATTGCTCCTTCCTTAATTGGCAAGATAACATCACCAGCCTCTTCTAACGCTGCCTTTCGCAGGTCTACAACTAACTTTGATTTCACTATAGTTTCGGTGTCCAATTCTCTTGCGTTAGGATAATATGAGCCTATCGCATTAATGTGAATCCCCCCGCTTATCCATTCACCTTTAATAACAGGTTCGGCGGATGTTGTGGCTGTTATTGCTATATCGGCATCCTTTACTGCATCTTTAGATGAATCTGCGGGTAGCACGTCTATTCCCAATTTTTTAGACATTTCCTCAGCAAATGTTTCTTTTGTGCTTGATACTTTATCAAATGCACGTACTTTTTCTATTTCTCTTACTTCTTTAACTGCCAACAGTTGGGTTCTGCCTTGCATTCCGCAACCTATTATTCCCACATTTTTAGAATCTTTTCTTGACAGATATTTTGATGCTACTCCGCTGACGGCTCCAGTTCTTAAAGCTGTTAAATATGCAGCGTCCATCACTGTGGCTACTTTCCCCGTCTCCAGATCATAAACCAGGAGGGTGGCTACTGTTGTGGGAAGATTATATTTAACATTCCTTGGAAAAATTCCAAAAACCTTTGTTGTGGCTATACGCATCCTTTTCAGATATGCACTCATTTGAGAAATACTTCCGTTTTTTAATATGAGTGTTGTGCGTTCTGGTATAATTACTTCTCCTCGCTGGAGTTCTTTAAAGGCTTCTTCAACAGCATCTATAGCTTCACGCATAGTTAAAAGTCGCTGCACATCAGTATCACTTAAAAAAAGCGTTATGAAACACCACCTAACCTAATGTAAAGCCATATTTTATTGGGTCATCTTTTTCTAAAATGCAATGCTGCAAACCTATAATATACGCTTTTGCTGACAATTTTGGTATTATTGCTTTGTATTTGCCAACTTTTGTTTCTCTGCAGATTTCGCCAATCATTGTTAAGTCTGGATTCACTAAACTCTCAACTATGAGGCGGTTTCCAGCTTTGAATTCTCCCTTAGCCCAAAGCATAGCCAATTTGGCACTGACGGAAGTTCCAGCTGGGGAAACGCATATGGTATCAGAGTAGACATTTGCGTGCCTAAAATGATGCCCAGATTTTAGGGGTTTGGCTGAGAAAGTTACAAGTTCAATTTTATTCAGTTCCGGATTTTCGGGATGAACAACTTTAACTTGCTTATTTGCAGCGTTAAGAATTTTCATGCCAACGCGAATTAGTTCTCTTGCATTTTCGGGTTTAACTTGAACTCCAACTTCATCTGGATTGACAAATACGTAGTATAATCCTCCAAAGGCTATGTCAACGTTAATTTCGCCAATTTCAGGAACTTTGATTTTCTTTGATTCTTGGTAGAAGGATGGGATGCCCTCAAAGGATATTTCTTGCACTTCGCCGTCTTTAACCTTCGCCTCTACTTTCACGAGTCCCGCAGCCGTGTCAAGGGTTACTTCGGTTATGGGTTCCTTAACTTCAACCATGCCTTGCTCAATTAAAACTTTAGTCACGCTGAAGGTGCTGTCTCCGCAGGAGTTGAAATAACCTCCTGTATAAGTGAATATTACTCCATAATCTGCTTTGGGATTAGTTGGTTCGGTGATTATGGCTCCCAATATGCCCGAGAAACCCCTAGGTTGCATCATGAGGGCTTTTCTCCAATCATCATAGCGTTCTTGGCAGTACTTTGTCTTCTCCCACATTGTTTTCCCCGGAATGCGGGGAAAACCGCTTACCACAACTTTGGTTGTTTCGCCAGAAGAATGGGTTTCGAAAACAGTAATTGTTTTCTCAACTTTCATAAGGTCACCGATGTAGCCTAAAATTTATTCTATATATAAAATTTTATATTCAAAGAACTGTGAAAGGGATGTGTGTGATGTAAAAATGTATGGTTGGAATGGCAAAATATTGCGGGTTAACCTCTCAAAAATGGAAGCAACAACACAAAATTATGACTTGGATTTCGCAAGAAAATACTTGGGTGGAAGGGGTTTTGCAATAAAAATTCTATGGGATGAGCTGAAACCAGGAATCGATCCATTAAGTCCAGAAAACAAGCTTGTAATAGCCGCGGGACCACTAACTGGACTTCCAGGTCCAAGTCTTGGCAAACTGGTCATAGCAGCCAAAAGCCCACTCACCGGAGGCTACGGTGATGGAAACGTTGGAACCATGGCGGCAGTAAATATGCGCAAAGCTGGATTTGACGCCCTAATAATAGAAGGAAAAGCCCAAAAACCAGTTTATCTTTACGTAGAAGAGGAGAAAGGCTACATTCTAAGCGCTGACGGCATATGGGGCAAAACATCCTTCGAAGCAGAGAAAAACATCAAGGAAATCCACGGAAAAGATGTTGGAGTGCTTTTAATTGGTCCAGGCGGCGAGAACATGGTGAGATACGCCACTGTTGTTTCTCAAGAAGGAAGGGCTGGTGGAAGACCTGGAATGGGTGCTGTTATGGGTTCCAAGAAACTGAAGGCTGTTGTCTTTAAGGGAACAAAGGAAATTCCTTTGGCGGATCCGGAAGGGTATAAGAAACTTGTGGGCGATGCTTATGCAGATATTAAAGCCAGAGATTATTATGGTTTCTGGATTAGGCAAGGCACCATGGCAACAATAGATTGGGCTAACGAAAACAGCGTTTTACCCACATATAACTTCAAGGAAGGAGTCTTTGAACTAGGCAATCTCATTAACGGCTATGCAATGGAAGCAGCAAAGGTTCAGCGAAGAGGATGCCCCTACTGTAACATGGCATGCGGGAACGTGGTCCTCGACAGCGAAGGCAGAGAATCGGAACTTGACTATGAGAATGTCGCCATGCTCGGCTCCAACATTGGATTGGGACATCTTGGAAAAGTTTCAGTGCTTAACAGAATGGCAGACGAATTCGGCATAGACACAATTTCTTTGGGCAACACAATAGCCTTTGCCATGGAAGCAACAGAAAAAGGGCTACTAAA
The DNA here is from genome assembly GCA_038883795.1 of Bathyarchaeia archaeon. GTDB lineage: Archaea > Thermoproteota > Bathyarchaeia > Bathyarchaeales > Bathycorpusculaceae > JASEJA01. Next base: position 15,983 of record JAVZLK010000015.1, read on the forward strand.
AGATGGAATAGAATGGGGAGATTTTGAAAGAACAAAAATGCTAATCCAAGAAATTGCATATCGTAAAGGAGAACTTGGAAACGTCCTCGCAGAAGGCGTCATGAGAGTAAGCCAAAAACTTGGCGACGACTCCAAAAATTGGGCAATACACGTTAAAGGACTTGAAGCTTCAGCCTACGACTGCCACACAGTTCCAGGAATGGCTTTGGCATTCGCCACTTCCTCCATAGGCGCCCACCATAAGGAAGCTTGGGTTATCTCATGGGAAATAAGAACCGACAGGTCCGGATACACAGAAGCCAAAGTGGACAAGGTGATAGAGTTCCAGCGTATAAGGGGAGGAATGTTTGAATCTTTAGTGACGTGTAGGCTTCCGTGGATAGAATTGGGCTTCGAACTAGAATGGTATCCAAGACTATTAAAGGCAGCATCGGGAATAGAAATTCCTCTTAACGAGATGTTTTACGTGTTAGCCGACCGAATATATGCCCTCATAAGAGCCTTCTGGGTGCGCGAGTTCGGTAAAGAGTGGAGCCGCCAGATGGATTATCCACCATTGCGATGGTTCACCGAACCGATAACTAAAGGACCATACAAGGGCACGATGCTTGACAAAACAAAATTCGACACGCTACTTGACATGTACTATACAAAGCGCGGATGGGACAATATGGGGATACCAACTCGGAGCACATTTGAAAAACTTGGATTAAAAGAGGTGGCAGAGCAGCTTTCAAGGAACGTCGCGTTGACCCCATAACAATTTTCACACTTTTACTTGAACATTTTAAATAAGGGGTGCTCCTTTATTAGCGGTCTTGTCCGAAACTCTTGGGATGCAGAGTAAGCAACGTAAGCATCGGCTAAGCCGCAGTAAAAGTATGCAGAGGGTGCGTTTTCGATTGGTCCGTATAGGATAAAGTTGGCTCCAGCAATTATGGGAAAAACGTTGGCTACGCTACTTGCAAGCAAATACTCAGTTGCATCAAGTTTGCGTCTACTATTCCACCTCTCAACCGCATTATGTGTTCCCGCCCCAGCGGGCAACCCATACTTTTCCTTAACCAGATAGATGGCTCTGCTAACTGGTCCAGGATCGGGCAAGTCAAGGACTGTGGTGTCCACCAAGAATTTTTCTACACCTGCTTTTTGGGCTATAGTCAATAATTCATCAAGTACTTCTAATCTTCCAGAAATTGTGGGGTTTTTGGTGTTCAAAGTCAAGAGTATGGCGGATTTAATTTTAGCCTCTTTAATGGCTGAGATTTCCTCCTCTTTAAGATGAGGCGTTATGGAATTATAAACAACTCTGTCGGACAAGCCTACCTCCTTAACATATTTTGCTCCAGCAATTCTCACATCAGCAGTGGCGCCATCCATAGCGAAGGGTCCATCAATATGGTTTGCTGCAAATTCCAAGAATTTTTCGAAAGCTTCAGGCCATGAGCAGCAGACGTCCACAATCCTTGGGTTTCCAGTTTTACTTGATATTTCTTCTTCCTTTTTCAGCAATTCTTCGGCTTTCTCTTTGTCAAACTCGCCTTTTCGCTCATCTTTTACGATCTTATGTTTATGGTAGAAAATGCTCCCGATCAACACCGTTGGAAGTTGACCCGGCTGCCCTCCAACCTTCACGTTTGCAATATCAAAAATTTTCTGTTCCCTTTCGAATTTGAACATTTTAAACGCTCCTTAGAATTCGTCTTACTGATGGGAATCTATTTAAATTTTCATGCGGGATTAAAGTAGCTCTTAAAAATTCTTTTTTAAAACTTGGATCTGCAGCTAACTCTAAATAACGCACTTTTTTTGATATAGCATCAGCTTTTTTCCTAGCCTCTTCTGAAATTAAGGCCATTTTGGCGCCTATTATGGCGGTGTTGCCGACAAATTCAACGTTCTCTGTTGGAACGTCGGGTATTAAACCAATAATTTTTGCATTGTCGGGGTTTATGTAATTTCCAAAGGCTCCGGCGATGAAGAGTTTGGTGATATCTTTCTCTTTCAGTTTTTTCCTTTTCATTAATATTGAGCATCCAGTGTGTATGGCTGCTTTGGCAAGTTGTATTTCACGAATGTCCTTCTGTGTTACTGTAATTTCCTTTTTTGTTTTGGTCTCGTTTCCCCAAGCAATAATGAATTCCAATTCGCCGTTGCTTTTTCTTAATCTTGGAGTTTTAATATCACGATTTATTTTTCCACTTTGATCTATTATTTTATGCTTAAACATTTCCGCAACCACGTCAACCATGGCTGACCCGCACAATCCAAGGGGTTTTTCATTCCCTATTGTTTCATATTCAACCTCAAAATTTGAGTTTATACGAACTTTCTCTATAGCGCCAGCTACAGCCTTCATTCCATGCTTAATATGAAATCCTTCAAAGGCTGGACCGGAGGCACAGGAACATGAAAGTATGTCTTCGGAGTTTCCAATGAAAATTTCAGTGTTTGTCCCTATGTCAATTAGAAGAGAAATATCGCTTGAATCGCATATTCCAGTGGCTAAGGCATCTGCAACAGCGTCGGCTCCAACAAATCCTGCTATGACTGGCAAGACGGTTATGATTCCAGAAGGGTTTATGCCTATATTTAATTCGCTAGCCTTGACGTTCACTTGCTTTTTTATTGCAGGCGTGAACGGCGACAATGCCATGTATTTTGGTTGAATTCCAAGAAATAAATGGTGCATGGCGGTGTTGCCGACAACTACAATTTCATATATTTTGTTTGGGTCTATTTTCATCTTTTTACATGTCTCATTTATGATTCTGTTTATAGCCTCCACGACTAGCGTCTGGAGAGTTTTTAAATTTTTAGGGTCAGCCATTGCAAAAGTTATTCTTGTTATTATATCTTCACCATAAGCAAGTTGAGGATTTTCCAAAGATTCCAAATCTAAAGTTTTGCCACTCGCCAAATCTACAAGGTAACCAACAATCTTGGAAGTGCCTATATCAACGGCAAAACCGAACAGTTCCTTTGAAGTATTTGCGGGTTCAACAGCGATTATTTTGCGTCTATCCCAAACAGTTATGGTTGCTTTAAAATTTGATTGCCGAAGAACATCTGGAAGCCCTTTAAGAACATCATAGTCGATTTCTACGTGCCCAAATTTTTCAACCTTCAATAATGCGTCAATAAGCCTTTCATAATCTGGTCTTATATCTGACAATGTAGGTTTTAGAAGCCTAACGAAAATTTTTTTCACAGTTGGTTTTGGTTTTAGAAATCTTTCTTTTCCAGTAATCTGAATTCTTCGCGATTCAAAACCACTTTCAGGCGGAATCACGATTACCGTGTCTTTTAACACTTTAGCTTGGCAGGCTAATCTATAACCTTCGTCAATTTCAAATCTGGATAGATGTTTCCTTTCAGATTCAGTCAGTTCGTTTAAGTCTTTTGGGCTTTTGACTATGATTCTGCATTTTCCACATAAACCCTTTCCGCCGCATTCTGATCTAATGTCTATAGCTGCATCTTTAGCTGCTTGAAAGACCGTGTTTCCCTTTGGAGTTTGAACTTTTTTGGCTTGGGGTTCGAATAGAATTTTTACATTTTCTGGTAAAACCATTTTATTCTATCCTAAAATAGTTATGCCCCAGAACTTTTAGTGTTTCTTCATAATGTCTTTCATGAGATTATCAAGGTTTTCTTGAACATCTTTTGGTAATGGTTCGGGTTCATGCTCTTTTAGTTTTTTCTTAACAATTTCATGCGCTCGTTTCGCGATGTCTTTTTTCCCAGAATCTTTCCAAATCTTCCATTCTTTGCGGTCAATAATTTCTGATGGTATAAATTGTTCTTTTCTAATCCATTCTAAAGTGTGCCTTTCTGCCAAATATACTCCGCCGGGACCAACCTTTCTTATTAAGTCAAAGGCCAGAGTTTCATCTTCAACTTTTACGCCCTTTGCAAGTCTTAATGCCATACCGCAAATTTCATTGTCTATAACAAGTTTTTCTAAACTTTGACAATTCTCAAAATCTAACATTCCCGGTCCAGATATTACGTTTATTCCAGCCAATGCGCCTAACACTATGCCGATTCCAGATTCGAAGCCGCATTGTGCATCTATTACTTTTGCATCGCTAAGTCCAATATACATGTGAGTTGGCAATCCGTAGCTTTTCGCAATTTGAGTATAAGAACAGCCAAGAAGCATAGCTTCTACGGCTCCAAGACATGCGGTGGCGTATCTTTGATCTAAAACTGTTGGCGAACCCCCATAAATTACTGGTGCACCAGGATTTGTTAGTTGAGCCATTACTAAGCCGCTTAAAAATTCGGCGTTGTGTTGGACGAGGGAGCCAGCTATTGTTGCGGGTCCAGTGGCGCCTAATTGGGGTACTGGAATGATATTGGCTGGTAAGCGGAATTTGGCGCAGTCGATTAGATTTTGAGCGTCGAGTTCGCTCCATTTTAAGGGGGCTGAAGGGCAAATATCAAATATTGCCATTGGCTTTTTGGCTAATTCCTTTTCGCCGCCTACCACAATTTCAAGCATTCGCTTCATATCGTAAAGCCCATCAATGCTAAAGGCGCCGGTTATTATTGGCTTTGAAGAATTTTTTAGGACTATGTAAAGGCGGTAGCGATCAACAATGGCTTGTGGAACATCTGAAACGACCATGGCCGTGCTTTGGGCATGGATATGCTCAAGAGCATCTGTTAATCTGACAAGTTCGGCTAAATCCTTCGAAACTGGCTTTCTAATTTCGTTTTCCTCATAATCCAAAATGTATAATGCAGAGGAGCCTGGATTAAAAGTAACCTTATCTCCTTCTAAAATTCTGTCATGTTTTCTGTTTCGACCGTAAAGCTTGATTGTGGATGGTGCCTTCGTCAATGCTTCTTTAACTAAATGCTGTGGGATGTAGGCGAGTTTCTTATTAGAATCTACTTCAGCTCCGCCATCTCTGAGCAATTTTAATGCGGTTTCGCTGTATATTTTTACGCCAACTTCTTCCAAAAGCCTAAGGGAAGCAAGATGGATGGATTCGATTTCGTCCTTAGATAATGGTTGAAATTTTGGAAGAGAGGATTTAGACATGAATTTTCCCTTTTTGAAACTCTTAACAAACAAAGCTTTTAATAAGCTTTTTAGTGCATGGCCAAATCTTTTTCCGCTTTTTTAATGATATTTCTGATTTCTTTTTGAACATCTTTTTCTAAAGGTTGGACTTGGTGCTTTTGAAGGATTACCTCAACCTTTTCCCTAGCCAACTTCACCAAGTCTTTCGCTCCCTCTTTAATCCAAGTTTCAAAAGACCGCCTATCTGTCAACTCAGGAATAAAATGTTCCTTCCGCAAGTTTTCAAGGGTATGTCTCTCAGCTAGAAAATTGCCGCCCGGACCAACTTTGCGAATGATGTCAAGCGCTAATGTGTTGTCGCTTACTTCTATTCCTTGGGCAATTCGAAAAACTATCTTCACAATTTCAGCATCAATTAGAATTTCTTCAAAGGCTAGGGTTGTGCAGTCATCAAGCAATCCTATCCCAGCAATCATACTGCAACCCGAGAAAACTGGAGGAAATCCGCTTGCAAACTTTTCATAACATGCTTGGGCGCCGGGCGTCTTAGCTGTAGAAACAAAGCCGCCCACAATAGATGGCATATTATAATACCTTGCCAGTTCAGCGGCAGCAGCACCAGTTAATCCATGTTCTGGGCCTCCTCCAGCACGCTTTAGCGTCCGCATATCGAAAGCTGCAATGCCAGCGCCATAAATAACTGGTGCGCCGGGACATACAAGTTGTGTGATTACAAGGCATCCTAATACTTCAGCATTGTTCACAACCAACGAGCCAGCAAGCGTTACGGGTCCCGTGGCTCCTGGCTGGGGCATTCCAAAAAACATCACTGGAACATCAGCTTTGGAAAATTCTAAGGCAGCTTCCATGCTATTTCCATCCATTTGGAGAGGCGCACTTGTGCAGTGTAAGGAAGAGATTATTGGTCTTTTCCCCAGTTTCTTTTCATCTCCAACGATTACTGAAGCCATTTCTATCTGATATCTAGCTTCTTTAGGTGACATGGTCGTCTCAAAGGTAACGTGCTTTTCTGTGTTAGCCAGAGACGCTTCAAGATCGTGGAGGTGCCGAACGTGGACTGGATAATCTTGGGCGCTTACCATAGGCCAATAAATGTCCACAGCATCAACGGCATCAGAGATTATAGCTGATTTAGCTACGTCCTCCTTTGTCGATGTTCGCCTTTCTCCTGTTTCCATGTCAAAGGTTTGAGTTCCATTCCCATCGGTCGTTATATAAACATGATTTTGATCCAAAACTGCATCGTATTTTGGATTTCGGGCACAGAGGGTTATGCTATTACGAGTTTTTCTTAAAGCTTCTTCAACAAGGTAAGGAGGAATAAGTGCCACTTGGCTTTTATAATCGACTTTGCAGCCTCCTTCTTCTAGAATTTTGAGACATTTTAGGCTGTTGATTCTAAATCCCGTTGTCTCTAAAACTTCAAGGGATGCTTTGTGGATTTTTTCTAAATCTTCTTTGGAAAGTATGGAAAAGTTTACTCTCTGACTTCCTCTAAAGAAAACCATTTTAAACTCCTAACCCCTAATGATAGCCTTTTCAAATTAAGAGGCTTTCACTAGCTTCTTTGCAATTTCAACAGCTTCTATGGCGTCTCCGCCGTGGCCGTCTGCCCCTATTTCTTCAGCCCACTTCTTTGATGTTGGCGCTCCACCAATTATTATTTTAACTTTTTCCCTTAATCCTTCCCGTTTAAGGGCTTCTATGACATCTGCCATCTTAGCCATCGTAGTAGTCATTAGGGCAGACATTCCAACTATTTCCGGTTTGACTTCCTTAACTTTCTCTACAAATTTTTCAGTTGGAACATCAACTCCTATGTCTATTACTTCGAAGCCTGCAACCATAAGGAGGGTGCTTACAATGTTTTTTCCAATGTCGTGGATGTCCCCTTCCACCGTGCCAATGAGAACTTTGCCCAAAGTTTTCTTTTCCCTAGCGCTTTTCAGAATGGCGGGTTCAAGCACTTTTAAAGCTTGTTTCATGGCTTCAGCTGCTATTACAAGCTCTGTCAAAAAGGCTTCTCCAGCGCCAAATTTCTCTCCAACAATTCTTACTCCCTTAGCTAAACCCTCCTCAATAGCTTCTACGGGATCAATGCCTTTTTGGAGGGCTTCTTCAGCAGCTTTAACTGCTGCTTCTGGGTCATAAGTTAAGACGGCGTTCATTAGCTTGTTTATAACATCTTCTTTCATTAATCCACCAGCATTTCCAAACTGTATGGATTGCATATAAATTTTTTGAGATTGAATACATATTGTCTTTCATAAAGAAATAAATATAATGAGGTGTAGTAATTTTCGGAAGTGCATGCTGATGGTTGACAAGGTTAGGCTGTTTCATGCTGTAGATGTGCATGGAAGCGAAATGGTTTGGAGAAAGTGGCTCTCCATCCCTAAAGTGCACAAAGCAGACATCTTATTATTATGTGGCGATTTAACGGGAAAACTAATAATCCCAATAATTGAGGAAAAACCTGGGCGATATAAAACTATGGTTTATGGAAGATGGATTAACGCCAGCGGCGAAGATGAGCTTAAAAAGTTAGTGGATAAAATCACTTTCAGCGGATTTTACACTCATGTTTGTAATCAAGAAGAGTACGATGAACTTATGAAGAACTCTAAAAGAGTGGATGAATTATTCCGCAATTACATGAGGGAAAGGCTCCAAAGATGGCTCAGCATGATTGACGAAAAACTTTCCAAGGATGTTACTGTTGTAATGATGCCTGGAAATGACGACTCCTTTGAAATTGATGAGCTCATAAAGGCTCATGAAGACCGCGTTATATACCCACTAGAAAAAGTTGTAGACCTTTGCTTCGATTATAAGATGCTAAGTTTTGAATGGGTTAACCCTACACCTTGGGATACGCCACGAGAAGCCCCAGAAGAAGAGTTGTGGAAAAAATTGGAAAAGATAAAGGATATGTTCTCCGGCGACTGGAGAAAGGTTATCCTAAATTTCCACTGCCCACCATATTGCACCAAACTGGATTTGGCTCCGAAATTGGATAAAAATTTAAAGCCTATTGTTTTCTTAGGGCGAATAATTTATGATAATGTGGGCAGCAAAGCCATAAGGCGATTTATTGAGGAAAATCAGCCGCTTTTGAGTTTACACGGTCATATTCACGAATCCTACGCTTCCGATTATGTAGGAAAAACCTTAGCCATAAACCCCGGATCAGAATACAGCGAAGGAGTGCTCAGAGGTTTCATCATTGACCTTACCAAAGATGGTGTTGAGAAGTGGTGGAAAGTGGAGGGATAAAGAATGGAGGAAAAGGAGAAAAAGCAGGTATCATCTGAAGAAATTGTAAAAATTGCTTTAGACCTTATAGAAGAATCTAAGAGGGAAGGGCTAACGTTAAGGCTTATAGGGGGTCCCGCAGTCAGAATCCATTCTTCTCCCATGGCAATTGACCTTCACAAGAAGTTAAAGAGGATTGAAGGGCAAGAGTTTCCAGACATAGATTTTGTGGCTCCAGATAAGGAAAGGGCGAAAATTAGAAAGTTCTTTGAGACGAGGGGTTGGAAGTTCGATTCCTACATCTTTTTCTTCACAAGCGGGGTGGGAACAAGAAATCGCCAAGTTTACAGAGGAAAAGTGGATTTGGACATTTTCTATGACGAGTTGGATTTATGCCACAAAATAGATTTTAGAAACAGATTCCACTTGGACTATCCTACGGCATCATTGGTTGACTTACTGCTAACCAAGTTGGAAATTGTTGAATTCACAGAGAAAGACGCCAAAGACGTCATAGTCCTAATAAGAGACCACAAAATCGGAGACACTGATGCACCAGAAACGATTAACGCCAAATATATGGCTAAACTGTTTGCCAATGACTGGGGATTCTGGTATACAGCTACGACCAACCTGAAAAAGGTTAGGGCTGCCTGCCCCATGTTTAAGCAACTTTCTGAAGAGGATATTGCCGATGTTACTTCAAAAATTGATCAAATTTTAAGGTATATTGATGAGGAGCCTAAAACTAAGGATTGGTTGAAGAGAGCAGAGGTTGGAACAAAGAAGAAGTGGTATAAGGAAGTTAGACTGTAAATTTTAAACTTAAGTCTTATAATCCCATGTCCATATACTATTTGCATTATAAGAGTCTGCAACGGCAAAGTTTAGAGTTGGTAACCCGTGAAATGGACGAAAGAAGACATAAAAAAGGCTGAGAAAATATCCAACGAGTTGGTTTCTGTAATCAGCTACTTTGATGGTTTAAGAAGTGCGTCAATACATGATCCTAAAGAGTTGTTGATGAAAACTAAAACCTCTGGTTTAGACTCGGCATATCTGAAATATTTTAGTAAAGAAACTCAGAAGGTTTTAAAGAAAATAGGGCGGTCTGGCAAGGTTAGAAAAATGATAAGGGTGAATAAGGTTCTAAATTTTGTTACGCTGGTTTATTTCATGATTGTTGTTGCCTTAGCCATTTTATGGCAAAGAGACGTAAGGCCTCCCTCATTAGAGTGGGTGTATTGGACGTTTTTGTCATGGCCAAGCATAATTTTGCTTTTCATCCTAGCAGACGTAACTTTGCTCATGCTAAGCTTAACCAAGTATGAGCTCAAAAAAATTGCTGATGAAGCCGGCGTCAAAGATGAGGAGGCTACAAAAAGAAGGTTGAAGGAAGCTGTGCAACATCACATTAACAAGTTGAAGGCAAATGTTGAAAAGTATGGTTTAAAACCCGAAGATTACAAGATTAAGTTGCAAAGGACAGATTATGAGGGAATAAAGATAATTAAGAAACCGGGCATTTTGCGTGGATATTACCTCGCGATAATAAATGCAAGAATTAGAAAAAAATGGTAATTAACGTCTGTGCCATGGCATAAGACTATTAAATTCGTGTATCTATAATCTCTCACAGGGAGGAAGGAGAAATGACGAAAGAAATGTTAGCTATTTTAATCGCTGCTTTTCTATTGCTAAGTTTCGTTAATATTTCATTGGAAACACCCGCAAATAACAACACGTTCGAATCGAGAAAGCGTTGTACAACCATTATTATTGGAAAGGGAGCGAGTGCAGACGGTTCAGTATTACTTGGTCACAACGAGGAACTAGGAGATAGGACATGCATGCATATACAAGTTGCTCCAAGCACGTCATACTCGCCAGACGATGTAATTGAGACGTTCTTTGGCGCCAAAATAAGAGTTGGCGACATACCCCATTGGACGCCTACATCTTGTACCTACATTAGACTCGCCGCTTTTGATGAGAAGTATGTCCCGGGCGACTTAGCGGCAGGTATAAATGAGCATCAGGTGTCAATAGCGAACAATCTTGCCTACTCCAAGGAAACATGGTTAAGAGACACTAAAGGGTGGCATGTTGCAAAAACAGGCGACATTCTTTGGAGCGAATTTATGGAAATAGCTTTAAAGTGGGCAAAAACCTCTAGAGAGGCAGTTGAGATTATTGCTTGGCTTGCTGAAACATATGGCCTTGGATGCGATCCGGGAACAATGTTTGGAATAACCGACCCAAATGAAGGTTGGTGGATAGAGATAGGGTATAAGCATTGGGTCGCAAAAAAGGTTCCAGACAACGCCATGGAAATGCGTGCAAACTATTTCAGAATAGGGACAGAGTGGGATATGGGCTCCAGCGATTTGGTTGAGTTTGCAATAGAACAAGGATGGTACGACCCAAGCAGCGGACCATTTAATTGGACAGAAGTGTACGGTGATCCAAGCGGGTGGGGTTCCTGGCAATATCTTCGTCACTGGCGTGTTGAATCCCTTTTAGAGGAATATGCTGAGGGCGGTGTCTCCATCAGCGAATTAATGAACATTTTGAGGGATCATTATGAAGGAACATCATATGATACAACTAACATGTACGAGTACGGTTCGCCTCACAATACGCCTTATAGAACTATTTGCCGCGATTATACTGTTGAGAGTTTTGTTGCCCAGTCGAGAAACTGGATGCCTTCAGCAATTGGTGGTGTGATGTGGATTGCTCTAACTTCACCATGTTCAAGTGTCTATGTACCATGGTATATGGGAATATTAAGCGTTCCCAAAGCATATCAGGCTGGCACTAACGGGTATGATAAAAACTCTGCTTGGTGGGTATTCGAAAAATTATCTGATACTGTAGACAAGAATTATGACTCCAGAATCTGGTCTGTTCGAAATGCGTGGCGATTATTTGAAGAGGAAGAATTCGCTGATGTGCCTTATCTTGAAGCTGAAGCAATGGAGCTTTGGGAAAAAGGACTTTACGATGACGCACGCTTATGTTTGACATCTTACACGTGGTATAAAGCATTATCTGCAATGCGGCTAGCTATAGAACTTACTGCAGAAATCAAACATCTAAAATAGAAACTTTTAACCACCTTTATTTTTAGTTTTCATTAAAAATTTAAATTGAGACAAATAAGGAGTAAAGATGATTAATAAACAAAGTATTTTCGGATATCACCGAACGATAATGAATACAAGAGTAAAGAAAATGGGGGTAATTAATGTTTATGCTGGTGGTATTTCGCCGTAAATGTCCTGTAATGCAATGCCAATTCTTCTGTTGCGCTCTGCAAAGGCAAACCATATTAGGGAGCCTATGAAAACCCATAAGGCCAAATACGCCATGCCCCAAGCACTCAACCAAGATGCGGCTACTGCTAATCCCCAAACCCAGAAGAAAATTGCCAAAGCGCCACATATGCTTATCACTGGTATGCCAGCAAAAACCGCTTTGAACCCTCTTTCCCAAATGTCTGGACGTCTATAGGGCAGTATTACGCCTGCAAAGGCTATGAGGAGTTGGCTAAGGATGAAAATGAAAGTAGCGTCCACAGTTGCCATGAAAACATTACCAAGACTTAACGGTATAAAGATGTAGGCAATCACCGCTGTCAAAATAACTGACCAGTGAGGCGAGTGGAAGCGTTCATTCACGCGGTTGAAGGCTTCTGGGAAGAACCTGTCGAAAGCCCAAGCGAAAGGTTGTCTTGGACCCACAAGTAAGGTTGCTCCGGAACAGTTAGAGATCCATAGGGCTGGGATAAAGGCAAATATTGCTTGAAGCCACACTTGTCCATGTGCTAAGGGTACTGTAAATAGAGGTAGGCTTGGATCCATCATTGTCATTGTAGTTACTTGGTCAGTGTATCCTTTTCCATAGACGTAACAGTATTGGCTTACGAAGTCTCCGTAAGCTGTGTATACGCCGATCACTGTGGCGACATACCAGAACATTACGAATAGTGTTGCAGCAAAAACGCCAACTATAAAGCCTGTTTTTGGAGATTTCATTTCTCCACCAAAGTAGCATGCTGCCGTGGTTCCCCAGTATGCCCAGAAAGTGTCTACGAAATTAAGGATTGTTGCACCTCCAGCACCGCCTGCCTCTTCTGTAGCACTTGCCACATAATCAGCCCAACCATTATCGATGGCTACTTGTTTCACTTGTTCCCATGAACCTGCTCCATAAGTTAGATTCCAAGCTTCTTTCACATAGGTTGGATTCATAATTCCGTAGAAAGTGGCACCCACCCCAAGAAAGCTTCCCACTATGCCTATGGCAACCAATCCCGCAACATACCATCTAAACACCCGTATACCCAGCAATGACAACACCGTATAAAGTGTAACTATCACCACAGCGATTAGGCCTAACCCTGTATTATCAAGTGCAAACTCGATCCAAGCTGGATTATCAGTGGCGTGACCCATCAGGTTGATCACTTTGACCCAGAACCCGGCGCCAATTACAGCCAAAACTCCAGTAGCAAAGTTGTTAGCTACGAAATACAACCAGTCTCCGAGAAAGCCTACGTGAGGATCCAATACCCGTGATACGTAAATGTAGCTTCCTCCAGACCTTGGCATCATTATTCCCATTTCAGTAATTACGTAAGCCAAGAAAATCGCTGGCAAAGCACCAATAATATAGGCAATGGGAATTATTGATCCGGGATGCCAATACGAAGCCTGCACAGACCAATAGTTTATTCCGCTGCCAATGGTGTAGCTGAGCGAAACGGAGAACGCTGACCACCAGCCTAACTCTCTGACCAGTCCAGTTGCCTTTCTTGGAAAAGCAAACTTAACTTCGGCCAAAGCCTTCCCTTCCGTTCTTTAGATACGTATGGGTTTCTTTTTAAGCTTTGTTATTTTAGCCAAAAACTGAAGCCCTATTTTTAAAAGGGTTAATAAGGCGCAAATTTTAGAAATAAAAGACAAAATTTATGGCATCTAACAGATAGAGAATAGGCTGTGAAAAAGTATGATAATAATTACTGTGGCTCCAACAGGTTCGGGTCCAATGTGGAAGGAAACACCTTACCTTCCAATAACCCCAGAGCAAATAGCTGAAGAAGCAGTAAAAGCCTGTGAGGCTGGAGCCGCCGTCGCTCATATACATGTCAGAAATCCCGAAACTAAGGAGCCACATCCAGACGTTAAACTGTATGGCGAAGTTATGGAAAGAATTAGAGAAAAATGCGACATGATTATTCAACTCACCACGGGCGGCGGTGGTCCATATGGCATATCATTGGAGCAAAGAATTTGCGCCCTCGAACTGAATCCGGAATTTGCATCATTAAACGTGGCTACCATGACCTTTGGCAACAGCATATTCCTAAACCCTCCAGAGGCTGTAGAAAAAATTGCCAAGGCAATGCTTGAAAGAAACATAAAACCAGAAGTTGAATGCTATGATGTTGGACATATAAACTTGGCACTTCAATTATTTGAGAAGGGATTGTTGAAAGAACCATTAAGGTTTGGACTAGTGTTAGGAGTAAGAGGCGGAATCCCAGCAACACCAGAAAACCTTATGCACATGGTGAAAGCTTTACCAAAAAACTGTAGGTGGAATGTCATAGCTGTCGGAGGCAGAGTTCAATTTCAGTTGCTTACTCTCGGAATGATTTTGGGCGGAGACGTTCGAGTGGGAATGGAAGACAACATCTATCTCGCCAAAGGTGTCTTAGCCAAAAGTAACGCTGAATTAGTCACCAAAGTTGTTAGAATAGCTAAGGAACTTGGCATAGAAATAGCCACTCCAAGCGAAGCCAGAAAACTTCTCGGATTAACCGGAAAATCTTGAAGTGATAAGCATGGAAGAAATGGAAAAATCAAAGAAACTTTTCGCAGAAGCAAAAAAACTCACACCCGGAGGCGTCCACAGCACCTTACGCTTTTTTGACCCCTACCCCATCTTCATATCAAAAGCAAAGGGCTCAAAAATTTATGATGTGGACGGCAACCAATACATTGATTATCACCTAGCTTTTGGACCCGTGATTTTGGGACATGCCCACCCAAGCGTTTCAGACGCCGTTAAAAAACAACTGGATAATGGCGTAATCTATGGCCTCTGCCATGAGTTGGAGGTTAAAGTTGCCAAAAAAATTGTGGCCCATGTTCCTTCAGCCCAAATGGTTAGATTTTGCAACACAGGCACAGAAGCCACATACCATGCCATCCGTTTAGCAAGAGCTTACACTAAAAGGAATAAAATTGTAAAGTTTGAAGGCGCCTACCACGGATGGCACGACATTGTATCCTTCAGCTCAAGCCCAACATTAAAGGAAGCTGGACCAAAAGAGTGCCCAACGCCAGTTCCAGATACTGCAGGCGTTTCAGCGGATACGGCAAAACAAGTGATTATTGTTCCCTTTAATGACCAGGAGGCGGTTGAAAAAGTAATAAAAAGGCATCATAATGAAATTGCAGCGTTAATAACAGAACCAATCCTCCACGGCAGCGCCACATGTATTATCCCAAAAGAAGGATTCCTAAAATTTTTGAGGGAAATCACCCAAGAATATGGCATCGTACTGATTTTTGATGAAGTAGTTACTGGTTTCCGTCACCATCTGGGAGGGGCACAAAAAATCTTCGATGTAACGCCTGACTTAACAACATTTGCAAAGGCTATGGCAAACGGTTTTCCTGTAGCAGCAGTTTGTGGGAAAAAAGAAATCATGGAATATTTTAAGCCGACTGGTAATGTTGATTATGGAGGAACTTTTAACGGAAATCCCATATCCATGGCTGCCACACTTGCCACAATAAAAGAGTTGGAGAAAAATGAAGAGTACAAACATCTTTTTAAGCTTGGAGAAGAGATTAGAAGTCAGCTTAACAAAGTCATTGCCAAATTGAAACTTGAAGCTCAAACGATTGGTTTCGGGTCGATTTTTCAAATATTATTTACAAAAAAGAAAATCATAAATTACAGAGACACATTGTCCTCGAAAAATGAGCTTTTCATGAAATTTCAAAAAGAAATGATGAAAAGAAGTGTTTTCATCCTACCAAAACCAAACAAGAGATGCCACATTTCAGCCGCCCACACAACCGAAGACATAAATTTCACAATTGAAAAGGCTGAGGAAGCTTTAAAAACGCTAAAGTAAGCATTACATTTTCTTCAAGTTAATGTAATTCCCTTTTTCGGAAAAGAATAATTGGATTTGTGCAAAATTTACTTTTAATGACGGTGTTTATCACAGTTGAGGGAGAAATTCTTGACGGCATTTTTAGAGAGCGGCTTACTCGTTTTTCGGCTTTAGTAGAGCGAGAAAACAAAATTTTTGAGGTTTTTCTGCCAAACCCTGGAAGATTAGAGGAGCTTTTGAATTCTGGTGCTAAGGTTGTTTTGAAAAAGACCTTGCCTAAAGGGAGGAAAACAGCCTACGACTTGGTAGGCGTCTACCTTAACGGAGAGAAAGTTTCTGTGGATTCCCGGGTTCCAAACAAGTTGGTTTTTGAAGCTTTGAAGAAGAAAGCCATAAAAGAATTTGCTCAATACTGCATCGTTAAGCCTGAACCATTTTATGGAAATACGCGTTTCGACTTTCTCTTAAGTAATCATGAGAAAGCTTGCCTTTTGGAGGTTAAGTCTTGCACCCTTGTTAAAAATGGAATAGCCATGTTTCCAGATGCGAAAACCGAAAGGGGAACTAGGCATGTTATGAAATTGCTTGAAGCTAAAATGGAGGGTTATAGGGCTTGCATACTCTTCATTATTCAGCGCACAGATGCTTACGCTTTTTCGCCCGCTGATGACGTGGACAAAGAATTTGGGGAAGCATTGCGGACAGCCTTTAAAGAAGGCGTGGAGGTTTACGCTTACTCTTCTGAGTTTTTGGATAATAAAATAATGCTTATAGGAAGAGTTGAAGTGAAGCTTTAACGATGTAATTCTTTTTCAAGAATTTAGGGTTTGGCGCAGGGCAAAGGCGACAGCCTCTCTAGATTTTATGGTGTTTCTCCGTTTTGTTCAACGGTTGTGTTGTCTCTGTCGAAGATTAGGTATGTCGTCACGTTTGTTTTGTCTATACCATGCCAGTTGTATGTGTTTCCGATGGAAATCAGTTTTTGTGTGGGCGCCATTATGTTATAGCCACTATATTGTGGGTTGTGTTCAAATAAAGCGCCGATTAGGACTATGGTTTCTGCGCTTGGATTTAATTGGCTGTATATGTTTGGGCTTTTGTCCGTGTAGAACATTCCACCAATTATTGTGAGTTTCGACATCATGCGATTTCTTATCAGAATGTTTGGGACGTTTCCGCCTTGACCGTTTTCAACCCAACAGTTGGTTAACTCTAAAGTTGGTAAGAGCGCATTTTCTCCAGTTCCGCCCTCTATGATTATGTGGGCTTCTAATTCGGGGCTCCACATGTTTTTGCTTGATAAGAGACAGTTTGCAAGTTTCAGTTGGGCAATATTTTTAGCGTAGACATCTGTCTTTCTATGGAAGCCCATTAGGCAGTGGATGAGGTTTATTTGACCGCCAGTTCTGTAGTTTTCGTTAAATTCGCCTATTTTGACACCATAATCAGTTATGGCATCTGGGGCGTCGTTGATTTTTCTGCCGTCTATCCAACAGTTGAATATTGAGCTGTCTTCGCAACCCGTTAGGTCTACATTAGCGTGTGTGGCGCCCCAGATTTTGCAGTTGCGGATTTGGTGGACTGGCACTTGACTTGTTGTGCGCAGGGCATCTATGCACTTTTCCGCTAAGCCATTGCCGTTTATAAATAAGCCGTCTAGGTGCGCATACCTTATGTGGCGTATGTCAAAGACGGTTGTCATATGTTCTGTAGCGAATATTTCTGCGCCATTGCCTATTATGTAAAAGTCTTCTTTCGGTGGCGTTATGGGTTTTGTAATGTTGAACCTTTGTTTTTCAAGGTATATGCATGAATAACCAGCATCCAAAGCCTCTTGAATATCTTCGAACCTTTTTCCTGTTCCAACCACAATTTCTGCTGTTAAGGATTCGTTTAGTTCAAATTCGCCATACAGCCTATAACCTTCATCTATCCACTCGTCAAAATTCTCGAAAAAATTGAAGTAAGATGCTCTTGAGCCGTTAAGGTTAACATCATAAGAGATAGGAGTGCAGCTAATGAAGGCTAAAGAGGTCGATAAGAAAAGCAGCGTAACCATTGTAAGGCGGTGAAGACGCAACGACTGCATTAAGCATTCCGAAACGCACACTCAACAGCTCATTATTGTAAGGTTTTGTATGTAACCCATTGGCACTTACAGAAGAAAACGAAAGCCAAAATCTACTAATGTTTTAAGCCATTTCCTCGATTAACTTCTTAACTTTTCTTTCTATTTCGTCTCTGATTTGGCGCACTTTTTCTATGGGTTTTCCCTTTGGATCTTCAATTCCCCAGTCCACAACCTTGTTTAATAATGGTGCTGGACAGAATCCTCCCGCTTCGCATCCCATGACTATTATTTTGTCTGCTTCTTGAACCATTTGATTGTTTATGATTTTTGGTTTGTTTTTTGAGATGTCTATTCCCTTTTCCTGCATGACTTGCACTACTATTGGGTTTACTTCTTTTGAGGGCATTGTGCCGGCGCTTAGGGCTTCAATTTTTCCCTTTCCATAATGGTTTGTGAAGGCTTCAGCCATTTGGCTTCTTCCAGCATTTTCAACACAGACAAAAAGAACTTTCCGCATTTCAATCCTCATTATAATTGTTTATTTTGGGCTTTATGTTTTGCCTTCGCAGTCCATGCAAACTTCAACTTCCCTATTAGTCCAAAAGGTTTTGCCGCATTTTTTGCAAACAACTTTATGAAGCAAGCCTTTGTCTGCGGATTTGACTGGTGTGAATGTAATCTCTCTTTTTGGGAAACTTATCGCCTTTTTGTGGCATAACGGTTCGCACGCTGTACAACCATTAACACATTTTAGGGGGTGGGCAACTATGGCTTTACCATCTCTAAACTCGAAAACGCCGTTTGGACAGAACTCCACGCATTTTGGCTTTCCAAATGGGGCGCATCCGTCACATTTTTCTGGAAAAATTGTTGGATACCAGAGCGTACAAGATTCTGCCATAAGGTTACCCTTCATTGCAGGTTTCTTCTACAGTCAAAGCAGAGTTCAGTTTCAAAGTTTGTTAGGAAAGTTTTTCCGCATCCCTTGCATTTCACTTCTTTTAGCATTCCCTCTTTTATGGGCGAAACTGATTTCAGAAGGTCCGTTGCTGTTTGCATGCATGAGCATGGCGGTTTATTTTTCTGTTCATTTTCTTTCATAGCTATAACGACCCACTTATAAAGCCGTATAAGAGTCCGAATATTACGCTTCCAGCCCAAGCTATAAACATGTAAGTCAAAACCACTTTCCACTTTGCGATTCGTGAAACTGCCATTGCATTTGCAACATCATATGGCTGTCCCATAAGCCAGCTAAGCAAGGCGCCTTTTGACATTCCAAGATCCCACATAGCCTTGCCCAAGACAACTTCAACAAGCGTTGGAGTGTAAAGTGGTCCGCCGAGAATGGATGCAATTAATATTCCAGTGACTCCTGTTAGGTATGTCCCAACGATATCTTCAGGTAGGAAAGCTTCCACATAGCTTACTACAACC
>JAVZLK010000016.1:0-33423 GCA_038883795.1 Bathyarchaeia archaeon
GAGTCAGCACAGGTAACGAAGCCGTCACAACCCTGAACGACTTTCTAGAGTACTTTGTAGGTGATCCTGAAACAAACGTAATTGCAATGTATATTGAACAAGTAAGGAACGGAAAAAGATTCATAGAAATTTGTAGGTCTACAACTAAGCCGCTTGTCGCCCTTAAAATCGGTAAGACTGAGATAGGTAGGTTAGCCGCTAAGTCACATACAGCCGCACTGGCTGGTTCTATTGAAGTGTGGAACTCCGTTTGCAGATACGCTGGAATAATCCAAGCTAACACTTTTGAACAACTCTACGATTTCTCCATGGCTTTAGCCTCGCCCCTGAAACCACGAGGTCGCAATGTTGGAATAGTCACAGCTCCGGGTGGGCCGTCCGTGATCGCAACAGATATGTGTGGTGAACATGGATTAGCAATTCCTCGACTAAGTAGCGCAAGCATCGATAAGCTCAAAAGTATGCTTCCACCGTTCGCATCCATGGCAAATCCGATAGATATGACAGCATCAGCACTCGAAGACTTAAGTATTTACCATAAAGTTTTAGAGGTTGTCGCATCAGATCAAAATGTGGATGTAATTTTAGTTATTTCCCCTCTAACGCACCACCTAGAAATAGCCCAAACCACTGCAAACATTGCCAATGAAATTCGAAAACCAGTCGTAGTGGCTTGGACCGGGCTTCTCAACATTGTAGAGCTTATTAAAGCCATGCGTTTTCTAGGCGAAAGAGGGATACCTAACTATTTTATGCCAGAAAGGGCTGTCGAAGCAATAGCAGTTATGTTGCATCAAACTCAATTGGAAGCTACTAAACCCTGCGCTTCGTAGACATGGAGGAATTATTTGACCATGAGTCATATAATTAGCCAGGCATTAAAAGAAGGCAGAAACCTTTTATTGGAGCCCGAGGCTAAAAAGTTATGTTCACTTTATGGAATACCAGTACCACAGTACGCAGTAGTGTCAACAGTCGACGAGGCTGTAAAGGCTGCTAAAGGCATAGGTTTTCCAGTAGTTCTAAAAATAGTCTCCAAAGACATAATTCATAAGAGCGACTCTGGGTGCGTAGTTTTAAATATTAACAGCAGCGAAGAGGTTGAAAGAGCCTTCAAGTATGTGGTAGCCAACGCCTCAAAAGTTGGCTCCAACGTTGAAATAAAGGGTGTGCTTATAGAGGAAATGTTGCCAAAAGGTTTAGAGGTGGCTGTTGGGGCCCTAGAAGACGCAGAGTTCGGTCCAATAGTGATGTTTGGATTAGGAGGAATATTCATCGAAGTGTTGAGAGATGTCACTTTCAGAGCAGCACCAATAACCATAGACGAAGCTAAGAAAATGATGAAGGAAGTGAAAGGATACAAACTATTAGAGGGGTACAGAGGGCAAGAACCGGCTGATACAAATGCGCTGGCGAAAATAATCACAGCTGTTTCCCGACTCATAATAGAAAACAAAGAGATATGCCAAATAGACTTAAATCCTGTTATTGTATGGCGGAACGGCGCAAAAATCGCAGATGCAAGAATATTACTGAGCGGCAATGCTAATAATAATGATGCCTAGAGTGAAAGCTATGGAATATTATTTGCAGTATCTTAATTCCTAATCTCAAAGGCGGCCTTTTAGGTATTTTTCAAGTTTTCATCCGTGTTATTTGGTTCTTATAAAATGGGGGCAAAGGTTAAATATATTTAAGCTTGATTCTTATAAAGGGGGTTTTTCATGTCAAAGAAGGCTCTGACAAAAATGCATGTTCTCATAATCGTTGTCATACTTGTGGTGGCTATTGTTGTCGGGATTGCTTATTACCTGCTAACCCAACCGCAGGCAGTAGTTGAAGAGATACGCATAGGCACCGTGCAACAATTAAGTGGGCCTCTAGCTGTGCTGGGGCAATATGGCCTTGTAGGGATACAAATTGGTGTAAAGTGGATAAATGACAAAGGAGGCGTAAATTTTCAAGGCAGAAAAATACCTGTGAGTTTAATATACTATGACTGCGAGTCAAACATGGATTATGCCATCAAGTATGCTGAGAAACTAATCACCGAAGACAGAGTGCACTTCTTTGTACCAGCGTGGACACCAGATTTCGTATTAGCTACTGTTCCGGTGGCTGAAAAACACAAAATCGTCTCAATAAGCCCGTGTGGAGGTGCTGATGTAGAGTACCAACAAGGCTTTAAATACATGATACAATTCGGCATTCATGGATCAACGCATTTTGCAGTAGCGCTTAAAATGATACATGAACTGGATCCTACTGCTAAGAAAATTGCTTTCATAATGAGCTCAGCTGACCCGGGTGGAGTATTTCGGATATCAGTGCAAAATGCTGTAGCAAAATATAGGTTTGAATTAGTCTATGATAAAACATATCCAGAGGATATTACTGACGCATCAACTTTACTTATGGAAGCAGCTGCATCAGGAGCAGATATATTTGTCGGCGGCACCTTTCCGCAGAGTGGTATGCTGGTGGCTCAGCAGCTTAAAGATTTGAGAATATACTTCAAGTGGGTTATGCTGGACATGGTTGTTAATAAAGTGGAATTTGGACAAACATTAGGTAAATACGCTGTCGGTTTCTTATTGGACTCACCATATGAGCCTGAAGCTAAATGGGAGACTTGGGCTGCAAAGGAAGGAAAGGAGTACATAGGCCCTACAAACGATGAGATTTTAACGTATTTCCGCAATATGGGCCACACGGAAAGAATTAGGACAGAAACGGGAATAGGTGTTACTGCACCAGTAATTATGGCTAAATGCATAGAAGTAGCCCAAAGTCTAGATCCAGACGAAATAATAAAAGCAGCTTTGTCGCTTGACGTATACACCTGCAAAGGAAGGTTCAAACTGGATCCCACGAATCCAGCGCATCAGATAGGACTCGAGGGTAACCCTGTGGTTATGCAGTGGCAAAAGAAAGATAATAAACTCGTATATGCGATAGTGTACCCGCTTGACTTCAAAAATTCTGACTTGATTCCTATGCCAACATGGGAAGAAAAAGATTCATGGCCGGAATTGACGTTAGAAATCTCCTGATTTTTCTCTCTTTTTATTAATGAGGAGGTGAGGTTTAAAATGCTTGAATTTTTTGTTCAAGCGCTAATCAGTGGTTTTATTTCGGGAGCTGTTTATGGTTTAGCAACCATGGGTTTAAATTTAATATTTGGCGTTATGAATGTGACCAACTTCGCCCACGGTGACCTTTTGACGCTTGGGGCTTATACTGCTTACTGGCTATGGATTTTTTTATCATTAAATCCCGTATCCAGTATACCCATATCCGCGTTGGTGGGATTTATGATTGGGTTATTTCTTTTCTACGCTGTTATTAACAAGCTGGTCTTCTCTCCGGATGCTGCGTTAGTTGCAACATATGCTCTTGCAGTTTTCCTTGAAGAAATCATGAGAATTTTGTGGACTCCACTCAATCGTGGAATTCCATGGAGTTTAGGAACCATCCAGTATTCCTTTATAACCATACCAGTCACTTATATAATCACTTTTTTGTCTTGTCTTATCACATTTGCAGCGATATACCTCGTATTGTATAAAACATACTTTGGTAAATCGCTTCGAGGAATAATCTGGGATTCCGAAGCAGCAGCTATCTGTGGCGTAAACGTTAAAAATACATTAGCTTGCGGTTTTGCAGTAGGTGTCATGCTTGCGGTCGTTGGAGGAACCCTCTTAATAGTCTATACTCCCTCCGGTATAAACCCTTATATGGGCCAAACATATATGCTTAAATGTTTTTTGATAGCTGTTTTGGGCGGTCTTGGCAATCCATGGGGTGCCTTAATTGGCGGCTTAATTTTGGGTGAACTCGAACAGTTTTTACCCTTAATCTTAAATTACATCCCTGGAATTGAACCTTACGCATTTACGCCATTTATAAATTTTGTAATCTTCGTAATGGTGTTACTTGTTAGACCTCACGGAATATTTGGAGGCAAAAAATAAATGTTCGGTGCAAACAAACGCTATACGTACACGTGGATGATAGTTTATGCTTTTCTAATACTGTTATCCTTGACTTCTGGTGGGTACGCGGAGGTCGTGTACAACATTGCTTTCCTAATGGTTCTTTCTCAGTCTTTAAATATCGCCATGGGCTTTGGCGGGTTAGTAAACCTAGGTTTTGTTTCTTTCTTAGGTGTTGGAGCATATGTCTTTGCTGTTTTAGTTGTATATGGTTTGAATCCATATCTTTCGATGCTTACTGGTGGATTCGTTGCAATAATAGTAGCTTTACCCATTGGAATGGTTGTACTTAGACTTAGGGGTCCCTTCTTTGCCATATGTACTTTAAGCTTGATATTTGCAGCAAAATATTTCTTTTTAGGAACAGGAATCGGCGGCGGATACTACGGAATTACTCTGTACAAGTATATAGGTTCATTATACAACAATTATGTGCTTGCATACATTTTATTGGCTCTCTCGGCTGTTCTTACTATGCTGACAAACAAGTTAAGAAGATCCTCACTTGGCTATTCACTTATGGCGATAAGGGAGGATGAAGATACTGCCCAAACCATGGGTGTTGATACTTTCAAATCTAAACTAATTGCATATGCAATAAGCGCATTCTTTCCAGGAATCGTAGGAGGAGTCTTTGCATTTAAAATTTTTTGGGTTTTGCCTGACAGGGTATTTAACCCTTTTGTGACAATTGAAGCTGTACTTACTCTTCTAATGGGAGGTGCTGGATCTGTAACGGGACCGTTGATTGGAGCTTTAATATACGAACTTATGAAGGACACACTCCTAAGAATTCCAGGGCTTCAGGGAATGCAGATGCCGATTTTTGGAATTTTAGTCATAATTATTGCTATTTCAGCCCCTCAAGGTGTTGTGGGATTAATTAAAAGCAAGTATAGAAAACTGCAAGATTTTATCATTTAGGTGAAAAGTATGGTGCTTCTAGACTTAGAAGGAATAACTAAGAGATTCGGCGGCGTAACTGCTCTACAAAATGTCACTTTGCAAGTCAATAAAAACGAAATTTTAGGATTAATTGGCCCAAATGGTTCAGGGAAAACAACCCTCATCAATGTTATTAGTGGGGTGTATAAGCCAGACGCAGGCAGAATAAAATACAAAGACATGGATATCACCACCGTTCCGCCCCATTTAAGATGTCGCATGGGTATTGCAAGGACATACCAAGTTACACGTCCGTTTAGCAACTTAAAGGTTCTTGAAAACGTGGTCATCAGTGTTTTAAACGGTAAAAGATGTGGCAAAGTATCGGTAAGCGAAGCTGAAAAAATTGCTGAAAACATTCTTGAAACTTTAGGGTTAAGTAAAATGAAGGAACTTCCGGCTAGATCATTAAACGCTCAAGGAAGGAAAAAAATGGAGATAGCAAGGGCTATTGGAGTGGACCCTGAACTGCTGCTTCTTGATGAATGCTTAGCAGGATTAGCGCCTTCCGAGATTGCAGAGATGCTTAAAATAATTCAGGAAATCAAAAATGAAAGAAACATGACAATTATTATGATAGAACATTTAATGCATGCTGTAATGAACATCTCTGATAGAGTTGCTGTTCTTCACGAAGGTCGCTTAATAGCGGAGGGGAAACCGGAAGAAATAGCGAAGGACGTTAACGTTGCAGAGGTTTACTTCGGTGATCGTGAATTGGCTCTGAAGCTTGTCAAAAGGTGATAAAATGCTCAAAATTGAAAAACTGGAGGGAGGATACAAAGATTTTAAGGTGCTTAATAACATTAACCTTCAGGTGGAAAAAGGTAGCGTAACCTGTCTTCTTGGACCGAATGGGGCGGGAAAGACGACAACGTTGAAGACAATAATAGGTTTGTTAAAGCCTTGGAGTGGAGTTATTGAGTTTGATGGAGCTAATATCACTGGTAAGCAACCGCATGAAATAGTGAAACTGGGTATAGGCATAGTTCCTGAAGGTAGAAGAATTTTTGGCAACATGACTGTTCAAGAAAACTTGGAAATGGGTGCTTATATAAAAGGTGCAAGAAAGAAATTTAATGATAGACTAGAATGGGTGTATAGCCTCTTCCCAATATTAAAGAAGAGGAAAAACCAAAATGCGGCAACGTTGAGCGGTGGTGAACAACAGATGCTGGCTATCGCAAGAGCCCTCATAATTAACCCTAAACTATTACTTTTAGACGAACCAAGCCTAGGGTTAGCTCCAAAAGTAGCGCAAGAAATTTTGAACGTGGCTAAAAAGCTTCAAGAAACAGGAATAACAATACTGCTTGTAGAACAAAACATTTACTTGGTAAACAAAGTCATGCATTACGGGTACGTCATGGAAGGTGGAGCTACGGTTGCTAAGGGAACTTATGAAAATCTAATTAACAACCCGGTAGTTAAAAGGGTATATTTAGGGTTATAGAATTGAATAATTGAATATTTGGATGGTTGTTTATCCAATCGTTTGGTGTCTTTCTCTTTTCTAAAAAGCGTCATACGATGTTCCCAATAAACTTCAAAAAAGTTTTACTAACTTCACTTGTTTGATCCTTATGCAAATTATCTATTCTTGCTCCCAATTTATGAATATCCATCTCCATTAAATCAAAACCACATAATGTAAGCTCCCCGGAAAAGAAGCTAAGCATTGATTGGAAAACATTTTGTATTTGTTCAAGAGACAATCCCACCGCATTTAGAAACCTTGCAGCATAGACGCAGGAAAGAGCACCTACATCAACGTCCATTGAAATGTAAACCCTCTTAGCGTTTAGGCTCCCTAAAGCCTCTTCTATAAGATTTTTTGCAGTCTTAGTCCTGCATAAGCTTGATCTAGGTACAAAATGGGCGCCCAACTTTTCTAGTGATCTGAAAAAGGCTTCGTATTCCTTTACAGAGGGGTCATTAATCTCTCCTAAATTTTCGGACGGGTAATCTGAGTTCCCAATTACAACGAGGTTTTTTATATCTAGTATCCTATGATTTATTAGGTGAAGCAAGAAATTTTCTGCATCTACATGGCTATCTGGATTCTGATCGAACTTGCATGCTGTAAAACTACTCTGAGGATATACATCTGGTAATATAAATGGGATGTTTGATCTTTTTGCATAATCAAATAAATTTTGCCGCAATTTCGCTGGAATCGCATCAAAATGGCTGTCTAAAACGATGAGACCTAATTCTCTTTCTTGGTGTTTTCTTATAGCCAATATGGCACCATATGTGGAGGAATGATCTACACCAATCATTCCGGGCACTCTTGGAAAAACTTTGTTGACAATGAAATCACGAATTTCTATGGCGATTTTAAAACATCCATCGTTCCTAATAAATTTGGTGAATGAGCTAAAATCTAGTTTTCTTAAATCTTCAGGCGTAGGCTTAGGTCGCAACCATGTAGGAATTTGAATTTTCCCGAGCAAAGCTGTTTTTTTAAAAAAAACAGCCGGTAAATTTTCTGACACATAATCATATGGGTCTAAGTAATCTGGATAAACGATTGTTCCAGCCATCTTGGCTTGTATGTATGCAAGCTTTATTAGAAGGGATTCTTGTGTGATAGTTGGATCAAAAGGCACACCGAATAAACCAATTTTTTTATATGTGTGCATATTCTTTCTCATTAAATAAACAGATTGCTGGAACTTATTTTTTCTGTTAGTAAAAACTTAAATATAGTGATGTTTTAAGATAAATTCGATCACTTGGTGGGTTAAATGAAAAATAAGTTGGAGTTTTTCTTTGGGAACGTTGCACGAAAAATTACTGAATACTTGGATGATGGTTGCAAACTTCTTATCACCGCTGGTGAAAAACATTACACTTTGGAGATTCCGGAAAAAGGAAAAGTAAAAGTGCACGAGGGGAAAATGGATGCTGACGTGGAGATTATAGGTGACGAAAATGTGATTGCCGATTTATTTTCTTCAGTCACCATCGAAGAATTTGCTGACAAAATGTGCAAGTACGTTGCCCAAGGAAAGAAGCCCAGACTAAGAATCCTTATGGATAGAAATGTTGAAAATATTAAAAAATTCATACGCACCTATTACATACCCTTACTAAAGTTGTATATAATAAGGTGAGCCTTTATGGGTGATAAAAGTTTAGTTTGGGATGAAGTTGAATCGACTGCCAAAGCCGTCCTTGAAGAGAAACCCTTTACGCTTTCACTCGAAGAAAAGAGAAAGATTGTTGCAGAGTTAAAGAAAGTAATTAGCTCTGAAAGGGTAAGAGATGAATCTCATATATGTGCCTGCTACCGAGGGGGTGGAGGAGGCCCATCCGTTCCTGTTCGCCTAATGTCAATACGATCACCAGATATAGTTGTATTTCCTAAATCTACAGAAGATGTTCGAAATGCCCTACTTATAGCGTCGAAATACAAAATTCCAGTTGTGCCGGTATCAGGGCATACCAATCCTCCCGTGCCACTTTTAGGCGGGATAGTCCTCGACATGACTAGTATGAACAAAATTCACAAAATTGAGCTTGAGCATAATTATGCAGTTATAGAAACTGGTGTTACAATCGGTCAACTTCAAGAAGCTGTTGGCCCTAACTACTTAATACCTAAGGGGTCCTATCCTCCGAGTTTGCCTGTAATTTCGCCTCTAATTTTCTGGGGTGCTCAACATAACTTCGTCAACAGGATGTGGGATCAGATAATAGGTTTAGAAGTGGTGATGCCTGACGGTTCAGTGTTGTATACTGGTTCTATGTTGTATGGAGATGTTGAGCATTGGACAGATGTCCAAACATCATTCATACAACTCAAAAATCTGTTCTGTCCGAATCATGC
This sequence comes from Bathyarchaeia archaeon, assembly GCA_038883795.1. Lineage (GTDB taxonomy): Archaea > Thermoproteota > Bathyarchaeia > Bathyarchaeales > Bathycorpusculaceae > JASEJA01. The sequence goes on from JAVZLK010000016.1 coordinate 8,779, forward strand.
AAGTATTGGAGTTGTGACTAAAGCGGCGGTTCGTATATGGCCAGTTCTTGATAAAGCAGCTTTATACGTATTTGGTTTTAATGACTTTGCCTCGGCATACAAATGGTCTCATGCAATAGCCAAATCACCTATGATTGATCAGGTAATGGTTTGGCCATGGACAACGATAGGCAATTTTAGCGGCGCCATAAACTACTGCGGACTAGACTGGTATGAGGCCCGGGCTAACTGTGACCAAGATAATCCACCGCAAGACCTGTTCCATTGTCCATATTATGTTTTCATTCAAACACGCGGTTACTTTGAGGAAGTGGATGGTGCTCTTAAAGCTGCGCAAAGATTGGCTAGACAATTTTATGGAAAATATTTTACAGAGGACGAAATTTTTGATAAGCCGATAGTAGGATCGTGGTACCTTTATTCTTTGATGCAATATTTAGCAAAGTCTCCTAAAGAAGTTATGGAACTTGCAAGAAATAGATTGCCCCCTTCACTTGCACAATTCTTCATAAAACCGCCAGCCTCACCAGCAGGTGAGGCACCTGTGCTAACCATCATATTTACGGGCGGTGTTGATGAGATTATCAAGTTCTACGATGGCCTGAAAAATAAATTTAGAGAGCTTGGAAGGAAGAACTGGGGCTTTTACACCAGAATGTTCCATTCCGGGCAAACACCATGGTTTAGATTTTTCCCGATGATTGATGCTGCAACCCAAGAGGACTTAGCAGAATCATTACGTATGTACCAATCTATCGTTAAATGGGCGCTGGAAAATTACAAAGTAAATGTTCTTAGGGAACCTTTCATGATGAATGATCCAAACAACCCAGAAGAAGTTAAAGATAGAGTTAAGCCTGTTCGTAGATTGTTACGTGCGATTCAAAAGGAATTTGATCCTGAAAACATTCTAAATCCTCTTGCCAAAAAATACACGCTTGCGTAGAGGTGGAATTATGGTGGATCTTTTAAAGCTAAAGGCAGCCTTTAAAAATTGTACTAAATGCGGTGCGTGCTTTAGGCAAACTTTTGATGCATGCCCCATTAACAAAGAGTTTTTAGGAATAACACCTTATTCTTTCATGTCAATCGCCATGATGGCTGACGATATATTAGATGGTCGTATGGAACTGTCTCGTGAACTCTCCCCTGTTTTCTTTTCGTGCACATTATGTGGCTACTGTGCCATTCAATGCTTGATTCCTCCATTGCATTTCTGCTGGGATTCCCCAACGGAGTTAATCGAGGGCATAAGGGCACTTTTTGTTGAGGCAGGAGCTATACCTGCAAAAATTTCCGAAATATTAAATAACTTAGCTCTTACGGGTAATGCTTGGAAGCTTCCGCCGAGATTTAGAATTGAGTGGGAGAAAGAATGCAAAGTGCCCATACCCGATTATACTGAGAATCATAATGAGTACTTGTTATTTGTCGGTGACGCCGCCCTTATCGATGAAACGAAATCTATTGTAAAAAGCGTGGCTGAGTTGCTTTACATATCCGGAGTAAACTTTGGAACTTTAAAGGAGAGAGAGCTTGATAGTGGAGGTGCTGCTAAAGAGCTGGGTGAGTATGGATTATTTGAAGGGTTAGCAAAGAGGAATATAGAGACCTTTAAGGAGTGTGGGGCTAGAAAAGTAATAACAATTTCACCTCATGATTACCACACGTTCTTAGTTGATTATCCTAAGTTGGGTTTCAAGTTCGAGAAAGTCTATCATCATACACAGATAATTGACGAGCTGATACGACAAGGGAAAATAAATCCTGTGAAGGAGGTTTCGAAGAGGATAACATATCATGATTCTTGCTTCCTGGGAAGGTACCATGAGATATTTATGCCTCCTAGGAACATTATAAGATCTATTCCCGAAGTTATGTTTATAGAGATGAAACAGAACCAAAAGCTCAGCTTCTGCTGTGGCGGCGGAGGAGGTCGCTTATGGTATGACGTTCCAGAAGAGCCTGTTAGGAAAAGAATTCCTGACATAAGAGTCGCTCATGCACGTGACGTTAGGGCAGACATTATTGCCACGGCGTGCCCCTACTGCAAAAGTACATTGTCCGCTGCTGATAACTTAGGTGAAATCGCTGTCAAAGATGTAGCAGAAATCCTTTACGAGTCTGTAGCTAGTTCTAAAGTTTAATACCACAACATCCTTTCTCATTCTTTATATGAAAACTTTTGATCCATTCGACTTATAAAAGGTCAATGTGGCTTAAGTTGCTGATTAAGAATTGTAGAAATGACCTAAGGCTACATTGATGGTTAAGAGGCTAGATAGGGCTGCAAAACAAGAAGAGCCAACGCATGAAAGCTTGCGAGTTATAAGCTGCATTCATACAAAACATTTAGCAGATATCGATTCGCCCCATATAGAATAATTTGAATGTTGGTGGCTTAGTCATCTAAGTTATGTTTTAATACCATGAGGGTGGTGGTTGCTCCAGTTTTTCTGGGGATACATAGATTGCTTCCATTGGGCAGTCTAATTCGCATGCTGCGCAGCACATACAGTCTTCTGGATACTTTATTATTGCCTTTCCAATCTTCTCGTCTATGCGTATAACATCCATTGGGCAGCTTTTTACACATTCTCCGCATCCGGTGCATTTTTCATGATCTATTTTTTCAATAACCATTAAACCCCACCTTTAAAATTTTGGGAAAACGAACGTGTATCTTTCCTCCTCTGGTTTAGAGAGGTCTGGCCACCATTCTTTGGGGATGGGTTCTTTATACACTCTCATTTCGCCTTTCTCTTCTTTGATTTTTGTCCATGCCAGCCATTCCGGATCTCTTCTCTTCGGGTTATCCTCTCTATAATGCACTCCCCTGCTTTCTGTTCTAAAAAGCGAAGCTCTCAAAATCATCTCAGCATTTAGGGTCATGTTTCTAACTTCGTGCGCTAAACGCAGTTCATGTGAATCCCTAGCATATAATCTTGGAATCATATGATCTCTGAGAAACTCTATGAAGGTTAGGGCGGCCTCCAACCGCTTCCCATGCTTAATATACAAGACATAGTATGGAGTCATGGTGGATTGAAGGAGCCTGGCAACCCATCTGGGATCAAAACCACACTTACGGTTCAAGGGTGCGTAGACAGCCTCTTTAAGTCTACCAATCTCTCCACGGTCAGTCCCGTAAAGATCAGAGTTTAAAGCATACTCAGCAGCCGCTAACCCGGCCCTTCTACCAGTAACAGCCGCAGGCGTTAAACCTGCAGGTGGTATATATAAGTAGGCTAGAGCACCCCAACAATATGTTGCACAGCAATCTCCAGCAGCATAAAGTCCCTCGATCGTTGAGGAGCAGTTTGTGTCGGTAAGCCATATGCCAGTTGATTGAGGAAGAGAGCTACCAGCGGCGCATCCACCGAATATTCTATATTTTCCACCTTTAAGTGGATCAAAACCTACGCGCTCAAGCTCTATTGGATTCCCTCTTTTCCAAATATACTTCCGTATAGCCTCCTTCTCTTCAGGTGTTATGTCATCAAAATCCCAGTAGATTGGCCCTTTGCCAGCGTGAAAGGCAAAAACGGTGGAGTTAGGACCGAATTTCATAAAGTTAACTTCCTCCCCTTCCGCGTCGACGAATCGCCAATAAGCTGGATATATTTCAGCGTTACTTTTCCAGGCGTAAGGAAAATCTGCTAGATTAAAGTGAAGGGACTCTTGAAACTCTTTTCCAGTTATTTCTACACCGGCCCTATATGCCATAGCTTCAGCGTCTCCTGTTAATGACAAATTGTGATATCCAGCAGCTAACTTGAAGGTTGTCCAGCCCGCTGCTAAAACCGTCGCCTTAGCTCTGAAGATATACATGTCGCCATTATCTAACGAGAAGCCTGCTGCCCCAGCAACCCTTCCGTCTTCACTTTTTATTAAATCGACAACCATAACTCTGTCGATTATCTTTACACCAGTTTTCTCAGCTTGTCTTCTTAAGGCCGGAGCCACTTTTCTGTGCCTTAAAGGTGCTTGAATAAAATATGGACGACCCGGATCACCCCTTCTCCCCCTTACCCCCCCAGCTATGTTTTCTTTCCACCATGTTGTTACTTCCTCAAGTTTAACTGGTAACTCGACGCCCCACGAAATAATGTCTTGAAAAGTCGAATATGATTCCTTCAAAATTATTTTTGTCCATTCACGGTTATTAATATAGTCGCCTCCTTTGCTAACAAGTTCTATGGCTTCATCGATAACATCCTCATATGCTGGATCAAGGTAGCCCCACCAACCTGAAGCCATAATGCTTGAACCAGATTTACCCGCATAGGCCTTATCGACAATGATAACATCAGCCTTTCTTCTTTTAGCTTCGATAGCTGCAAAACAACCAGCAACACCACCGCCGATGACTAAAACGTCAGTTGAAATAAGATGCTCCTTTTGCAATCAATCACCTACTGGTTAGGTCTGATTTTAACATTAACTTTTTCGGGCTTTAATTCGCCATACGCGTCTTCCGGTTTCTCTCCACCAATAATTTCAATTGGAATTCCGTCTGGATCTAAAATGAATACGCGTGTATGATGTTCTACTTCAAAAGGCTCTTGAACGTGATGTTTGTCGCTACCACCCACTGTAAATTTTACGCCCTTTTCATAAAGATAATCTATAAGCTCATTGTATTTTTTTAATGGTGAAACAAAGAAGCTGACATGTTTTGTGCCGCATTCATTTCTGTAATGCTCATAGTTAAATTGACGATAATTTGGAGACCGAATTTGGAAAAGTTCAAGAAAATGATTTCCGTGCTGCAAAATTGCTATTGTGCAATCAAAGAACTCGGCGCTACCGTCAACCTCTAAAAGACGCATACTCTCCCGTTTCATCACCAGCTTAAAACCCAGCATTTCAGAATACCACTTGATACTTCTGTCGATGTCTGATACATAGATGCCCATGTGATGATATCCAAGAGTAACTCCCTTCGGGAAGTCTTTACTCATAATCAGTTTCACCTCTTAACCTTACCTTAGTTTTTTATTTTTAATTATACTACTAACGTCAATCGTATATAAAACTTAAAGGGAACGGAAGCATGCTAACTAATTATTAGAATTACACAGTCCTATTTCCTTAAAAATTTATAAACATATTCGCTCATCTCTGATTAAAATCAACAAATGATTAAATGAGAAGTGCATGAGCGGATCATTATGAATGAAACTATTAGGGTCATAAAAAGCAGAAGAAGTATTAGAAAGTTTAAACCCACCCCTATACCTGAAGATTTTTTAAAGGAAATCCTAGAGTGCGCTATCCTCGCGCCTAATGCCAGGAATCAACAGAAGTGGCACTTTACGGTAATTCAGAATAAAGACATTATTGCCAAAATGACTAGTCTGTTGAGAGAAAGTTTGCTGAACTCAGGGATAGACTTTCTTGTGGAAAGGGCAAAAGATCCAAATTTCGACCCATTTGGTGGTGCACCTACTGTAGTTCTGATAACAGCGGATAAGTCGGCTCGTTTTGTTGAGTTTGATTGCGCTGCTGCTGCCGAAAATATCATGATAGCTGCTGAATCATTAGGTTTGGGTTCACATGTAATGGCAATGACAGAGTTCATATTCATGTCAGAGAAGGGTAGGAACCTTAAAAGAGAATTAGGAGTCCCTGAGGGATACGAGCATGTATGCACAATAGCCTTAGGGTATAAAGACGAGATTCCACCACTAAAACCAAGAAGAGAAGATGTAATAAATTTTGTAAGATAGTCACTTGTCATTCACAAGAATACGTGGTGATGATATATGAGCTATCATAGTGTTAGGAGGCAACTGGTTCCGGAGAAATGGAATTATGAGGCAGATGTTGTTGTGGTTGGTTATGGGGGGGCCGGTGCCGCTGCAGCGCTTACTGCTCAAGAGTTCGGCGCAGATGTGTTGATTTTAGAAAAGTCTCCCATATGTGGTGGAAATACCGCCATTTCCATGGGTCAATGTGCTTCCCCTGAGAGTGTAGAGGGCGCCGTTAGGTACTTACATGCAACATGTGGAGGTACAACTCCACTTGAAGTTATTCGTGCTTGGGCTGAAGAGTCCTTTAAAAACAGAGATTGGTGGAACAAAATGGGCATTGAATATACGGATATTAAAGTTCACTGCGAGTTTCCGAATCTTCCCGGTGCTGAATCAATGAGAGTTATTCAAGCCAGAGGATGGGGAAAATCTTTATTCTCAAAGCTTGAAGAGCACAGAAGGAAAAGGGGAATTAGAGTTATACTTAATGCTCCTGCAAGAGAATTAATCCAGAACTCAGAAACTAGGGAAATAATAGGAGTTATCGCTGAGGTTTCGGGGAAGAATGTGTATGTAAAAGCAAGAAAAGCGGTTATCTTGTGTACAGGCGGATTTGAGTTCAATGAGGAGATGAAAAAGCAGTTCTTAAGATGCTATCCGGTTAAATTCTTCGGGTGGAAATATAATACTGGTGATGGTATAAAAATGGCTCAAATGGTTGGAGCAGACCTTTGGCACTTGGACAATATTTGCGGCGGATACTGTACATGCAATCCCAATGATCCTACAGATGTTCGAGAAGTCGCTCCCAAAGCTAATAGCTATATTTGGGTTGATAGATACGGTAAGCGTTTCACCGCCGAAAGTAGCGACCCCAGAGTTCTTCATACCGGCTGGGTTCTATTTGCCGAGTTTGATCTAAAAATAGTAGGATACAGCCGTATACCAAGCTATATTATTTTTGATGAGAAGGTGAGGCGAGCTGGCCCACTGGGACCAGTTCGTCCGGAAGATGGCGGTAAATTCCCAATGGGAAGACTTATTCTTCCACTAGAATTGGGAGGCATCCCCTCATGGAGCGTGGATAACACTAAAGAGATAGAAATGGGGTGGATAAAGTGTGCTGATACTATTGAAGAATTGGCTCTCAAAATTGGAGATCCTTTAATGAAACCAGAGGCTCTTAAGGCAACTGTTAGAAGGTGGAATCAATTATGCAGGAAAGGCTTAGATCAAGATTTTGAAAGGGATCATGAAAAACTAGCTCCGATAGATGAGCCACCCTTTTACGCTATCCCGATATATCCCGGCTTAGTCTGCACTCTTGGGGGACCAAGGCGTAACGAAAAGGCCCAGATACTAGATCCAAAAAGTAAACCCATACCACGACTGTATGCTGCCGGAAATTTAGGGTCAATCTATGGGCGTGTATATAGCGTAAGAGGTGGAAATTTAAGCGAAGCATTTGCTTTTGGTCGTATTGGAGGCAGAAGTGCAGCGGAAGAAGAACCTTGGGAATAAGCAAGAAGAGGTAAATGTGCGCCAAGCTGCTGTCTGGTCGTGCCGTGTGGAGCTAGCTCGGGGATACTCACTATAAAAAACTCTGTCTGTTAGAAAGTAACACAACAATTCTGCATGTTTTTCTAAGAAGCCCTAATCTTACTTAATAATGGCATAACTATTAGCAGCTCAATCAAGACTGGTATTAATAGGACGATTTCATTGAGTTTGAGGTCCCATAAAATGCCCAAAAATAAGGAAAAAATTCTGGCCGTTGAAATAATAACACCATCTAATCCATAGAGTCGAGCTATATCATTTACTGGCACACTTTCCCACCACATGGTAAAAAATGGAACCATGGCAGCTCCTCCAATACCACCTCCAAAAACTCCCATTCCACAAATAGCAGCTAGAAACAAATACTCGTTAGGAGCAAAAATTGAAAGAAGGACCCCAAAACAATAAAAAGCATCCATAACGTAAAAAGTTCTTTTCCTGCCATGGGTATCTGCTAACTTACCTATCGGAATTTGACATGCTAATGAAGCAAATGTGGACGTTATTACTAAAAACCCCAGTTGAGAGCCTGTAACTCCCCTAAATCTGACAAGCCAAAGAGGCATAAATGTTATTAATGATTGGAAAGCGCTGTCTCGCATTAATCTAATGACCATCATAAAGCGAGTTTCTTTATTTTTAAGAGCGTTTATATAACCCCAAATAAAGCACATTTTTGGTATGTTTTCTTTCTTCCCCTTCCCTTCGTGTAAAGTTATGTTTTTTAGCCACACCAACACTATGATAAATATTAAAATGAGGGACGGCAGTGATATGCAAAAGAGCATGCGTATAGATTGAACATTTACTTGATATAGCGAAAGGATCGCTGCTGCTATTATAGACGAGACGAGGAGGCATATGTTATTTAGAAAGCGTGATAAACCAAACATTGTTGCTCTTTCCTTAAAAGTTGTGGAGACTGTAAGTATTGCGTCGGTAAGTGGTATCGTTTTAATTAATTGTAAGAGAATAAAAGGTATAAAGAGAACATACCATGTTTTTGCAGAGATAAAAAGGGAAACTGCAGTAACGTCTATAATAATAGCATAAAGTAATACTTTTTTTAATGAACTTTTCATAAGGAACTCACCCATGTATAATGCTATAGCACCTTGAATGACTGCAGCGGTAGATAATAATAATCCTGTGGCAAAACCACCAGCCCCTAAGAGTTGCGCATAGAGAATATTGTATGAAGTTAAAAGTGAAAAAGAGAACATAAGAATTGATTGACTGATAAGTGCAACTTTGACATTTCGATCCATTATACTGTCAATCCCCTACGCCCGTATCATTATCGCATCTATGTTGCTAATTTGGGCTTATGAGTTAAACAAAAAGAATGATTGATTTATGGATTTTTAGGTAATTTTACCACTCTGGTGCAAGTAACACCTTAATAGCTTTCTTTTCACGAAGTATTTCAAATCCTTTTATTGCTTCCTTAAGTGGAAGAACACTTGTTATTAATGGCTTCGCGTTTATGGCACGGTTGGCTATTAAGGATAATGCTCGTTGCCATGTTTGGTACGAGTGTGTAAAACTTGCTTTTATGCTGATTTCGCGGTCTATAAGTGATGTAAAGTTGAAAATGCTAGCGCTTGAATATACACCAACTAAAATAACTTCACCCCCGCTTTTTACCATTTCGACAGCCTTTGAAATTACTGTATGATCTCCAGATACCTCAAAAACGACATCTACGCGCCCACCAACTTGTTTTAACGCCTTTCGAAAGTTTTCATCTTCTGGATGATATGCATTTAATCCTAAGCTTCTTGCAATATCTAGTCTAAATTGTGAACGTTGAAGCCCAATTGTTGTGACGCCCGAAGCTTTTAATACCTGCATTAAGAGGATGCCTATTGGACCAACACCAATGACTATGGCTGAGTCGCCAGGTTTTATTTGGGAGATTTCTATCGCATGAAGAGCTACCCCTAAAGGTTCACAGAGTACCGCCTCTTCAAAGGTAATGCTTTCAGGGACTCTAAATATTCCTCCAACATTTTCAGGGATTAAAACATACTCTGCAAATCCGCCGTTTAAGTGGAATCCCATATGCTTAGCGTTCTCGCATAATTGTAGCTTACCTGTTTTACATGGAACACATTTTCCACAAACAACATAGGGAGTGCAAATTATTCGATCTCCTTCTTGAAAATCTTTAACGTCTTTTCCACATTCAGCGATAACCCCTGTAAACTCGTGACCCAAAACTATTGGTAATGGAAGGCCCCAGTCACGTGTCCACTCGTATATATGAACATCAGTACCGCAGATACCTGCAGCTTTAACCTTTAAAAGTATTTGTTTTGGATTTGGTGAGGGGGTCTCTATATCCATCAATTCTACGCCGGGCTCTTTCTTAGTTTTAACTACTGCTTTCATACTTGGCCACCTTTTATCGATTATTAATATTGCTCTAGGGATTACAGAAATAAAATTGTTGTGATATTTAATATTCTAAATTTTTAGATTGAAATAGCTGCGGCGTATGCTGTTCGCATTGCTTTCTGAATGTTGCCTCGTGGAAGAACACAATCTCCGACTGCACGACACAAAATACCAACTTTGTAATATTCCAAGATAGCCTTTACCCTCGGTTTTACGCCAGTGGCGACAACCACTGTGCCCGCCTTTATTTCATGTTCAAAGCCATTTTTATCAACATAAACCACACTGCCTTTAGAGATACCCGTTACGTGTGCATTTAAAATATATTTGAGGTTTTTTTGATGCAACACGGTGTCAATGAACATGCTGAAATAATGAATACGTGTCATTGTAGAAGCTAATTCACTTTGCTTTTCCAGTACAACAACGTTATGTCCTTTCTGTGCCAAATGTAGGCCTGTTTCTGCACCAGCTATTCCTCCGCCAATTATCACGACATCGTCCGCAATTTTATTCTCTCTTCCATAAACATCGGTAACGTACATCACATTTTCGCTATCTATGCCTGGAATTGATGGAATACTTGGCTCGGCACCAATAGCCACTACGGCAGCGTCAAAGCCTTCTTTTTCAATCATTTTTGGGGTTGCCTCGGTCTCCAAGCAGATATTTACCTTAGATTTTTGGATTTTGCGAGTCAGATATTTTTTAAATTCTTTAATGGGCCATTTGAATTGAACATAATCAGCTAGTTTTAATAACCCGCCTAAAGAATCGCTTTTCTCGAACAATGTAACCTCGTGTCCTCTTTCGGCAGCTACTAATGCAGCTTCAATACCCGCTGGTCCACCTCCAATTACAGCAACTCTCTTTTTCATTGTGGCTGGTTTAACTAATCTATCAAGTAAATGCTCCATACCCCAAGTCGGATTGACTGAACAAACACTTACCCAAGGATCAGCTGGGCTGCTTACATGGCATTTATTGCATCTAATACATGGAACTATGTCTTCTTCCCGTCCATCGTAAACTTTAGTGCCGAAGTCAGGATTAGCAATCCATGCTCTTCCCATATCAATTAAATCTGCTTTTCCCTCCGCAATAGCATTTTCACAGAGATATGGGTCAGTAAAACCTGAAGTTGCGACAACCGCAATCTTAGCACCACTTTTCTTGACCGCTTCCGCCATCCACAAGCATGGTGTTGGGTCAGATATATATCCGCTGGGATGAGTGAGGTCTACAAAGTTTGTGCGCGGTTGCAGCATATCTATGCAACCCTCCGCTATTTTGGCGAGATTTATAGTGTCCTCGATGGTCCAACCTCCCGGCTTAGGATCATGGCCAGTTATATGAACTTCGATAAGAAAATCTCTTCCACATTCTCTTTTTACACGATTACAAAGGTTCAGAAGGAAGCGTGCCCTATTTTCTAAAGTTCCGCCGTATTTGTCAGTCCTTTTATTAGTAAGAGGTGATAAGAATCTGGCTAGGAGATTTAATTTATATGATGCATGAAAAAGCACACCGTCAAAACCACATTGCTGAAATATCTTACATACCTTAACTGTTTCATCAATAAGCTCTTCCAATTTATATTCGGGTATTTCTCTGCCATTCCCCATTTCTATTCCTGTTCCCAAACCTTCAGGAGGAACCCCAGTACTAACGTCGTATCCTTCCGGTACGCGCACCGTCATATGTGACAAAGCAATAGCACCGTAAAAGTGAATAGCTTCAGTCAGCTGACTTATGTAATGTAATGCTTTGCAATCTGAAATATCCCAATCAGACATATGATCATCGGGCCGCTTGGGTAATGGTTCATTAGGACTAAAGAACATGCTTCCAAGAACTGTAACTCCCGCGGCACCGTGTTTAGCTAAACTAGCGTAAAATCGTATCATCTGCTCAGTGGGCCAATGTTCTGGTCCCTGTATGAAATGAGGACGCATTGGTGTTGTAATCATTCTATTTCTTAGAACAACATTTCCTATAACAAAAGGTGAAAGCAAGTTCGCAAACTTTCTATTCAAGATCAAAGCACCTCTGTTTGTGGAAGACTGAATCAGCTTAATAAAACTTTACTTTATAAACTAATGAAAAGAATTTTGCGCTTTGAAAGTTTGTTCTTTAGTTAAAAAGATGTTTATTGAGTTTTTAAATTGCCCATGAAGGACTTAAATTGCCCAGCCAGTCATCATCTGGTTGCTCTAAGATAAATGCGCTTACAAAATCTACCCCTGGCTTAAGGAACGGATATTTGTTATATTTTGCTCCCGGAAGCGGAGTATAATCGGGTGGTGACTCAATAATTGATTTCCGCCATCCTTCATAATTTTCGTACCATAGTTCGGATACGCGTACCCAAGGAGATGGCTCTATTGAGCCCCAATGTCCAGGTAAATTCTCTAATTTAATAGTGCGGTAGCTGAAGAAACGAATGAGATTAAGTTGTTTCATTGTTTCTTTAGCATGAATGTTGAGATACCACTTTTCCCCCTCTTCCAACGGTACCCCCTCGGGATATTTAAAGAAAATTATCCATCGTAATACTGTTTTTTCTTCAGGATAAAATTTGCCACCACCAAAGAAGTCCTCAGTAGGTTGCCAAGGCGTGCAGCACCACTCAATTCTTTTAGTTAAGTTAGGAGGCGGAGTGAATAGCAATGTGCCATATGGCTTTGGGAAGTCTAGCCACCAACCTTCTGTGAGCCTATAGCTGAGGTAACCAATTTGTTCAGCTTCCGGTGGCGGAGGAACCACCTTGTAACTGACAAGACGAGTAAGCCAAGGACCGAAGCGCCGACAAATCTCCGGGCCGTGAAACCGTTTATACCACCGCTCAAAAGCCGGCAATTCATTAATACTTGGAAGGCCCCATAAGACTAGACTTCTAAATTGTACCAAACCATTTCCCTCGCTTTATCCCATGTTAATTAGGCAAATAAAAAACTTACTCACCTATCGCCTGTCATTTGGCATGTTCACCAGAAAAAACCTCAATTAACATGAAAAGTTGTTTCAGCAACGTCGCAGCGTAGAACTTGGACACGTGAAAATCCCAAACTTTCTAAAAGTTTAAAAATTAGAAACAAAAACAATATAGCATAGTGGTGATTAACATGAATGTTTCAAAGGTGGCCATTACAAAACTACAAGCGATAATTATAGTGGTACTAGTTGTTGTTGCAATTATAGGAGCTATTGCATACTTTCTTATACTTCAATCCTCTACTCAGTCGGCTGAAATTACGGAACTAAGACTTGGTACGGTTCTTCCATTAAGTGGGATGCAAGCATTGCCCGGCACTCGCGGCTTGGTAGGCATGCAGATAGCTGTAGACTGGCTTAACGATAAGGGCGGGATAGACTGGCACGGCCGAAAAATACCGGTGAATTTAATATACTACGATGATGAGGGGAAGGACGAATACACTTCAAAACTTACCGAAAAATTGATTCTTGAAGACAAAGTACATGCAATTTGTGTACATGGTATGAACGGCAGAGTTGTTGTTCCAATAGCTGAAAAGCACAAGATTATCACAGCAGGCGGTACTTCAGGTCCTTGGGAAGCCCATCAAGGTTATAAATACTATTTCATCGCTTGTGGTCAAGGCGATCCTTTCATTGAGACTCTAACACTTATCCGTGAAAAAGATCCTACTGTTAGAAAAATTGCATGGGTAATAGGTGCTGGAATGGATCCAACCGGGATATACAAAGAACAGCTAGAGGATTTCACTAAGCAACATAATTTTGAGTTGGTTTGCTATATAGAGGTTCCAATGGATATTACTGACGCAGCACCTGTACTTGCGCAGATGGCAGGTTATGAACCAGACATAATGGCCTTCTACGTAGGGCCGCCTATTGGTTTTTTGGCTTCTGGTCAACTTAGAGACGTAAGAGTTTGGGCTAAATACATACTTGTCCTTGGTGGTGCGTGCGATCCAATGTTTGGTCAAAACTTCAATAAATGGGCTGTTGGCATAATATCTCAAGTGCCATATGATGATAACCTCAAATTTGAAGAAATTGCGGCAAAAGCAGGAAAAGAGTTCGTGGGCCCGACAACTAAAGAGATTAACGAAGCTTGGAAAGCGAAAAAATCTGCAAATGATCCTGCAAGGACACCAGAAGACGTTGGGCGCCCGGCTATGGTTCCGATAATACTGGCGGAGCTTATCGAAAGGGCCCAAAGTCTAGATCCAGATAAAATTGCAGAAGTTGCCAAAAACGTTGACTTTTACACAGCGTGTGGAAGGTACAAGCTTGATCCAAATAACTTCTATATCAATGTTGGACAACCCACATGGCCTGCAGTAGTACAGTGGCAGAAAAAAGACAATGCTCTAAAATTAGAACTAATAGCTCCAAAGGAATGCGCTACGTCCGAGATAACCTCCATGCCTACATGGGAAGAAAAAGAAACATGGCCAGAGCTAACATTTTCTCCTTAAATTATTTATTTTTATTATATTTTTTTATTTTTAATTATTGAGGGGGTGAAGATACCTGTACGAATTGCTTCTGCAGCAATTAATTTTTGGAATCATGATAGCTGCCCTTTATGGTTTAGCCAGCATGGGCTTCAGTCTGGTGGCAGGTATTATGCGTATTATAAATTTTGCGCATCCCGATCTATTGTCACTGGGGGCATACACTGCCTATTGGCTTTGGGTATTTATAGGATTCGATCCAATTAGGGGCCTTCCAGTTTCTATTGTATTGGGCTTAATTGCAGGATTACTTTTATTTAATTTAATTAAAAAAAGCATTTCACCTGATGTCCTTTTGCTTATAACCTTTAGTGTTGGAATAATTCTTGAAGAAGGTATGAGGCTTGTTTGGAGCCCGAATTATCGTGGCATTTCGTGGTCCTTGGGAGTCATTGCATTTTCCGCGATAAGTGTTCCGGTTACTTACCTTGTTGGGTTTATAGTGAACATAACTATTATTGGGTGTTTATATCTCATACTTTATAAAACCTATTTTGGAAGAGCCCTTAGAGCGGTCTCAATAGATCCAGAAGCGGCTGCCCTTTGCGGCGTGGATGTTACTTCTATACGGCGTAACGGTTTTGCGTTAAGTAGTATTTTGGCTTTTGTTGGCGGCTCCCTTCTACTTATATATTTGCCAGTCGGTATAAATCCATATTATGGTCAAACTTTCTTGGCAAAAAGTATCATTATAGTTACTTTAGGCGGTATTGCAAATCCATGGGGGGCTCTAATAGGCGGCGTGGTTGTAGGAGTTTTTGATCAAATGGTGCCTCTACTCTTACGAGGAATACCTTTTGTTAAAGAACCTTTCAGTTTTGCTCCATTTCTATACTTTGTTATATTTTTATGCATTTTAGCTATAAGACCTCAAGGAATATTAGGGAGACGTTAAAGATATGACTATGAAAATAAACCCGTCGTTTTGTGCGTCACTATGTGCTTATGCTATATTATTCATTTACTCTTTGACCTCTGGAGTTGCCAAAGAATTAACTTACAGTATCCTGTTGACATTAATAAATGCGCAAGCTTTCAATTTAGCTTTAGGTTATTCTGGGTTAATAAATTTAGGTCAAGCAGGCTTTCTGGGTATAGGGTCATATGCTTTCTACGCGGTTATAAGCCTTCTACCTATAAATCCTTATATAGCAGTAGTGTTAAGCAGTTTTATCACGTTAGCCATAGCCGTTTCAATAGGATATTTCTTGGCAAGATTTCGTGGTTTTCTCTTCGTTTTCGGTACAATGATACTTGCTGCTGGTGTACCCTACCTTATAATGGGACTGGATATACTGGGGGGCGCCGAGGGAATATTAACATATAAAGATTTGGGCCCATTTTACGATTTTGACATCATACTGGCCATTCTGTTCCTAACATCTCTCTTGACAACGATTCTAACTTTTATAATTGTAAAGTCAAGATTAGGCTATTCATTGAAGGCAATACGAGATGATGAAGACGCGGCGGCTACTAGTGGTGTTAATGTACTTAGATCTAAACTGATAGTCTTTGCTATAAGTGCATTTGCTTTAGGAGTTGCGGGCGGTCTTAGGCTTTTTAAAGTAAATTACCTATCTCCCTCAACCGCCTTTTCTATGGCCTTTACTATTGAAGCGTTAGTTGTAATACTAACGGGTGGACCTGGATCGTTAATTGGGCCTTTTATTGGCACACTTTTATATCAGATCCTTAAGGACATATTGATGAGGACTGTTCCTGGTTTACAATTACTTGTATTTGGAGTGATAGTTGTTATAATGGGATTATCTACTCCAGAAGGCATCGCAGGGTTATTAAAAAGAATTAAAAGCTTGCGAGACGTAGAAGTTTAGGTGAATACGATGACCATCTTACTTGAAATTAAGGACGTAATTAAAAGATTTGGTGGCATAGTAGCTTTAAATAATGTTTCGTTGTGCGTAAATGAAAAAGAAATAGTAGGTTTGATTGGACCTAATGGTTCAGGAAAAACAACACTAATTAATGTAATTAGCGGGCTGTATAAGCCTGACTCTGGCAAGATAATCTTTAAAGGCGTGGATATTAGCAAAATCCCTGCTTATTTAAGATGTCGCATGGGAATTTCAAGAACCTATCAAATAACCCGTCTATTTGGTAGACTGACCGCGCTTGAAAATGTTGTAGTAAGTGTACTTAACAGCGAACGCCATGGTAAAATTTCAGTAGCACAGGCCAAACATGTAGCCAATGATATACTTATGACTTTAGGGTTGGAAAAAATAAAAAACACATACGCAAAATTGTTAACTGCGCCGCAAAGAAGATTGCTAGAAATCGCTAGGGCAGTGGGTGGAAACCCTGAACTCCTATTACTTGATGAATGTGTTACCGGACTAACCCCTTCAGAAACTCTTGAGGTTCTTGATGCTATCAAAAAAATTAGTCGGGAAAGAGAAATTTCTATAATCATGGTTGAGCATGTAATGCATGCGGTAATGAGCGTATCCGATAGAGTGATTGTCCTTCATGAGGGAAAAAAGATAGCTGAAGGCTCACCAAAGGAAATAGCAGAAAGTGAAAAAGTTGCTGAAGTATATTTTGGGGATCGCGAAATAGCATTAGGCTTTTTGAGGGAGATGTAAGACCTTGCCAGAAGAAATTTTACTGGAGGCTAAAGAAATAGAAGGAGGATACGGAGATTTTAAAGTCCTCCACGGCCTTAGCTTTTGCGTTAAAAAAGGGAGTATAACATGTATTCTTGGTCCAAATGGTTCTGGGAAATCAACTATATTAAAAACAATAATCGGTGCGTTAACACCATGGAGTGGAACAATTTTATGTGAAGGTGTTAACATAACTAATCTACCAGTCCACAAAAGAGTGAAAATGGGTATAGCATTAGTCCCGGAAGGAAGAAGAATTTTTGGTGACATGACAGTAATTGAAAATTTAGAGATGGGTGCTTACTTAAAAGAAGCGCGAGTAAAATTTAATGAGATGTTGGAACGCGTTTTTTCTCTGTTTCCAGTCCTGAAAGAAAGAAAAGAGCAAAGGGCGTCATGCCTAAGTGGTGGTGAACAACAAATGTTGGCCATCGCGAGGGGTTTGTTAACTAACCCTAAATTGCTCATGATCGATGAACCAAGCTTAGGATTATCCCCTAAATTAGCGCAAAACCTTATGAAAATGCTCGGTAAGCTTCGAGATGAAGAGGGACTAACAATTCTTCTAGTTGAGCAAAATATTTCTTTAACAAGGGAGATAATGGACTATGGCTATGTTTTAAGCGGTGGATTCATGATTGCAGAGGGGCAATTTAAAGATTTAGTTGGTAATCACGAAGTCAAAAGAGCATATTTAGGACTGTAAAGTTCAAGTGTTTTTCATTTATAGTTTGCTGTTAAAATCTCCGAAATAGTGCTTGTTATTTACTCAAACGAGATTAGAAATTTTTTTATATCTTAAAATGTTTAATGAGGCACCGAGTGTGAATTTATGAGGGGTGTTGTTGTTTATTACTCCGCGAGTGGTAATACCCGTATTATTGCTAAAGCCATCCACCGTGGCATGAGCAAGATTATTGAGGCCGACATCTTCTCTGTTAAGGATGTTAGTCCGCGGATAATGGCAACATATGATTTGATAGGTATCGGCTCACCAGTATGGTTCTTCCGTGAGACTGCTAATATTAAGCGCTTTATCTATAATATGCCCAGAATGGACGGAAAATATTGTTTTATGTTCTGTACGCATGCAGAAGCCCCGTTCTGGATATTTACCTCGATGGCATCAACTCTTCAAAAGAAAGGCTTAACCGTTATCGATTGGGCAGACTGGTATGGTGCGTCAAATATAGTTGCTCATATGCCTTGCCCAAGCCCGACTCATGGGCATCCTGACGAGGTAGATACCCGAGAAGCAGAAGATTTTGGTCGAAAAGCTGCTGAAAGGTTCCTGCAAATTGTTTCTGGTAGAACAGATTTAATACCAAAAATACCCAAAGGTAGAGAGGCACCCATGCAGTTCAAACCGCATCCAATAGGGGAACCATTTCCTGGCACTCGATTGATAAGAAAGATAGACGTTAATAAATGTAGATATCCTTGGTGTAAATTATGTTTTGATATTTGCCCTGTTAAAGCTATAGATCCGTCAAAGAACCCTCCCATTTTTAGGGCAGACGCGTGTTGGAACTGTTCGTTGTGTAATAGACTGTGCCCGGTTGACGCGATAAAACTAGAACCGGAAGAAGTTGCGAGACGTTTAAGGCCTCAGTACGCTATAGATCTTTCTAAATGCACTTTTCCAGAATGCAAGTTGTGTGTTGAAAATTGTCCAATGGACTCAATAGACTTTACAACTAGGCCGCCAACATTCAAATATAACTGTGAGGGATGCGACTTATGCTGGGCTATATGTCCAAGTGGAGCGGTGGAAATAAAAAATTTGGCGGAGACTCATGGATTAATGGTTGAGAGAATGGAAAAGAGAGAAGGGGAACATGAATTCTTAAAGTTATTGGCCGAGGCCGAAGCTAAAGGGCGGTTCAGGCGATTAATACCAATTGAGAAAATAGACTGGACTAAACCGTTGTATAAGATCCAGAAGATTCCGCGTTTTATGCCTCCAGAGGACCCTTAGACATTGTAAAAGATTATTATTAGAAACAACAGCCTTATTTTTTATTAAACCAGTAGATTATTACGGTAAGATGTTATGAAATTTGGGATAAGTCATTCTCCTTTCCAATGGTGGACTAATAGTAGGCAACTTGAAGAATGGGTATTAAAAGTCGAGGAAATGGGATATGATGGACTTTTTGTTCCAGACCATTATAGTCTCCCCTTATCACCTAAAAATCAATTAGTCGTGGATGCTTGGACCACCATCGTTTATATAGCGGCTAAATCTTCAAAAACTAGGATAGGAAGCATCGTTACACCAGTGCCGAGATGGATCCCTAGCCAGTTGGCCAAAATTATCGCCTCTGCAGACATTTTATCAAATGGTAGAATCATAGCAGCGTTAGGCGCTGGTTGGTGTAGGGATGAATTTGTAAACTACGCCCCAAAAGGCGCTTTTGATTTTGACAATCCAAAAATCAGATTTGAGAAATTCCTCGAGGGTACAGAAATTATGATCAAATTATGGACCGAGGAAAGTGTAACCTTTAAAGGAAAATATTATACATTAGAAGACGCTGTGCTTTACCCAAAACCCGTTCAGAAGCCTTATCCACCTCTCTGGTGTGGTGGTCATCGGTCACAAATGATAAAGGCTGCAGCAAAATACTTTGACGGATGGATACCGTCTAAATTTGAGTTACCCGCAAATTTTGGTTCATCATCTTCTACAATCACCTGCTCTGAGCAGTATAGAAGTCTCAAGAATAAAATTACAGAATATCTTCAAAAGTTCGGTAGGGATGTAAATAAGTTTACTTTTGGTCTTCTAGGCGAGATGCCTAGTGTTGAGTTACTTGAGAAATATAGGGACGCCGGGTGCCAATACTACGTATTCGATCTTGTTCCTCCGGGAAAACCAGTACCAAGTACACCTCAATGCATCGAGATAACAAAAAAGTTTGCTAAAGAAATTATTTCCTCTTTTTAATTATCTGTGGCATTAATACTATAAGCCTGGTTGCTCCACTTATACTCCGGTTAATTCTCTACAATGCACTCCTAGGTAAGTTTTAAATAAATTAATTATTGCAAAAAGAAACGGTGGTAGAAATGTTTGATCATGTTTTTTCTCCTTTTAAGGTAAGGCATGTTGAACTTAAAAACAGAGTTGTAATGGCGCCTGTGGGCCATTGTTTGGCTTCCCCTAATGGTTATGTTACGAGGGAGTTAATTGAATATTGTAAGAGATTGGCTAAGGGCGGGGCCGGGGTGATAGTTTTACCAGACAGTCCTGTAGATTTTGAGTATAGCAGGATGCCCGAATATCAACTGAACCTAGGCGACGATGGAATTATTGGTGGGCTAAGTTTACTTATCGAGGTGATCCATAGGTATGGGGCTAATGCGTCTATTCAGGTGAATCACAGCGGCAGGGTCGCTGATCCTAATATAATTCGTAAAGACCCAATAGCTCCATCTCCCATATCTCCAAAAATCGAAGATAAATGGCTTAGACAATTTTTCCCAAAAATGGGTTATAAAGTTGTTGAAATGACATATGAGCATATTAACACGGTTATACGTAGCTTTGCTGATGCATGTTATCGCTGTTTACGTGCGGGATTTGAGATGGTGATGATTCACGGGGCTCATGGTTGTCTTCTCGCCCAATTTGCCTCACCATATACGAATAGAAGAAGCGATTACTATGGAGGTGACTTGGAGGGGAGGGCAGCATTTATCCTTGAGGTACTAGATGCCATTAGGTCAAAGGTGGGAAATAACCTTGTTCTACAGTATAGGATAAGTGCTGAAGAACTCGTGCCCAACGGGATGACCATAAATGATACAATAGACTTCATTAAGCTTATAGAGGATAAAATAGATATATTACATATATCAGCTGGCATAGTATCTAACCCAGAGACCATATTTAAGGGTTTTGTCCCTGTTTTTCAGTCGCGAGGAGTGCATGTTAAATACGCTGAAAAAATAAGAGAAAACGTAAAAGTTCCACTTGCAGTTGTCGGTAACATGGACATAGAGTTAGCTGACAAATTAATAGGTGAAGGCATTATTGACTTAGTGGATATTGCTCGTCCCATATTAGCAGACCCGGATTACGTGAATAAACATATGGTGGGGAAGATTGATGATATAAGACCATGTGTAAGATGTAACTATTGTGGTTATAGGGTTAACCAAATGCTTCCAATAAGATGCTCAGTCAATCCAACCCTTGGAAGAGAGATAGAATATCCAGATATTCCGCCTGCAAAAGTTAAGAAGAAAGTAGTAGTTATCGGAGGCGGCCCCTCAGGATTAGAGGCTGCTTTAATAGCTGCTGAGAGAGGACACAAAGTCATCCTTTATGAGAAAGAGGAGAATCTTGGTGGAAACCTTAAGTGTGCGGCAGTACCGTCATTCAAAGGTGATCTAAAAAGTTTTCTAAATTGGTTAGTGAATAAGGTCACAAAGAACCCCAACATAGAGGTCCTGTTATCTACGGAGGCAACTCCTGAAAAAGTTAGAAATGAAAGCCCTGACGTAATTATTGTCGCAATTGGTTCTGAACCAGTCTATCCTCAGATTGAAGGAGCAGATAAAAATAACGTTGTTTGGGCTGGAGATGTATTGCTTGGAAAAGCTGAAGTAGGCGAAAGAATTGTAATGTATGGTGTAAACTATGAAGGATGTGAGTCTGCATTGTTCGTGGCGCAGCAAGGAAAAAAGGTTGTATTAATCGATAACATAAATCCTCAACAAGTGCTTATGGACGTTGATGCGGCGATTAAAGCAGCCTTGTTAAGTATCTTACATCAGTATAATGTTAAATTTATACTAGAAGCCTGTATAAGGCAGATTACAGAGAACGAGCTTGTAGTGCTTGATAAGCATCGCTCTCAGCTTAGAATACCATTTGACACTTTTGTGTTTTCATTAGGCATGAGACCAAAGCCGGGTGCTGAGAATTATCACAGGCTATCAAGTGAAGTTTATATGGTTGGAGACTGTGTAAAACCCGGCAGATTAAACGATGCTATTCACCAAGCATTTAATGTAGCGGTTGAATTATAAAGATTCTAAAGCTATCCTTTATTATTCATTCATTTTTAGAAATTTAGTTTCTACTTGAACGATGGTATTACCTCTTCTGCAAATCTCCGTATTGCATCTATCTTATCCTTTGGATGAGATAAAATTGTAGTAATATCAATCACATAGTGTTGGCATCCGGCACGCACATACCGCTCGATGAGATTTATGTCATCATTTATCCATCCCAAAATGGCAAAAGTAAACTTATCCACGCTTCGATTGTATTCTTGTAAATATTTTTTAATGACCTTCACCATACCTTCATATCTTTCTGGTGTAAGAACTCTTTCGCCATTGGGACGAGAACGGGGCGGTATCCAAGCATCGAAGTATTTTGCGGCTATTTTTAACATGGGGGCGCTCATTCCTCCAAGCCATAATGGTGGATGTGGTTTTTGTTTAGGTTTTGGAAGGAGAATCGCATCTCTAAGCCTATAATATTTTCCGTTAAATGTCACTTTATATTCGTGCCACAGCCTAATTATAATCTGAAGCCCCTCTAGAAATCTTCTTGTTCTCAGCTTTGGTTCATCAAGGTAACCTTGAGGAGAGTAATTGATGAATTCCTCGCGATACCATCCTGATCCGAATCCGGCTATGACTCTTCCCTCAGAGAGCACATCAACCATAGATATTATTTTGGCTATTTGACTAGGAATGTATCTAGGTATAGGTGTTACACATGATCCAATCCTTATTCGCTCAGTTATAGCCGCCGTGAATGCTAATGTGGACCACGTATCCAATAAAGCGTTGGAAGGGAAATCTGGTGTCGGCAGATTGTAATGATCTGGAATAAAAATTGCATCGTACTCATGCCTTTCAATCTCAGATACCCATAGCTTAAAATTTTCAATACATCCCCACCAAGGATGTGGAGATGGAGATATACCAAATTTCATGAGGTCCACTTCGTGCCTCATTAAGTTTGGTCTTTTTGTAGTCTTAAATTAATTAAAGTAAAGCAGTATTTAAATAAATGGTTGAAGGTAATTAAGCCTTTGAGTTATATGCTTACTCTACTGATTTTTAAATTTTGAAGCAAGATTTTACGTGTGTTTAGAAAATATATAAAAATATCTTTGTTGCTTTTTCATTAAAGTGGAGTAATATGAAGGTGTGGATTGACGAGAACAGTTGTGTTCACATCGATTGGGAGCTTGATGGAGTTACCTCGAGGATGTTGAATTGGTGGTGGTGTAACATGGAGAAGGGTTTTGTTCTTTGGCATCCTAAGGAGCACAAAGGGTTATACTGGATCAAAAAACCTAAACATAATAATGCGATCGGCGCCATCCATATGGCGCCGCAGATTTGGTCTGACGGTACTCTTATTAAGCCATGCATAAGGTGGGAGGATGTGGAAAATCTTCCGGAGAAGATGCAGTCGTTGATAGTGTTTGACCATGCTGTTATCGCAGCCGCTATAAGTATTACAGGAGAAAATATTGTGGAGGATGCTCCACCCCTTGGCTATAGGATCCATCAATGGGAAGCAACTGATTTTGGTGTTAGGGGCAGATCTACTGCCATCCCTACAGAGACGGAACCAAAAGAAAGATTATTAAATATATGGGCTCCACACTGCAAGGAAGAAATCAGTAACTTTCAGGAATTCCTTCCACAACTTTATAAGTTATGGAGCGTCGTTAAGGATCCCGAAATAAGTCCATACTTTTCCTTTGAGGTAATGAGAGAAGGAGGCAAATTAAAATACAGACATAAGCAAAAATAGTTCGGGTATATCAATCAATTTTTATGAATTTTTTGAGCACGGTAAGTGTAGGAAATGGAAATCCGGTAAAATTCTGACGTTCATCCATCACCACTCGTGCAACCGTTACTAGACAACTTCGGCTGGCAAATGGGCAAAAGAAAAAATATGCGAAGGCCCTAACACTTAAGAAGTCTGCATGATCTAGTAAAGGCTCCAATATACACAGATGGCTATTCAATGGTGATACCGGAGCTCAAGACTTCACTTCAAGTAACAAAAAACAAGTCTAAAGTGTGCACGTTTCTTGGTTATTTCTTATTTTCTGTAAAGTTTTTCTCTCTCGTTTAGTGGCATCTAAGGGAGCGAATGTAACAATAATCAGTGGTGTGTTTCTTCAGATAGCTATGGAAACACAAGTTGCAAGGTTGTGCGATTTTCAGCTTGAACTACCCGTTCAAGCTGAAAGAAAAAATTCATAAAAATTGATTGAACTGCAAGGAATTTTTCTCTCAATTAAAGTAAACGCTTTACTCTTTGAGATGTGAAACTTTCAGTGAGTGGTTATCTTTTGACTCATTCGCCATATCCAGCGCACTATGTAATCTCCATCAAAACAAGACGCTGGTGCGGCCGCCGGGATTTGAACCCGGGTCGCCGGCTCGGGAGGCCGATGTCCTACCAGGCTAGACTACGGCCGCAGCTGAGCAAAAGAAGATAGCTAACCTAAACTTTTAATCGTTACTCCTCCAGAATTTGGCTAAAGAGGACTGTGTAATGAGGTTCGCCAAACCTGGTGTTTACTTTTGGCAGGGAAGCGAGGCGTGCGCTGAAGCCGCGTTAGTGGCAGGGTGCCGTTTTTTTGCTGGATATCCTATAACCCCGGCAACTGATATTGCCGAGCATTTAGCGAAGCGACTTCCACAAGTAGGCGGCATAGCAATTCAAATGGAAGATGAAATAGCCTCTATCGGAGCTGTTATAGGTGCTAGTTGGGCTGGAGCGAAGGCGATGACTAC
>JAVZLK010000017.1:0-19467 GCA_038883795.1 Bathyarchaeia archaeon
TGATCGGCCGCGGCCCCATCCATGGGCAGCGCTTAGAAGCATGGTCTAAACGCCCTTTCGGCGAAGACCCATTCCAGGAGTCTTCACCTATCGGAAATTAGCCCCAGTTTCCCGGGGTTGTTTCCGTCCCAAGGGTAGGTTAGCCACGTGTTACTGAGCTGTGCGCCGCGCCTCCACCATGGCTTGGAAGCGCACGACTAGCATGTCTTAGTCCCATCCCGATAGCAGTAGGGTCCGGCAGGATCAACCGGAGTTGGAAGCTCCAGGCTGACCGCAGCCAGAGACGTTTATTGCGGTACAGCCGCAATGCCGACTGGATTTGGAGGGATTAGCCCACAAACGTCAAAGCCCATTTCAGACCTAACGCGTGTAAGCATGTCAGGTCCACATTTTTGTCCCCGCAATTGGAGGTCAACCGTCCTCATCCTTTAGGGCGTTGAACGCCTTTGTAGTTGGGGTTGAGCCGCCGCCGTTTAATTGCGGGGCCGGCTTTCATTCGCCAAAATGAATTTGAAGGCGTCTCAGCAAATATAAATGTTTCTTTACCGCTTAATATGCATTGTTATTTAACAATCTTCAAGGAGCATGGGTAATTCCTTTAGACTTTCAATGACAGCATCTGGTTTAATGCGTAATTCTTCTTTAGGCTTCCACGCCAAGGATTGTGGAGTATCCGTGGCTGAATGTTTCCTTTCTATGAGGATGGCTTTGATTCCAAGGGCTTTTGGACCCGCAACATCCATGCTTGGTGTATCACCCACAAAAACAACTTCCGAAGCATTAACATCTAAAGCTTCTAAAGCCTTTTCATAAATTTTGGGACAAGGCTTGCGTTTGTTAATGGCTCCCGATACCAAAACAGCGTCGAAGAACCTTTTCAGGTCAAATTTTTCTAGCAAATTGTAAACGCATTCTGGTATGGCGAAATTTGAGACTATTCCAAGCTTATAATTTTCATGGAGCTTTTGCAGTACATGGGGAGCATCTTCATCTAAAGAGACAAAACGCATGAACTCTTCAGCAAAAGCCATAGTAGCTCCCACAACGATTGGATGTGAGGCTTCAAAATTGTATCCCAACCGCTGAAGCGTATGGAAAATTCGAACATTAAAGTGGGGTTCCTCAAAGTTTTTGGATGCTTCGGCATATAATTCATCTCGAACTTTAAAATAGACACGCCTAAAATCTTCAAAATCAACATTAACGCCATTATGGACTAAAAATTCGTGAAGCTTTCGCAAGGAGGGTGTATAAAATGCTTCGCCATCTCTAATTAGCAGTAAAGTATCAAATAAATCAAAGAGCACAGCCTTAACCCGCACCTTAACGCTCTCCTCAAAATCAAAAAGGGTTGTGGCTTTAAAAACAGTTTTTGCATCAAACAATTAAAATTTACATTTAGTTTTTGAGTGCCAGTTGCCATGGTCTCCGAGGAAATATTTGAAGGAGCTTGTTAAGCGGGCAATTATGTTAATTAGCCTCAAAATTGGATAAAACGGCGTATAGAAGAGTAGGGTTCTGTAGTTGTGTTGGTTGTAGGCGTATTTTAGGGCTATGGCTTGGTTTACGACGCCTATGAGCAAGCCGTATGATGCGAAAACTAGCAAGTTAAGGATGAAGAAGATGCGGTCTGGTGCAAACCAGAAAAGAAATGGAAAAGCGAATAAGGCAACTATGTCAATGAAGGCTCCGCCATATTCGAAAATGTAGCAATACCATAAAAGCAGGGTCAACCAACTCTTTTTTAAGAGCAAGTCTTTATGGATGTTTAAGGTGTTGTGAAGCCATCCGGTGAACCATCTTAGGCGTTGACTCCATAGTATGTTAAAGGATGTGGGAGCAAGGGTTAGGCTTGCGGCTGTGCTAACATAACCAACCTTTGCATCCCTCTTATGCATTTCTAAAGTAATCTCCAAATCCTCAGTTACAGAGCGCACGCTCTTATCATAGAGAATTTCTCGCAAAACATGAGCATCATATAAGCCAACGGCTCCGGAAACAACCAAAACTTTATCGCCTAAAGATTGAGCGCATCTGGCTACGCCTAAGCCTTGACTGTATTCAAGTTGCTGCAAAACGATGTAAGGATTGATTTCAGCATCTCCATCAGAAGGATGCACATAACCCGTAACAGCCTTTTTCCCATTCGAAAACATATAATCAACAAGGCTAACGAGGGTGTCTGGCATCCAACATGTGTCCGCATCAACAACAGCTATTAGGCTGCCCAAAGCCTTGTCCAAGCCGGTTTTGATGGCTTCAATCTTACCGAGATTCGTAGAGTGTCTAACAACCTTTCCCCGCACTTGCGGATATTTTCTTTGGTAAAGTTTTATGGTTGACCATGCAATCTCGTAGGTGTAATCCCTACTGCCATCATCCACAACAATTATCTCACATAAACCGTGATATCTTTCAGCGCATTTAAACAAACTTTTAATGCAACGAGAAACGCTTCTTTCTTCGTTGTAGGCTGGAACGATGAAGGAAACCATTGGATAATAAAGCCGCTTGACTTTACCCTTCTTAATTTTCGCAAATTTTGCAGCCAAAGCCCATACTCCGGCAACGCCTATAGCCAAAAAAGTATACCAAGAATAGAAGAATTGGACAAGGCTATACCAAAGCCAGTTCGCTGGCTGCGTTACTTCATACTGGAAAGTTTGGGTTATGAGGAAATTGGCGAAAACTGGAAAGAATCGCCAGGAAAGGTAGGCTAAGATGAAGGGTATGCAAAACGCCAAATAGAGAACCTTATAAAACTTCATAGATGAGCCTATCTCCTAAACTTTGTAAAGTGGGGCACTTCTCCTTTCTCTATCAGAAAGCAAGCCTTTTACAGAATAAAGCAACTATTCCCGCAGGGATAATATTCTCAAAGCAGAACCATAAACTGCAAATACGTATCAGCTCTTAAAAATGCATAAATAGCCAGTTCAAAACAAAATTTTAAGAACCTTGAGGAACAGCCCAATGGAAGACCTATCACGCTATTACACGTTGCTTAGGGACCCAGCCCGCAGAAAAATAATCGAAATCTTGGGCACACAAGAAAAGATTGGATTTAAGGAGTTGAGGGAAACTTTAGGCTTAGGCGTAGGCACAGTTTACTATCACCTAGACATGCTCTCAGACTTCATAACACAAGACAAACAACGCAAATATAGGCTGAACGACCGCGGACAAATGCTGTACAGAGTTTTAAAGGAAGGAACAGTTCCACCCGCAATGGAGCTTGGTGGCGTTTCGACTCATGGATTTGTTAGATGGATTTTCTTGTCTCCAATTTTCGCTAAAACAACCAAGCCCTTAAAGTTCTTGCCACTTTCAACAATCATGCTTTTTGTTGGAGCGCTTGGTGCAGCTTATGTCAAGCTAACTCCAGCACTCTTTTTCTATTCGCCAATTTTCACATATAGTGAAACAGGCATTATCGTTCGGTACTTTTTAGGATGGATTGGGCTTTTCTTTTTTGGAGAAGCCTTGAGCTATGCCTTTTATAAGCGTGTGGGGAATAGCCTTCAATTTTTGACATGTCTCGGCATAGCGTCTTTTCCGCTTATGATATATCCATATATTTATTGGATACTTCCCATGCTCTTTTCAAACTTTCAATTTTTAGATTTAACCATGCAAGCAATTCTTGTAGCGCTACAAATTTGGGGTATATTGCTAGTATCTTCTGCTATCTGTTTTGGAAAGGGACTGAGGCTTGATAAAGCAATTGTTATAAGCTTAACAGCCATGTACCTAAACATTACAATACTATACCTTATGGGATGGTTCACTTAAGTTTCTACATAGAGTTCGGGACTTCTAGAACTTATAATAAGCAATATTCGAGTTTTTTCGAAGCGATTCTCTTAATAAGCCGTTTATTAAAGTTATTTTCGGTGAAAAACCGTGAAAAACGCCGGAAAAATGTTGGTGACAAGTTTTCTAGCGATATTATTACTTGCCGTGACACCACCGCTGATTGCGGTAAATCCGGTGTCTGCAGAAGAAACCTCTGTGGCAGTTACGTTGCCTGGTGATGAAAACTGGTATTATATACAAAATGACGTTGTAACTATAGTTTTCCCAAGAAACGGCACCAAACCCATGTTCCTATGGTGGTACACAAACGATCCAAGCAATATTAGTGTAGTAAAATTCAAAGGGCTAATTGAATACTTCACCTACGAACAACCATACTTTCTATGGAGATGCCAGGCAGAAGCATGGAGAATACGAGAACGTATAGAAGTGCATTATTATGGTCCGAAACAGCATATGCTCCAAGAGATGCTTAGACTTAGAGCCCTACAAATATTGGAACGAATTGGAAGCTATATAGGTCTTCATGCGCCCTACCTACCATTCAGCGGCTGCAAGTGGCGATTGGATGGACCTGAAAACGTGACTAAGGGCGATGTAAAATATTTAAGTTTCAATTTTACTTTAGAAGACGTCCCTGGATACAGACCTAACCTACAATTTGCAGAAAACAACATTATACTTCGATGCAGGTTCTACTACACGCCAGCAACAGAAGATGTCTATGGAAAATACAGTTACACAGTGGATGCTGGTGAACTCAAAATCGACATAATCATCAAAAAATGGGAGTGGAACATTGACAAACTTGAGCCAATAATAGATGAGCTCAGAGAGCTCGGTTTAGAAATACCAGAAGGCAAGGCTGGTCTCGCTTTATGGGTTAACTTGGCATCGATCAATTTAACGAAAATCCCAATCGCTGAAACCGATGCAAAAACCGCAGAAGATGTCGATTTAACCGAGGGAGCATCTACTGCTCAAAACATGTATGTTGAAGGCGCGAGAGTTTCGGTGGTTCAAAATAATAGTGGAAATGCTGATGAGATACCGCTGCAAAGCCGATGGAGGGAACGTTTCAAAATACGCTTTGAAAGAGGCAATGCCACCTTTGCGGGCTTCTTCAAATTTGTCCCACAAGCCATAATCACAGATGGAGTCACATACAACACAACAGATGTAACTGCAGCATACATTTCTGCTGGTGCACACATGCGATTATTCATCGGCTATCCATATTTTGGTAACGCTACTTTAGAGCATGACCCATCTCTTGGAGTGGAAAACATTGTTCCATGGATACCGATTCCACTCTTACTCGTCCTGATGGGTGCTACTGTCATAATTGCTGTTGCTGTGGCTGCTGTTAAGATGCACAAGAGACCAATTAACATTGTGAATGTCCATTAGTTTCCCCTTTTTCTTTTTTGTTTGCTGTTAGTGATGTATCGTTTTTGGGAATAAAAGCTTATATTGTATATTGCTATACACTATTTAGGCGGCTTTGAAAATGGGCAAAACTTCAAAGACGGATGAAATCCGCTGGCAAGTAATAAAAGCCATGCTTGAAGAGTTTCCAACATTGAAGGAAAGAGTCAAGAACTATCTGAAAGAACAAAAACACAACTAAGCTCACAAACGCTCATTTTATAACTGAAATTTGTTTAATTCCTCTTTAACAAGTGTGGTGGAGGAATCTTAACATCATTCTTATAATTCTCGCTTTCAGTTTTAAGAAGTTCTGTAATCTCCCGATACCGCGTTAGAAAGCTTAAGCCTTTGTCGGTTGCCTTATAAATTTCTTTATCGTTCTCCACAATTTTATCTAACAATTTTATTCTTAACATAAACCTAAGATAATCGTTCAACTGTGTGAAGCTTAAATTTGCCCTATACATGATTTGGGTTTTCAAAGTTCCCTCCTTGGCTATTTCTAAAATTTCAGCAATAATGTAAAGCTTATCCCTCCTTTTGGAAGCGGGGTTCACGCCCCAATCATTCATTTCCAATATTCCTCTTTTAAAACAGTTTTCTATACAAAAAGTGGAAGTGGAGCGTTTTAAGGGGTGTTTCGCCCGCTTGAGTATTTCAAATATCGAAATATTCTCTAGAACAAACTTCTATAAGAAACACTTAACTTCTATGAAAGAGAAAATGTTAGAAAGGCATTGGTGAGAGAAATGCTGGTTGGTTTAATGGCGGATACGCATGACAATTTGCCCATGGTTGATAAAGCCATAAAAAAGTTGAACGAGGAAAATGTTGAGCTTGTGCTTCATGCTGGAGATTATGTGGCGCCCTTCGTTATTCCAAAATTTAAAGGGTTAAAGGCAAAATTAATCGGCGTTTTCGGCAACAATGACGGAGACCGCGAACTCTTGAAGAAAAGATTCAGCGAACATGAAGGTTTAGAAATACGGGGAAACTTTGCCGAAATAAAGGTTGATGGCTTAAGAATAGCCTTATTACATGGAACGGATGAAGAACTTCTAAAGGCTTTAATTGAAAGCGAAACCTTCGATGCCGTAGTTCACGGGCATACACATAAAGCAGAAATTTATCGAAAGGGCAAAACATTAGTCGTAAATCCAGGCGAAGTTTGCGGATATTTAAGTGGCAAATCGACAATAGCCTTGTTAGAAACGGCTAAACGTGAAGCAAGGCTAGTGAATTTATGAAGTTTATTTGCTAAAATTTAACCCTTATTTTTAATGTGTGAAGTTTCTAGCACCTTTGGTTCTTTCCATTCTTCCCTTAAAATGCTATAAAGGTGACCGTCTGCCCACTTTCCCTTCGCATCCCAAAGCGCCTTTCGCAATGCCCCCTCTTTTTTAAAGCCTACCTTCTCCAAAACTCTTCGGGAAGCTTTATCTTGCGTGTTGATGACTGCTTGGATTCTAATGATTTCTCTTGTAAGAAATAGATAATCTACAAGCATTTGTACAGCTTCCGTTCCATAGCCTTTATTTCTTTCGCTTGGAATGATTGCGTAGCCAATTTCTGTCCAGCCAAAATTTGGAGCGCTGATGTAGTGGCAAGTCCATCCGATTTTGGTTCCATCCTTTTTCTCTATTATGAAGTCTATCCATTCTGTTTGGTAGAGCTTATGCTCCAATATTCGTTTTTCAAGTTCAGCTTTAGAAAGTTGGTCAGGAAAATGCTGATAGCCCCCTGCAAATTCAACATCGTTAAGCCACTCCACTAATAAAGGGACATCTTCCCTTTCAGCTAATCTGAGGTTGATTCTTTTTCCTTCAAGCATAACAATAGAAGTATAATACAAGATTATTTAATTTTGTTATATGGCTGCCTTTTCTGGTTTGCGAGTTCAAACAACCTTATTAACTCTTGGTCGCTTGCTCCATTCCGCATGGGCGTTAAAACATCGATTAAGTTGTCGTTTCTCATGAGGCATGTTTTGAGTTTTCCATTGCTTGTCACACGCAAGCGTGTGCAGTGCATGCAAAACTCTGTATTCTCTGTTGGATGTATAACCTCGACTTTCACGTTTGGCAAGTAGTATATGCGCCGATTTTGCATATAATGTCTAGTTTCAACTTTCACCGCTTTTTGCTCCAGCATGACTTCATATTCAATTAAGGGTTTAAAGTTTGCACGATAGTATGCTTCACTTATGTTTAGTGGTTCAAGTTCTATTAACTGCAAAATTGCACCCGTTTCCCTTGCAAATTCAATCATTTCCAAAACTTCATTATCGTTTATGCCTTTCAAGACAAGCATGTTAAGCTTAACCGGGGAAAAGCCAACCTTAACAGCAGCTTCAACACCTTCTAAAACATCTTTTAAATTGCCGCCAGTCAACTCGCCATAAACTTTAGCATTTAATGTTGGAAAGTTTACGTTTACACGCTTCAAACCATCGGCATATAACTCTTCAGCCAAGGCAGCAAGCCTTGTTCCATTAGTTGTCATTGAAAGGTCGGTTAAGCCAGATATTGCTGCTATTCCTTTGACAATTTCTGGAATATCCTTGCGCAAGAGGGGTTCTCCGCCCGTAAGTTTCACTTTGGACATGCCCAAGCTAACGGCTATTCTCACAATGCGCACAATTTCGTCAACTGTCATTTCTTTTTCAAAATTTTCTCTTTGTTTTTCTTCGCCTTCCATGTGACAGTATTGGCAGTGCAAATTACAATTGTGTGTTACTGCTACTCGCAAGTTTAGAAGTGGACGGCCGAAACTGTCTATCAGCACCATCGTTATTCCCGAGCATGCTTAACGATGTGAGATGCTTCGGGCAATATAAGCTTTTCAAAACAAAGCCTCACAGCATCAGGTGAACCAGGAATACAGAAGAAGACTTTACCCTTAGCTACACCAGCCAAAGCCCGAGACAAAACAGCAGCAGAACCAATCTCATCATAACTTAAACGCCTAAAAATCTCACCAAATCCAGGCAAAACCTTCTCCAAAAACGGCGAAAGGGCTTCAATTGTTATATCCGATGGGGCTATGCCTGTACCACCGCAAAATATAACGGCATCCAAATCAGCATCGGCTAAAGCTTGTTTTATGCCTTCTTCAATTAGGGCTTTATCGTCTGGAATAAGCCTTCGCAAAATCACCCTGTGCCCAGCCTTTTTCAAAAACGCTTCAATCAAATCTCCAGAGATATCTGTCACCTTTTCGCCCCTTTTTAGTTGTTGATAGCGGGATGTGCTGCACGTGAAAATGGCAAATTTCAATTTTCTAGGCGCTTCAGCCTTGTGTTTTTTTGCGCTTTTGCTCATCACTAACTCCTTCCTCGTTTTCTGACAATTTATTTAAAGGGCTTATTGTTATTATTTTTAACTTCCAAGTAAAAATCGAATAATAAATGGGCGACTCCTCCACTTGGCTTTTAAAACTCTCAATCCATATGCTACAGCTATCATGAAGAACGACATAACAATATAAATAAGCAAGAATGTTTGGAGATCCACCTCTAACCATATGCCTGCAATGATCCATCGAATTAAAAAGAGATGCAGTATATACATAAAAAGGGAAGACTCGCCCAGAACCTGAAGCGGCTTATATATGATAAGGGAAGGTTTGTAGTCCACTATAGAAAATAAGATAAGAATTACCCCAATGGCGCTAATTACAAATCCAATGGATGGCCAACTGTAATAGTAAAAAGTAAGCCACCATGTAATGCCACCCAAAGTTAAGATGGTGACGCCTATTAAGAAGGTGACATTTCTTTTCAGCATAATAGGCGATTTATATTTCCAGCGTAGATTAGCAAGGTTTACGCCTAGTAAAGAAAATCCTAACCATGGAAATATAGGAAACCAACCGTCAACAATCAAGCGGTGGACAACATAATCTGTGTACTTTAAAAATTCTTGAAGCAAAGGCGTAAACGAAAAAAGGGAAATCACAGTAAGCCACTGGGAAAAAGCGTTTAAACGCGAGAAAAGATATGCTATGGGCAATGAGGTACCGATTAGATAAAGTATCTGAAAAAACATGAAGGGATTACTTTTAAATATAATCACTTCAATAAGTGCTCCAACAATTATAAGTAAGATTCCGCGAGCCAAGAAGTATTTTAACTTGTGACCTTTCGTTTGAGTTGTAAAAGCAACCATCATCCCAGCGATTACAATAAATAATGGAGCAGCCCATGCATTATAAAGAACAAGCCAAAAAGGATAAGGTTCAACCGATAACACGGTAGGTAAATTACCGCAAACCATAAAAAGAACAGCCAATCCTCGCAAAATATCTATTGTTACATCTCTTTTATAATTTTGCAAAAATATGCGCCTTTTTCGATTCATCACTTCTTTCTAGAGTGCATACTGTAAGTAGTAACTGACCATCACAGAACCTTATTTTTCATCTTTCTCAATACACGAATGTCCTCAATAACTGTTGACGGATATTGTCCCAACTCATCTTTCTCATACTGCTTCACCATATCCCAAATTGTTAAGAGACTAACGGCAGTAGCCACCAAGGCTTCCATTTCAACCCCTGTCTGTGCTTTCGTTTTAACTGTGGAGACAACGCGCACTTTTGAATTTTTCAAAATCTCTATTTCAACTTCCACATTGGTTAGTGGTAGCGGATGGCATAGGGGGATTAGGCCGCTCGTCTTTTTTGCAGCCAAAATCCCAGCAATTTTAGCCGTGTATAAAGGGTCTCCCTTCGCTATTTTACCCTCCTTAATTAGGCGTATAGTTTCAGTTTTTAGCTTGATTGTGCCTGTGGCGGTTGCTTCACGAAAGACTTCCGGTTTAGTGGAAACATCAATCATCGCCATATTTTCGCCTCACGTTTCTTCAGTTTTAAAGTTTGAGAGGGAAAGCTGCCTCTTTTCCGTTATGTTTTCTACCGTGGCTGGTTGCTGAGGAGCTTTCCCAGAAAGAATCTTTAGGCTTTCTTCTTGAAGTTCTCGCAGAATCTGGCGCATCTCATCAACCTTCTTTTCCAAACCAATTAAAGCGGCTCGAAAATCATCTACGCGTCCTAAAACATATTTGATGAGGGGTTCAATATCCTCCTTTGCTTTTATGCTTATAACTGAGCTTTTGGCTTCGGAAGCCCTCTTGAAATTTATTATCGCATCTATAAGCGGGGAAGGATTATCCCTAACTTCTCGCATGAGAAAAAGGAAATCCGAACCATCAGTTAGGGCTCTTCTTAAATGCTCAAAGGCTAAGCGAGAATTTGCCATGGGGTCTGGCGTGTTTTGGAGGAGAATATCCTTGTATGTTGTTAGGGCTTGGGTTAGGTTTTTACTTTTAGATTTTATGGTGTAAGCCCTTTCTGGTTTGAGAATGAGCATAAGCGCTTCGCTGTTTGCCACCAAATCCTTTAAGCGGTTAATATAGTTTTCAGTTTTTCCTAGCAATTCTGATGGCGCAAGTTTTTCGGAAAGAATGCCGCTGGCTATGTCGCTTGCAATCTTCTGCAAAATTCCTTCAAACTCACCTATTTTCCCGCCAAACTCTTCTTTAATCACCTTTCACACCACTTAGAAAATAGTTAAGGGCTTATGGTTTATTTGTGTGTTCCCAGATATCCAAGAGGTTTTGAATTGCTTTAGCCTTAGGCGAGTTTTCATTAACCCTATAAAGGCGGATTCTTCCAAAAATTTTGTGACGAACAATACCTTCTTCCTCTAAAATCTTTAGATGCTTAATTGTAGCGTTGTAGTTCACATTTAATCGGCGGGCAATTTCAGAAACATTAAGCTCGCCCATCTGCACTAAAATTTTCAAAATTTTCATTCTAAGCCTTGAAGAGAAAAAATTCTCCACATTCATAACCTTTCACGCTTCTTTTCCTTCTAAGAGAAAACTTAATTCTTTTTCCATTTCATGAGCTGGGATTCGTGGCAAATAAATAATTGTAGACCGTCCACGCGAACCTGCAGCAGAAACTTCTGTGGTTACTATGCCTAAAGCAGAGAGGAGTTGCAGATACTTCCATAACTGTGTGTGGCTATGTGGCGGTTCACGAAATTCTTCGCAAACAATTTTGTAGGCTTTTTCTGCTTCTCCCAGCGAAACAAAAGCCCTTTCGCTTTCTTTCAAAAGTCTCGCTATGCCAAGCAAGAAAAGTTTTTCATGAAAACCTAAAGGAGCCAAATCGCTTTTGCGCATGGTTGGAATTATGCTTGAAACAGCCTTTCGAATGCATTCCGGCGTAACTTCGCCTAAATCTTCAGCATCAGCATATTTTCCAGCCCTCCAAAGCAGTTCAATGGCGAAACGGGCGTTTCCACCCTCTGAATAGGCAAGTTCAGCTATCAAATCTACAGAATCTTCGCTTACCATTAATGGCTTAAAGGCTAGGGAAATACGGTCATTAAGAATGTCTATTAACTGGGACTTGGAGTATTTTTCAAGCCGAATTAGGTTAGACTGCAAAGTGCTTCTGGTGCTGGCATCTAAACGTTCAATTACGCCTAAGTTTCTCAAAATGCATATTAGCGAAAGCCTCTGGGGCTTATTTTGCCTAATTTCTTGTAACCGCGTAAGCTTGTAAACAGCTTCGGAACCTTCCCTTTCAACTAAACTCTCAAACTCATCGAGGGTTAAAATTACATAAGCATTTTCATCATCCAAAACTTGCAAGAAAATGCGGAGAAGCTCCTCTGCCGAGTAGCCGCGCCTTGGAAAGTTTGGATGAAAAGAGGAAATTGCATGATGAAGGATTAGAAGGAGGTTTCCCCGATATTCACGACAATTAACATGCACGTAACGTAGGTTTATCCCACGTTCCTTCGCTTCTCTGGTTATATCGGCTCCGAAACGTTGGGAAAGAACCGTTTTGCCAGTGCCAATATCGCCGGCTATCATGACTCTTTGAGCCATACTCCATGGAGACTGCCATATAAAACTGAAAAACTCCTTGAGTAGGCGGAGTTCTTTATCTCTGTGTGGAAGCCTATAAGGAACATAGTTTATGTCAAGCTTTGTCTCGTCTCTGAATACGCTGCGGCGATACGACACTAACAAGACCTCAAAACTAATTATGCATAAAGCTTTGTTATTCTTTTCCCCAGATTCGCATAAAATCTAACAAAAAACTAATAAACGCATTTTATTAATTCTATTGCGAAAAAGCAAAATGATTCCCAAATATTTGTTTTTAACAAAAGGCGTCGGCAAACACAAGGAGCAACTGCAATCCTTCGAATTAGCCCTAAGAAATGCAGGAATACAGCATTGCAACATAGTAAACGTTTCAAGCATAATACCGCCAGGCTGCAAACTCATCAGCAGGGAAAGAGGCCTAAAAATGCTGAAACCAGGCGAAATAACATTTGTTGTCATAGCTAGAAACTCAACTAATGAGCCGCATAGGCTTATTGCCGCTTCTATAGGAGTAGCCATCCCCTCGGGCAAAAGCCAATATGGATATCTCTCTGAACACCACTCTTTTGGACAAACGGATGAGGCAGCTGGAGATTACGCGGAGGATTTGGCTGCAACCATGTTGGCTACAACCATGGGAATACCCTTTGACCCGCAAACCGCTTGGGATGAGAGAAAACAGCTTTTCAAAACCACAGGACTAATAATTAAGACCACCAACGTAACGCAGTCGGCAACTGGCGACAAAAATGGTTTATGGACAACGGTTATTGCGGCGGCGGTCTTTGTTCCAGAAAAAAGACGTTAACGCGCTTAGCAGCTTAATTACAATAAGTATCCAATTTTTTATTCTAAAACAATATTAAGAGTTAACGTTAACGCTAGATAGGTGAAAAGTTTGCAAGAAAAATTCCGAACACCAATGATTATTGTAAACTTTAAAACTTATTCCGAAGCAACTGGACGTAATGCCGTGGAACTTGCAAAGAAAGCTGAAAAAGTTAGCGACGAAACAAAAGTTTCTATAATTGTTGCCCCCCAATTTGCTGATATTTCCGCCGTAGCAAGTGCTGTTAAAATTCCAGTTTTCGCCCAACACATAGACCCAATAAGACCAGGCAGCTATACTGGGCACGTGCTTGCAGATTCCGTGAAGGAGGCTGGAGCCGAAGGAACATTGATAAACCATTCTGAAAGACAACTTAAACTCTCGGAAATTGATGAAATAATCGGGATAACACGCGAAAAAAGTTTAGTTTCAGTTGTTTGCGCAAACAACCCAAACATCAGCGTTGCAGCAGCAGCTCTCAAACCAGACATAATCGCTATAGAACCGCCAGAGCTTATAGGCACGGGAATTCCAGTTTCCAAGGCTAAGCCAGAAGTGGTTACAAAAACCATCAAACGGGTTAGAGAGGTTAATCCAAAAGTTACTATACTTTGCGGGGCCGGAATAAGCCACGGCGAAGACGTGGCCGTAGCCTTAAAACTTGGAACCCAAGGAGTATTGGTTGCAAGCGGCATAGTGAAAGCGAAAGACCCATATAAAATTTTGCGTGAATTTGCAGAAGCAACAAAAACTTAGGAGCGAAACGGCATTGAAGGTTGAAGCCGAATGCGCCGCATGCGTAATCAGCAGAGCAGCAGCGGAAGCCATGGAAGCCACAACAAACCCTGCCCTACGCTTTAGAGCAATGGCAGAAGTAATTAGATTTCTAAACAAGGAGTTCAAACCAAACGCCGTTCCAGCAGACCTCGGTACAAAAAGGGACCGCATTATAAAATGGGTTTCTGGAAACGAAGACCCATACGAGAGAAATAAACGGATAAGCAACGAAAAAGCCCTAAAAATTCTGCCTTTCGCCAAAAAAATTGTAGAAGAAGGCTATGCACAGGAAGATAGATTTAAGAGGGCAGTTTTATGCAGCATCGTCGGCAATGTTATTGAATTTGACATTCCCGGCCACAAGTTCACTTTTGGTAGCATCAGAAAGCTTTTCAGAAATGCTGCTAAAGATTTAGCCATTGATGATACGGGTAAAATTTATGAATTGGCAAAAAAGGCCACAAAAATCCTTTACTTGACAGACAATGCAGGCGAAATTGTCTTTGACACATTGCTTGTTGAACAGTTGAAGAACATGGGCGTTAACGTGATCGTGGCTGTTAAAGATAAACCAGTAATTAATGATGCAACATTGGAGGATGCAGAAGTTTCTGGAATGAAAAAAATTGCTGACAAAGTAATTACTACAGGAACAGACGCGGTGGGCTTAGCCATAAACGAAGTCTCGAAAGAATTTCTGGAAGCCTACAATAGTGTGGATTTAGTTTTCGCCAAGGGCATGGGATATGCCGAAACATTAACAGAATATAAGCTAAAAAAGCCCCACGCATTATTTTTCAGAACCAAATGTAACCCAGTTGCAAACTTTTTTGCAGTAGCAAGGGAGAAAAACGTTGCAAAATTGATGATGTAAATGAAGCTGCCATCGATAAGCCTAAACAGCGAAAAACTTTCGCGTTTTGAAGAGGCAATAAAGCAAGAATGGATTATAACAAATGGTTTAGGCGGATATGCTTCTTCCACGGTTTTGGGCATAAACACGAGAAAATATCACGGGTTGCTCGTAGCTGCTTTTAGTCCGCCGGGAGACCGCAGAGTGTGCCTAGAAAAACTGGATGAGGAATTAACCATTGGAAACAGCATTTATCCATTGGGCGCCAACGAGTTTAAGAACGGAATTTTTCCGAAAGGATATTTGTTCTTGAAGGAGTTTTCTGTTTTGCCATTCCCAAAATATGTTTATGCTGTGCAAAATGTTGAAATTCAAAAAGCAATTTTTATGCCATATAAGAAAAATGCAGTTTTAATACTTTATAAAATTTTGAATGGAAGTGGTTCAAACGTTAAAATTAGGGTTTTTCCGCTTGTAAACTTTAGGCACATGCACGCTGTGACGGATAGATGGAAAATTTTTGGAAAATTCACCCAGAAACAAGAAGGCAAAGAAGTGGAACTATGCTTCAGCAATTCCCAGTCTGTGCTTATGATGAAAACAACAAGCGGTCATTATTGTGCCGATGAAAAGTGGATTGAAAAAATCTTTTACCGTGAAGAAGCACTTCGAGGAGAAACATGCATAGACGACTGTTTTCAACCGGGATATGTGGAAGTGGAGACAAAGGCTGGTGCAAGTGGGAAGTTT
Organism: Bathyarchaeia archaeon; assembly: GCA_038883795.1. Taxonomy (GTDB): domain Archaea; phylum Thermoproteota; class Bathyarchaeia; order Bathyarchaeales; family Bathycorpusculaceae; genus JASEJA01. The sequence continues at coordinate 15,362 of JAVZLK010000017.1, forward strand.
GCAATAATTTTTGTTGCAAGCGAAAACGAAACTGAGGTTAAAAAGTGCGTTGATGAGATGCCATGTTCAGTATATGATGCAGAAGCCCTATGTGAAAGAGAAATGGAGCGCCGCGAAAATTTTCTGGCAAAATTTTACGAAGAACACGTAGGAATTCATGAAAATGAATGGTTGAATTGGGTTCTTTTGGCAACAGACGCTTTCATAGTTAAAGGAATAAGCGAATCGGAGAGAGCTGTTATTGCGGGTTACCACTGGTTTGAAGCTTGGGGAAGAGACACTTTCATTGCCATGCCGGGCTTGATGCTCGTGACTGGAAGGTTTGAGGATGCAAGGAAAACTTTCACAACTTTCCAAAAATATTGTAAAGATGGTTTAATCCCAAACTTTTTGCCAGAATATTCAAAAGAACCCGCCTATAATACGGTTGATGCAACTTTATGGTTTGTTAACGCTGTACTACAATATTTGAAGTACACAAGCGATTTCAAATTCGTTCAAGAACAGTTGTGGAACACCTTAAAATTAATCATGGAAAACCACATCAAGGGAACAGTTTTGGGCATACGCTTAGATGCTGACGGATTGCTCTTTCATAATCCACAATTGACATGGATGGACGCTGTTGTGGATGGTCAACCAGTAACCCCAAGAGGCGGAAAAGCCGTTGAAGTTCAAGCCTTATGGTATAATGCGCTGAGGGTTATGGAAATTTTGGCAAACAAGTTTAAAGAAAAGGGTGAAGCGGAAAAATACGCAAATATTGCTGAGAAAGCGAAAAAAAGTTTTGTTGAAAAGTTTTGGAATGCCGAAAAGAACTGCTTGTTCGATGTTGTAGGCGAGAATGGGAAGGATGCCTCTTTAAGGCCTAATCAAATAATTGCTGTAGCCCTAGACTTTACAATGCTTGACAAAGCAAAAAGCGAGAAAATAGTGGATGTTGTGCAACGGGAACTTTTAACGCCCTATGGCTTAAGAACCCTGGCAAGAAATGACCCAAAATATGTGGGAGTTTACAGTGGCGACAGAAGAAGCAGAGACGAAGCCTATCACAACGGTACTGTTTGGCCTTGGCTATTGGGTCCATTCACAAAAGCCTATTTGAAAGCAAAGGGTTACGGAGATTTTGGGCGAGAATACGCCTTAAAGAATTTCCTCTTACCCTTATTTACTCATCAGCCTTTTATGGCTGGACTTGGCGCAATAAGCGAAATTTTTGACGGAGAACCGCCTCACACGCCGAGGGGGTGCATAGCCCAAGCGTGGAGCATAGCAGAACCATTAAGAGCTTACATAGAAGATATAATGCAAATCAGACCAAAATATGAAATGGAAATCTTGCAAATGTCAAGTTAAAATTGTTTTTCTTAGGCTTTCTGCTGCAACTTCTGGCGTGACGGTGTTTATGTAGACTCCTGTGCTTTTCTCGAATCCAGCCCAAATAGCCAATTGCGGATAAACTTCTAAATGCCAATGATAATGCTGTTTTGCGTTTTTGTTTATTGCCAAATGAAAACCATAATTGTATGGCGGGTCATTAACTAAATATTTCAGCCCTTTAAGGCATGTTTTTAATGTTTCAGCAAAAATTTCCACCTCATTTTTTGACATTTCAAGCAGTGTGGCTTCATGTTTTTTTGGAAATATCCAAAGCTCCATTGGGTTTATACTTGCATATGGAGTGAAAACCAAAAAGTTGGCGTTTTCAAGAACAAGCCGCGGTCCATCCCTTTCCTTTTCTATGATATTGCAGAATACGCATTTTCCGTTTTGCTTCCAGAATTTTTTGCTTTCTCTCATTTCATCAGCAACAATTTTTGGAATAAAAGGTGTAGCAATTATTTGGCTGTGGGCATGAGAAAGCGAAGCTCCAGCTTCTAAGCCGTGGTTTCTGAATATGGAAACATATTTCACGTAGGGTTTTGTTGAAAACTCGCGAAGTCTGTCAATGTAACCGTTAATGACATGTATTAGTTGTGAAGTTTCTGCGTCTGATGGATGTTCATCATGGTTTGGAGATTCAACCAAAACTTCATGATGCCCCACAGCCACACCCAAATCCGGAGTTTTCAAAAACTGTTTTAGGCTTGTCCCTTCTTTTGGCGGGGTAAAGGCTGGATAAAGGTTTGGAACGCATCGAATAAGCCAATTTTTATGGCGAAAACCATTCTCATCCTTAACTTTTTTTATGCCCTTGCCAGATTTTAGGTAGACAAGAACGGCTGGAGGAGTCATGTTTTCGTTACCTGGACACATTGGGCAAACTCCAGCCTTAGCCTTCTGTCTCTCTTTTTTGGCGAAGTCTGTGGGGCGGCGACCACGTTCTGTGGCGATGACAACCCAGCGGTCAAGCAAATAATCCTTACGAACTTCGTTATGAGTCATGTCGAATTCCAGCAGTGTTAGGTTATGGTTCTAAAATGGATTTAGCATTTTCCAAAGTTCTCCGTTTTGTGCATACTTTTGGCGCAAAAATCAACCAATAGGGACCCTACCCTCTATTATTTTCTTGTACGCTTTTGCGCTTTTTCGCATCTTTCGCTTTTTAGTTTTTAGGTCAACAGAAAACAAGCCGAACTTCATTTTGAAACCTTTAGCCCACTCATAATTGTCAGTTAAAGACCAGTGGAAATAGCCCCGAACATCAATTTTCTCATCCAGCGCCCTTTCAAGCATTTTTAAGTGGTCAGAAATGAATTTTGGTCGGAGCTCGTCTTTTTCGTCCGCTATTCCCTTCTCCGTCACATAAAGCGGGCACCCATATTTTTGCATCATTTTTAACGCTTCAAGCATGCCCTCTGGAAAGACTTCCCATCCAAGGTCTGATGTGGGCATACCGTCGGCTGATTTGCTGTTTGGTTGACATGCAAAACCATAATTCTGTGCTATGTCTGGAATGGCTGGAATTCCAGCGAAAACCTTTGCTAAAAGCGATTTTCTTCCCTTAATGACAAATCTTGTGTAATAGTTTATGCCAAGCCAGTCAAGACGCTGCCCCAAATAATTTTTAATTTCTCTCTTTTCTTTTATTCCATTGAAGTTTTCATCCAGCCAACCATGGGCAACGGCTTGGGGAAAGAAGTGATTATGCAGGTTATTCATAAATTTAGCCGCCTTCACATGAAGCGCATCTTTTTCATCGAAAGGTTTTGCTGGTATCACGTTATGTATCAAACCCACATTCGCTGGGCTTGGGCTATCCCCGTCCGCTTTAACAGTATCAACCTTTTTTATGATATCGTAGGCTCTGGCATAAGCAACAACCATGTTTTTAGCAGCCTTTTTGACAGCTTTGAAACTGCGTGTTCCAGGCGGAAAACCAGACTCTGGAATCATATAGCCAGCTTCGCACACAGCCATAGGCTCGTTGAAGATTGCCCAATTGTCCACAATGTCACCTAAATTCCATGCCACGTAAGCTGCATATTTGGCAAACTCGATTATGTTTGGTTTGTCAAGCCATCCCCTTGCGCCCTTTTTTAGCTTGGTGTTGCGAACGGTTATAGGGTCATGAATCCACAAGGGAAGCGTAAAATGGTTTAAGCAAACAAAAACCTCGAAGCCTTTCTCCCTCAAGTCGCTTATCATAGCCCTATAATGGTTTAACGCTTCCTTATTCGACAACTTTTCAAGCTCTTCCAATGCCTTAGCATCAACATCCACCCTAGAAAAATTGCCATCAGAAGCATACTCAACGCCAACCTCAATCGCTTTTGTACTCTTTGGAAAGATTCTACTCCACTCAATCCCAACTCTATAAGCATTCAACCCTAGGCTCTTGGCTAACTCATGATCCTTCTCGTACAAGCTCCAGTAATCTACTCCATTTTCTGGCAAGTCACCGCTTACCAAGCCTTTCTCTATGTTTTGGGCATCATGCACCCAAACATACCAATCCGTATTAGGGTCTATATTTTTCCCAGCAGCATCCCCCATCTCAAATTGGAAACCGCTAATGGATACGCCCCAAAGAAACCTTTCTGGAAAGCCCATATCAATCCACATTGTTATAGATGGTTATACCATATTTAAAAGGCGGTGGGTCACTGAGGTTCGACATCCAGAATCCGCCCAACCCCTCAAACCTACACTCGTACCCGCACCCC
>JAVZLK010000017.1:19565-32648 GCA_038883795.1 Bathyarchaeia archaeon
TTTCTGGAAAGCCCATATCAATCCACATTGTTATAGATGGTTATACCATATTTAAAAGGCGGTGGGTCACTGAGGTTCGACATCCAGAATCCGCCCAACCCCTCAAACCTACACTCGTACCCGCACCCCCTCGAGCGCTAAACGTCCAGACTTAGGTTGCTCCCTCCCGGGCCTGGCCAGGTTCACCTGGTAAACGCCGGAGACAGCTTCCCTACGGAAGCAGCCCAGCGACCGCCAGCCCCAAGGGACGGGTAGTCTTTGTTTCGGAGTGAAGGGTTTAGGCGGCCATGGACGCCTCAGCCTCAGCTTTCGGCCCGTCCTATAGAGGGTTTACGGTACAGGGGACCCCTAGCCCCCCGCCTAAGACCCACCGCCGAAACATTCATGAGCAAAACAAAACCTATAAAACTTTACCTCAAGGCTTTCATATGTAGTATTTTAAACTATCATTAGTGTGATGTTAAATCATTAAAAATTCTATGGGTTTTAACTTTTTGGTTACTGGGTCAACTTGAAAACCTAAAGACTCCAAACTTGTTGCGCCAAGTATGGAAGTGTCTCCTTTTTCTCCGAAAATTACAGGCACAACCCTGCGCTTGCCGCCATACTCGATTAAAGCTCATCCAATCTCCCTTTCAACAACCGCTCCTCCGTAAACTCTAAGCCTTTCACGGTCAACGGGCTTTAAACCTAAACTCTTTAGAACCTCGCTGGGTATAGAAGTGAAAATGGCACCGCTATCCACCAATAAATCAACATCTTCTGACCTTGTGGGAGTTAGGGGATTAACCACTTTTACCTTCACATACGTGAAACCCATTGTTAAACCTAAATAAAGTAATCCTAAATTACTTTAAATACTTTGACATTTTCTGCAAGAAAAGAAAGGTTACGGATTAGTGCCGAGGCTTTTGTCCAACCATTCTAAATAAGCATTAGAGCCTCTAACTAATGATAAAGCAATGATTTCTGGAACCTCATAACTGTGTAATGCCTTAACTCTCTGTGAAAGTTTATCAAAACAGTCCAAGCGGGATTTCATCAGGAGAATGCACTCTTCTGTCTTTTCGATTTTTTCATGCCACCAAAAAAGCGAATTTACTGGACCGATTATGTTGGCGCATGCAATCAGTCTTTCCTCAAGCAAAGCCTTAGAAATTTTTTCCGCTTCTTCCCTGTTTGCAGTTGTTACTAAAACAATTACGTAATCTTTTTCCAAACGTCTTCACCCTACAAAAGCATTTGTAAGATAGGGCAAATTATTTTTGCCTTACCAACAAATTGTGTTTAAAGCTGTTCTAAATTTGGAGATGTGTGGGATTTGAAAAGGATAGGTGTTGTTACGAGTGGTGGAGATGCGCCTGGAATGAATGCTGCTATCCGCGCCATTGTGCGCATCGCGTATGCGAATGGTTTAAGGGTTTTTGGTTTTGAAAGGGGATGGGAAGGCTTGTTAACGAACAATTTTGTGGAGCTTAATCCTCGCTCGGTGGGCGGCATAATCCAGTTGGGAGGCACCATCCTCCGCACTTCAAGATGTCCACAATTTAGGAGGAAAGAAGGGTTAAAGAAGGCTGCTGAAACTCTCGCACTAAACAAGGTTGACGGTTTGATTGTTATTGGCGGCAACGGCTCCTTTAAAGGCGCTTTAGAATTAAGCAGACAAACGGAAACGCTAATAATTGGGGTTCCAGCAACCATAGACAATGATGTTTATGGCACAGAAGAAACAATAGGTTTCGACACGGCAGTGAACACGGCGGTTTCCGAAATTGACAAAATTCGAGACACAGCCATATCCCACGAAAGAATTTTCATAGTTGAAGTTATGGGAAGAAAAAGAGGATTCCTTGCAGCAACTGTAGGCTTAACTGTGGGGGCAGAGGTAATTTTGGTTCCAGAAGAAAAACTGAGCCTAGAGGAAATTTTTAAGGTTATCAAAGAAAACAGTGCAAAAGGGAAACGTTCAGGCGTAATCGTGGCAGCAGAAGGCGTCGGCGACACACACAAAATTGCAAAGGAAATCCAGAGGCATACGGGCGCAGAAGTCAGACTCAGCATTTTGGGCTATGCGCAAAGGGGCGGAAACCCCACAGCGAGAAGCAGACTTCTAGCCAGTCTCTTCGCAAACCACGCAGTTGAACTTTTATTGAAGGAAAAGGGAAGCAGAATTGTTGGGTTGCAAAATGGAAAAATCACAAGTATAGAGCTTAAGGAGTCATGCAGTAAAGAAAAGCCTTTGGATTTAAGGCTTCTGAAATTGGCTAGGGTTCTTGCAACCTAATGGCTTAACCAAAGAAAACTTTTGCTATTTCATAAAGCCCCAAGTCAACGGTTTTCCTTTTTCCAACCACATCTTTCAAAGGAACGGAAACAATTTTGTTTCCTTGAATGGCAACCATATGTCCAAACCTTCCCTCAGCTATAAGGTCCACTGCGGCTATGCCAAAGCGTGTGGCTAAAATTCTATCGAAGGCTGTTGGCGAACCGCCCCGCTGGATGTGCCCCAAAACCACAACGCGGGTTTCGATGTTTAGGCGTTTTTCAATTTCTTTTCCAAGGTAATAGCCGATTCCGCCGAGGCGTATGTGTCCAAACTCGTCGATGGTTTCGCTGTAAACAATTTCTTTTCCACCTTTTGGTTTGGCGCCTTCAGCTACGACGATTATGCTGAAGTTTCGTCCCCTCTCGTGTCTGCGTTTAATGTATTCGCAAACCTCATCAACATCAAAGGGTTTTTCAGGTATCAGTATGACATCTGCGCCCCCTGCAATTCCAGCCTCTAATGCTATCCAGCCAGTATAGCGTCCCATGACTTCGAGGATCATGACTCTGCGGTGGGTTTCTGCTGTTGTGTGAAGCCTATCAAGGGCTTCTGTGGCTATGGATACGGCTGTGTTAAAGCCAAAAGTGTAATCTGTGCCGCTTAAGTCGTTGTCTATTGTTTTTGGGACGCCAACGCATTTTAGTCCAAAATCAGCCATTTTATGGGCTACGCTTAAAGTGTCATCACCGCCGATAACAACAACGGCGCCTATTTTGGCTTTTTCAGCGTTTTCCATTATTTTTTGAGGTCCGTTTTCGTGTTTGAATGGGTTTGTGCGGGACGTACCTAAAATGGAGCCTCCTCTGGGAAGAATTCCAGAAACAGACTTTAAGTCTAATGGTAGAAAATCGCCTTCGAGGAGTCCGCGCCATCCATCCTTTATGCCCACAATTTCGTAGCTATACTGCTGGATTCCTTTTCTTACAACTGCTCTGATGACAGCGTTTATTCCTGGAGCGTCTCCGCCTCCGCTTAATATTCCAACTTTCATTTTTCTCTCCTCCTTAGGCTTTTCCTGAACTTCCAAATAATCGCATCTTTCCTTTAACAACTTCTTTCATGGCTTCTTTTGCTGGACCCAAAATTTTTCTTGGGTCGAATTCTTTTGGCGTTTTTGTTAGGACTTCGCGTATTGTGGCTGTGAAGGCTAGGCGTAGGTCTGTGTCTATGTTTATTTTTGTTATGCCAAGCGATATAGCCTTTTTAATGTGGTTTTCTGGTATGCCCCTTGCGCCTGCAAGTTCTGCGCCGTATTTTTGGGCTTTTTCAATCATCCATTGGGGGACGCTTGAGGCTCCATGAAGAACCAGTGGCACTTCAACTTTTTTGCTTATGTTTTTTAATCTTTCAAAGTCAAGTTTTGGTTCTCCTTTGAATTTGTAAGCTCCGTGAGAAGTGCCAATGGCTACTGCAAGGGCATCAACACCTGTTTGCCTAACAAATTCTTTAGCTGCTTCAGGATCCGTTAAGACGGCTTCTTTCTCCTCAACAGTTTTTTCTTCCACACCCGCGAGCCTTCCCAGTTCGGCTTCTACTGAAACTCCTTTTCTATGGGCGAATTCAACGACACGCTTTGTAAGAGCGATGTTTTCTTCAAATTTTAGGAAGGAGCCGTCAATCATGACTGAGGTGAATCCAGCTTCGATGCATTGCTTAACTATTTCGAAGTCTTCGCCATGGTCGAGGTGGAGAGAAATGGGTATTGGGATGGTTTCGGCGGCTGTTTTTACCATTTTTGATAGGTAAGCGAGACCGCCGTATTTTATGGCGCTCGGCGTAATAGCAACTATTACTGGGGATTTTTCTTCGGCAGCGGCTTCCACAACTGCCAATAGGCTTTCGAGGTTTTGGATGTTGAAGGCGCCTACAGCATAAGCCCCACGTTTAGCTTGTAATAATAAGTCTTTGTTCGTGACAAGCATGCTTTTTCACTGCGGATTGATATTAATTGTGGGTTAATATAAATGATTTACATAATTTGAAACATGATTGCATATCTGTAGTTTAAATTTGAATTTAGTGGGTTTTGCTTAGGAAGATGAATGATGCTACTGCGATTATGCAGACAACCGCGATGATTATTGTTAGGAAGAGCATTTGGGGCATGCCAAAAATATAGTGCTCAATTTCATAGTCTAAAGTCACAAGTTTGTCCACGGAAGAGCCAAAATTAGAGAAACGCAAAATGTAGTTGCCTTCTAAATCGCAAACAAAAGTGTAATGGAAATAGCCTGTTTCCCCAAAATCTCTTTCGGTGCTGTTCGGATATGTCAAAATGAAATGGATGGCGTTTTCACCTCCAAGAACTATGAAGTGGATGAGAATGTGGTCTTCAATTTTAAGCTGCAAAACCTTTGTTACTTCTTGGTTGCCAGGTACAGTGAAGCTTGTTGAAGTTGCTTTTGCTAATTGAATAATAAAAGTTAAGGCTATAATTAAAATTAGAAGGGTATATTTGTTCCGATTTGGAATCATAAGAACTTTTGAAGCAGCAAAGCCGATAACTGTTGTGAAATCAAAATATGGAAGAGGAATACGGATTCACCTTCTATATTTAAAGGGTTGTTTTGGATTTTCCAAATTCTTCAAAACTCACAATATGTTCTAGCTTTTTCCTTTTTCGAATTAGGTGGAGCATTTTGCCTTGAAGGTCGAATTTTTCCCGTGGATAGCCAACCGCCAATAAGGCGACGATTCGGTAGTTTTTTGGAATTTTAAGAAGCTCCTTAACGGATTCTTCGTCAAAGTCTCCAATCCAGCATGTTCCGAGTCCTTCGCTTGTGGCTGTTAAGACCATGTTTTGCATGGCTATGGCAACATCAACTATATACCATTTTGGCGAAGTTTTGGCGTCTCCGCACCCAACAATGACTAATGGGGCTTCTTTAAGAAAACGGGCGAACATCCTATTTTCGGCGATTCTTCGCCTTTTTTCATAATCTGTTACGACAACGAAATGCCATGGCTGAATGTTGCCAGCTGAAGGCGCCAACCTTGCCGCTTCAAGAATTTTTACAAGCTTTTCTTTAGGTATAGGGGTTGGAGCATAGGCGCGAACGGAATGTCTCCTTCGAACAGCTTCAAACACATCCACGGAGGACACCGTTTGAAGGGGGAGCTAAAGTGGCGCGGGGTGCGGGATTTGAACCCGCGCGGCCGTTACCGACCACAGGCTTAGCAGTAGCCTCTTTTGGCGAAAGCGGTGAGAAAAAGGCTTCTTTTGTTGATTTCGGTGTTGTTCGTGAAGATTTTATTGCGTGGCTTAGGCATCGTGGGATTACTGAGGGGCATAGGAAGGCTATTGTTAGGTATTTGGTGAAGTTTGGTAAGCCTATTAGGGAGCCTATGGATGTTGTTAGGGTTTTTGAGGGTTTGAGTGTGGGTCAGAGGCATCAGATGATTAGGGCTGTTAGGAATTTGTTTAATTTCTATGAGTGTCAGGGTTTGGCGGATAAGGCTTGGCTTGACGTTTTGCGTAAAAACGTTCCCAGAGAGGAGATTGGTGTTGATCTTTGGATTCCCAGCGAGGAGGATATTGTCAGGTCTCTGAGGGTTTTTGGCGGGGCTGATAGGTACAGGAGCTATTTTGCTGTCTACAATTTCATATTGGACAGTGGTTTGCGGTTTACTGAGGCTATGCGTTTCCTCGGCGATTTCTGGAATGGCAAGGTTGAAGGTCAGCTTGAGCCTTGCGATGGCTTTTATGTGGCGCCTTTGGGCTACATGCGAAAAAGCAAGTTCGCCTACTACGCCTTTTTCACAGAATACACATTGAAGCTTTTGAAAAGCGTGGAAAAGATAACTTATGAGTCTGCTAAAGGAAATGTACGTAAACGCCTTGGGAAAGATATAATCGCGTATAAATACTTGCGGAAATTTGCCTTTGACGTTATGACTGATGAAAGGCTTAACATTCCAGAAAGCGTAGCCGACTTTATTCAGGGACGCACACCAAAAAGCATAGGAGCAAGACACTACATGAAACTGAAGCGCAAAGCTGTACATTTCTATCCAAGATATGCAGAATACGTTACACAATTAAGGCGAAGAGCTGGATTAAAAGTCTAAACTTTCCCTTTCCCCTCTTTTTACCCTCACTTTTCTCTATTTTCGCAAATTTTTTTTATCTATGCACACAAGTAAAAATGTGAGGTATTACATATTGAGGCGAAGGATAAAAGAGAAACGTGTTTATGAACAGAAGCGGATTGACGAGCAATCACTTTATTACATTGTCGAGAGGGATTTGGACAGAGAGGCAATTTTTGAACATCATGATGGATGGTATTCTCAGGTTCCATTCGGTAAGGGAAAACGTATCGACTACGTTGTAAGGTATGGAACTGATATTTATGGAATCGAAGTCAAGAAAGGATTTCCGACCGAGCGAGATTTTAAACAAGCGGAAAGGTATCTCAGCTTCTTTAATGGGATGTTTCTTGCATATCCATCGGACGCTGTGGGGCAAGCCGTTTACCTTAGCGAACTAAAAGAATCATTATACCCGGACATCGGTTTAATTTCTCTTACACTTTTTAGGTCGCATATAATTCGCAGAGCTAAGCGAAAAGAACGCCAACATGAGCAAATATGGAAAACACAATTTGATGATGAGTATTTAAACCCCCAAAGTTGGAAACGAATTCAGTTAGATAGACTTCCTGAAACTGTTCTTGAAGACGGTGGTTTTTGGGTTACTTTTAACCGAGGTTATCAGAAGACTGAAAATCTTACGAAGCTTTCTTTTACCGAGGCTGATTGGAAAGGATTAGCGATACTTTATGGTGCGCATTACTCTACCAGTTTTCACAAATATTTCTCCATTAACGACCTTAACAAAAATTATTATAAAGACATTGGCTGGAAGGGAATTTTTAGTTTAGAAAAATTGGAACTTTCTAATCTTGCTGTATCAAGAAGTTATGGAACGCTTGACTCTGCATGGAGCTTAAGCGATGCTGCATTTTTCTTCATAGATAAGGTTCGAAAAGCCATTAAAACATGGCTTGGTAAATCAGAATGGGAAACCCTAAACAACAAAATTAGTGAATGGAAAAACCGACATAAGGAAAACCAAGAAAAACACAAACATGAAATCATAGAGGAGTGACAGCGATTATCGGCGGAAGAATTTCGACTTAGACTTTTATTTTGACCAGAATAAGTAAGCTTTAGTTTGAATTAAGAAGCTGCAGACTTTAATTAAATTGGCAAGTCTTTCAAGGGCTGCTTCCATTATTTCTTTTTCATAGATTTCTTTTCTTCCAAAGGGCATGTGACATAAAAAGTATTTCATAAATCGTGCATGGCGGTTTTTAATGAAAGCTTCTTTAACTGTTCGTATTTCCGCCTCGCTTAGGCTTTGCAGCTTGTTCAAAACATATTTTTCGCTCGCTAATAGCTGAATGTTGAAGCCAAGTTTCTGGAGAGTTTCAGTTATCCGTATGGCTTCTTTTGGTGGCGGCTGCTCAATTATTTTTTGCATTCCTGCTTTTTCTGCGAAGGGATTGTATTTTGCCATGACTGCCGGCATTTCCACATAAGGCGTGCCGACTAATGGCAGTGTTTCTTTTACAAGTTTTGTGCCTAAGCCTATTGTTCGATATTTTGGGTGCACGACTACTCGGCTTATTATGCTTAGTTTCTCGTTTAGTTCTTTCATAGTCATTTTTGGTAAGACAAGCCTGCGTCCAAAGCATGTTGGTGGTGGATGAGCGTAAACTATGACTCCGCATAGTTCTTCGCCTCTTTTTAGGCAGAAGATTTTTCGTGGGCCAGCTATCTTGTGACTGCGATAGTGGAAGTATGCAAGTTTACGCCAATCCTCTGTTGTGCCTTCCTCTATACGCATTTCCTTAACAAGGCTACATTCCTTGGCTGGAACATTAGGATAATAGTTTACGGTTATTTCTCTGCCGAATCGCTTGTGGATATGCACACTTGGATTTAAATCTTCCAGGAGATCCGTGTGGGTTGTCGCTGCCAAAACTGCCTTACCTTGCTGTCTCGCCAGTTTTTGAAGGTTAGATGCCACGATTTTTGCTGTGTCGCGGTCAAGGGTTGCTGCAAACTCGTCCATTATCCAGAATTGAGCTTGACTTTCTATCATTTTGGCTATTTTGTAGCGGTATTTCTGCCCATCGCTTAGTTGTTCATAGCTTCGTAGGAAAAGGAAAGCGTCGTTTAAGCCTACTTTACTGAGGAGTTCTAAGCTTTCTTCTAAGGTTTTGCCTACGGTTTCGATTAGGGGCTTGTTTGGTTCGGGTTGGATTTCTGCGATGTTTATGCACTTTAGGCCCAAATCGTGGCGTATGTCTTTTTCCAAAGCCTTGAGCAAAACACTTTTTCCGCTTCCACTATCGCCCGTAATATAAACAATATCCGTAAAGCCTATTTTCAGTTCAACGTTATCGTAGACAATAAATTTCTCCCATTTATCCAATCCTAACCCGAAAGCTTCAGCCACACCAATAACACGTTCTGTTGGCTTTGGAGCCGCAGTCTCATAGCCTATATTAATTATAAACTTGCCTACTTCGCGGTCAAACTTGCGGGAGTATTGGCGTATGCGGAAAAACTCTCGCTTTTTCATCTTGTTACGCCTGTGATCTTGTGTTTCTGAAGCTTGTGTCTTAGTTTCTTTAGTTTGTTTTTGGCGTTCATGGTTGGTCATCTTGCGATTTTGTGTCTGCTTAGGTGGTCGGTTTTGCTGCGTAGAGCGTACAGATAGTCAGCTAAGAGTGGAGGTTCGCGTCCCATCTCTAATGTGGTTTCGAGAGTTTGTGTCTTTGCGTCCACATGGTATTCAACGCTTAAAATGCGGAAGTCTGTGTCAATGTTCTCGTTTGTTATTGTTATGTGTATTTTGTCTCCTGGCAGGAGTGGCGTATTGCCATAGTCGATGACTGTGCTTCTTACTGTGAGGTATTCTGCTGGATTTTTGAGTTGGTTTAAGAGTGCTTTGGCTCTTAGCATGCAGGCGTTGTCGCTGTAAAGCTCCTCATCGACTTCGACGAGTTCTCTTAAGCCATAGGCTTGTTGGCTTGTGGAGTCTTCTTGTGTGCTTTTCCATTTGCCGTATCCGAAATGGAACTGGTCTATCCACCAGTTTCCTGCACTTGCGTAGTTTTGGTCCGCTGCTATGCCTATTTCCTTGACAAATGCCCAATTGAATAAGGTGTCAACCCAATCCCATTGGTCTGCGTTTTTGGTTCCGGCGTTGATTATGACTTTTTCCCACTTGTCAATTTCCGAAAGATTGAAGCTTTTAGATGCGCTGTTGTTCCAATAGTCTATGGCGTTTATCCAGCAAAGTTTAGAGTGTTTATCGTCAACTCGGAGGGCGAAGCTGATTTTTGGAAATTCGTTGAGGTTTATCAAAAAGTTCTGATTGAATATCCAGTCAACTCTTGTGTAATACATGTAAGCTGATTCAATGACCTTAACGCTTTTAGTCCCAGCATACTTAACAGATGTGTCCAAAGCGAGGTTTGTGCTTCCCGTCATAACGCTCCATTTGCCATAAATGTCATGTATCAGCTCATCTGAACCGCCCCAGCCAGTGCCTTCGCTAACAGTTAAATCCTCGGTAAGCGTGTCGCTCCAAGGTCTGCCATCGACATCAACAGGGAAGGGCTTGTCGGCGGTGCCGTATACCGTGATTTTGTTGCGGATGCTATGGATGTCTTTTCGGTATTCGCTAACCTCAATTTTGTCGGTAAGGCTTACTGGTGAAGTTTTGCTGTTTCTTGGGAAAAACTCAAATTTTCCGTCTGGAGCCACACGAAAATCAAAGCCTATAACGCCTTGCTTGTCCGCTGAGCCCGCTATGTATTTGAGGATGTCGAAAACTGGCGTGTCCTGATACTCAAGCCGTATGTAGGTTGTATCCGTGTTTTCGACGAGCTCTGTGGAATCTCTGACATGGCTTAAACCAACATAGTAATCAATTAAGTCTTTGACGATTTCTTCGCCCTTTTTGTTCTCGTAAGTTTTGGTTACAACACGGCGGAATAGGCGTTCGCCCCAACACCGTCCAGAAACACGAAGATAGTTTTCCGTCGGCGAGGATTCATATTTGACGGCTTCAACACGGCAAGTGATTATCTGCGGACAGTTTGTGCCTCTGCCTATGCTTATGCTTCCATCCATGCCAACATTAATCGGATAAGACCCGTTTGGACTATACTTTTTATCCCAATTTTGTAAGAGCACTTCAAAACTGCTGACCTCTTTCGTGCAGCCTAAATGAACACGGCATTCGATAACATCGCCTTGTGGAATGCCATAAGGACCAAGAGCTATTGTAACTTTGGGAATTTCAACGCTCACGGGCTATTCTACACCTCGCCTATACAGCTCCTCTTCTCCAGCCCTGCGAATGCTACGCCCACGCTCAGGCATTTCAGCAACAGCCTCATTGAAGCTCTGCACAGAAGCAGTTGCAGCGTTCATTTGGCTGGAGAAATACCACATGGCTGCAGCGGCGCCAACAATAGCGGCTATTCCTACACCTGTTAAAGCCAGAAAACTCGCATAACTAATGTTTAAGGCATTTTGGGCAGCAGTTGCAACCCAGCAGGCAGCCGCATAAACTTTTTGGGCTACGGCTACGCCCCATGACGTGCGCATAAACATGCCAAGCACGGTTACGACGGACATGGCGCTGCTCAAAACACGCGTTTGTTCACTGTTTAAAATGCCAAACTCGTGGGCTATGTGGGCAATAGCGGTTCCAGTTGCTCCTAAACCAGCTATGGCTGAGCCAAGGCTCTTAATCCGCACACTCAAAGCCTCAGCGTCCGTTTGAATCCTTGCTAACTCGTGGCTTGCACGGTTAACAGCACGAATAGTGACGGCAATTTCTCGAAAACTCATTCAAGACCAGCCTCCGCTTTAGCAGCCTCTAAAGCGTCGCAAATGACAGCCTCAAGCTGTGGCAAATGTTCTTGAATGGCTGGGTAGAGGTATGGCTGGGCTTGCATGTAGCGTGTGCCAAGCTCAACAAATAGTGCATAGGTTGCTTCTGCACCAACTTCTGCAACCCATTCCTGAATTTTGGCGTAAATGCTACTCCGCAAGTGTCCAGTTCTAACGGGGACAAGCTGTTTTGCTAATGCTTTAACGTCTGCAGCCCAGCTTGCCAAAAGCCTATGCACATGACGTTGCATTCCTCTGTCAAGCCGTTGCATGGCTTGTCTAAACTCTTCAATGCCTTCAACATCGCAGGTTATTTCAACCGCCATTTGGCTTCACGCTCCGCCTTGGCTTTTTCCTCCTCTGCTTGTCTATCCAGCTCATTCAAAATCACGATGAACTCTTGCACTGTTTTTGCTGGTTGCCTTCGCAGTTGTGTGATGGTCCAGCCGAATTCTTTGCACAGGCGGAACTCTGTGATGGCTTGGTTTGGTTTTTGGCGTCTGATGGCTCTGATAAAAAAGTCGTTTCTTCAAGGCTGACGTTGTTTAGGCGGTTCACTATTTGACTGAAAAGTTCGCCTAAGCCTATCGGTATGCCATCTTCCTCGCTGAGCAGCTTCTCGAGAGTTATTGGTTTATGTGGTGGCTGCTCTATGAGTGAAGCCCAAATGGTTTCCGCTTGAATTGCCACATAATCGCTTGCAACTACTTGTCCAGTGTGTTGACTATAGCGTGTGTATTTTTGGATTATTCTGCTGCGCTTAGCCCATGTTATCTCCTGAAAAACGTATTTGCCCGCGTATTCTTTGCCAAACCGGTCGTCTATTTCAACGGTTTCTTTTCGCATTTTGAATCATCTCCATGATGACTATTCTGTTTCGTATGGCTGTGTTGATGTCTTCAAGGACGATTTCCTGCATCCATTTAGGCATTCTCAAAATGCGGTTTCCAAGATTCTCCCAAATACGCATCCATTTTTTGCGCAGTTTGGCTTCCCGCCCAAAATTTTCTAAAATGCTAACTTCTGCGGTCACTTCACTCACCTTAGCTTATGAAAACATCTCTTGCAACAAACTTCACTTTTAGGTTGACAAGATCTTCGAGGCGTGTGGGCGCTGTGATGTCTTCCCATTTGCAGTATTTGAATAGGGCGCTGTTGCCGCCGCCGAGTCCAAATTTTAGGCTGAACTCTGCATCGTTTATGACGTCTTCAAATTCTGCCTTATCCTCGAATTCAAAGGTTAATTCACCTGAAAGATTTCGGTGGCGGGCGGGCAAATACTTAAGCAAGTGTCCGCTTGTTTGGCGGATTACTGGAACGGGTTTCAGGTTGTTTTCTATGGTGAATTTCCAGTCTGTTACTCGCTCGACAGCTGTTGGGTTTGAGCCGTCTGCTGCTCCACATTGAACAAAGCTTTGGTCGTAGGGCACTGCTCCAGAATAGTCCGCGTAGGTGGCGCCTAAAATTTTGTTTGTTCCGATGGCTAAGTCTTGCCCGACCAGTTCTACGGTTGCCTTTACAAAATCTTCTATGCTGCATTCAACGCTCAGCTTGTCTATTCTGCAGCCTTTGTAGATTAGGCTTATTATGTCTGTGGCTGAAGCGAACAATCCCTTATAGTAGATTACTTGAATGCTTAGGCTGTTTAAGGTTTGGGCGTGTTGGATAAAGGCGATGGGTGCATCGCTTGGGAGTATGTGGCTAATTTTCAGGGTTGGTTTTCGCAAGCCCTTCTTTAAAGCCGTTAAATCTCTGCTGCCTATACCACGCACTTTGATTAGGTTTGGGTCGATTCCAGCATCAACGTTTTCCGATAGGACACCGAGCATAGAGGGGTT
>JAVZLK010000018.1:0-32120 GCA_038883795.1 Bathyarchaeia archaeon
CGTCACCACCAAAGCAGCGTCAACCCCAAAATCCTTAGCATCCCTCGTAAAAAGAATTGTTTCCCTTGTGCTTATGCTTCCCGTTCCAGCGACAACCCTTACCTTATCTCCAGCCTCCTCCATCACAATTTCAATAACTTTCTTTCGCTCCTCTCTATCAAGGTATGGGGCTTCACCGTTGCTTCCACAAGGCACAAGCCCAGAAACTCCACCCTCAACCCAAAACTTTACGCATTTCCTCAAAGCCTCTTCGTCTAATTCTCCTTCCCGCGTGAAAGGCGTTATATGCGGCACAAAAATTCCTTCCAAGCTTATTCTTGGCATAGTTTTCCCTCTATGATTTTAAAAAGTATAATCACTTATATTGCTTTAGAAAGAAAGGTGGAAGATTTGTGTCTATTCTCCCTTCTCTTCTGCCTTCCACATGACTTGGGGTCTGCGGGCTGAAAGGAATATGGTCGCAGCGATGATAACGGTGCAAACAATCAATAACACTACTTGAATGGTGAACAACGTTATAAGTTGGTCCATATAAACTGGCGTTTCAACCACGTTAATGATGGGTCTTTCATCTGGTCGGTCTGGCGTCGGCAGGTTCGTGTAAACTTTAATGTCAACAGTTGTGGTTTTTGCTCTTCCATCTGTTGGCACCGTGAAGCTTACTTCAAAAACTCGTATGGTATGCTCAGTCAATGTCTTTTCGTTCTCTGGAGGTTCATAAGTAAGATTTCCAATCCAAGTGCCCTTTGCTTTGTCGTAAGCCCACCATTCTTCAAAGATGATGGTAATGTTGCGAATAGTGACCGGTGAATCTCTGAGGTTGTTGTAGGTAATGTAGAGTTTTCCACTTTGGCCAGCAGAGTAATATGGTTTGTCCGTCCACGCCGTAATTATTTCCGAAGGCCCTTGCGCTTGCGCTAATGCAACGAATAGAAGCATCAAGAGGCATATCAGATTTAGAGTCAGAATTTTCCTATTCATTCTTTCACCTAGTTCGCTCATTTTTAGTTCGATTATTATTTAAAACTTGTTATGTTTTTCGTTAATACAACTTTTCAAAATTTCCATAAGCTTCATGGCTGGCGCATTCGTCCTAACTCCATCAAAGTTAAAATGAGTTAGGGAAGCTTCAAAGCCCTTTTCCCCTAAAGCCTTTGCAACCTTTTTAATTGAGGGCACCGGTATTTCCAATTTATCGCATAACTTGTTAATTACATAGTATGTTGGTGGACCTTCAACTTCGCCCTTTATTAGAGCCAAAATTTTCAGAATTTTTGGCTTGTATCCAAGTGTCATGTTTTGGGCTTCTTTTTCCATTTTTTCGCAAAAGTCTTTGTCGAATATTTTTCCAAGCCATAAAGGTCCAGCATAATCAAGTTTTGAGTTGCATTGGCTACATTTTCCAGAATGCCCGATTAGGGATGGTGCTTTTAGGGTTTCTCTGTGGAAACAATTGAAACAGTGCAGTATGTAGCCCATGTTTTTTATGCTTTCATCAGCCTTTTTTGTGCCGTAGGCTATTTTTGCGTATAGGCGAATGTAATGGTTTGTGCTGTGAGAGAAGAGAACATTTATGCCAATATCATATTTTGCAGCTGTCATTGCCAAGCATCCAGCCAAAAGCCTAACAGCCAACTCATGGCAATATTCTGTTCTTAATGGTTTTCCGCCATATTTGCGTATACAAGCTTTTGGATAAACGCCGCATAAGGGCGCCATGTCCGTTGCTGTTAAGGCTAGGAGACCGCCGTCTCTTAGGGCTCTTATGGCTGAGTCAAGATAGGGAACAGGCGAGCCAAAAGGGTCTATGTCTATGGCGTCAAACCTTCTGCGAGGCGCACCATAACGGCTTAAAAGGCGGTTTGCATCCTCATTCTTCACCATGATGCGTCTGCTTAGCTTATTCATTTGCACATTAGCCATGGCAAGCCGGAACGCTCTCTCGCTAATGTCATTAACTAAAACCTTTTTAACGCCCTCAACTTCGGCTGCAAAGCGTATACTTCTAACGCCGCAGCCCGCTAATGGTTCACAAACAACTATTTTGCGGTTAACCGTTCTCTGATATACTTGGAGTGCTAGGACGGCTATGTCACGGTTTAATTCCATGACTGGATTGTAGAAGACTGGAGCCTTTGAAGGCGCATATTCAGAAGGCGTTTTAACGAAAGCCCTAAGCTTTGGAATGAGTATTTTGACTTTGCCTTCCGCCACAATTTCTGTTTGAAAATCCATGGTTAGGCTTTCCTCATTACGGATTATGAGAAATCATTAATTAAGGTAATATTAGAATTCTGGTTTTGGGATGCACAGGTTGGAGAAGCGTGTTTTGCTTTTGACTGGCAGTCCAGGCATAGGAAAGACAACTGTTCTGCTAAAGGTGGTTGAAGCATTAAAGGCTAAAGGTTACAGTGTTGGGGGCATGATAAGCCGCGAGGTCCGATCCTGTGGAGCACGGGTTGGTTTTGAAATTTTAGATTTAGGCAGTGGTAGTCGTGGGTGGCTTGCCCATGTAAACCAGAAGATGGGACCTCAAGTGGGTAAGTATCGGGTTAATTTGGCAGATTTGGATGGCATAGGCGTAGAAGCCATTTTGAAGGCTATTGCAGAATGTGATGTTGTAGCCATAGATGAGATTGGTCCCATGGAGTTGTTTTCTGAAAAATTCCGATTAACCGTTAAGAAGGCCGTTGAAAGTGATAAGCTTGTAATTGGTGTTGTGCATTGGAAAGCGAAACATAGGCTTATTGAGGAGGTAAAGGCAAGAGAAGACGCAGAAATTTACGCAGTTACATATGAAAATAGGGATAGAATCCATGAAGTAGTTTTAGAGAAGGCTATCAAGTGTTTAGAATAAAAAAGAGAGTGTGATCAGTAGTTTTCGCACCAAAGTTCAAAGTAGCTTCTTGGATGGTCGCAAACCGGACATCTTTCCGGCGTTTCAGTGCCTTCAAAGACGTATCCGCAGTTTCTGCATTTCCACATGACCGGCGAATCTTTTTTGAAGACTTTGCCTTGTTCCATGTTTGCCAGCAACTTTCTATATCTCCTTTCATGGTATGCCTCCACCTTAGCAACCATGCGGAAGGTTCTTGCGGCTTCTGCAAAGCCCTCCTCATCGGCAATTTCGGCAAAGTTTGGATAAAGAGTCCCCCACTCGTGTCTTTCGCCTTCAGCCGCAGCCCTCAAATTTTCCGCTGTTGAACCAATAACGCCAGCTGGATAGGCAGCCGTGATTTCTACCATTCCGCCTTTCAAGAGTTTGAAGAATAGTTGTGCATGTTCCCTCTCATTTTCGGCTGTTTCCGTGAAAATGGCGCTTATCTGCTCATAACCCTCTTTTTTGGCGACGCTGGCAAAGAAAGTGTAGCGTGTTCTCGCTTGGGATTCTCCAGCGAAAGCAGCCAACAAATTCTTTTCGGTTCTGCTACCTTTCAAATCCAAAAGGTTCAAACCTCCATTTAGACCCAATATTTAGCTTAAAATGCATAATAAGATTTTGCGGAAAAAATAGAGGGTAGGCCCCGTATTGGTTGGTGGATAAACCAAAAAATGTTATAACTCTAAAATTACTATCATCATTTTTGAAAAGAAGGTTTTGTTATGTTAGTTGCAGGCGTCGATGATGCTGGAAGAGGCTCCGTGATTGGTCCATTAGTTATAGCTGGAATCCTAATGCGGGAAGAGGAACTGCCAAAACTTGTTGAATTGAAAGTTAGGGACTCAAAGCTTTTGTCGCCGCATAGGCGGGAAATTCTTGCTGTGGAAATTAAGCGGATTGCCCAAAAATTTAGTGTAGTAAAAATTTCTCCCAAAGAAATTGACAAGGTTGTGGAGAAGGGCAGAAAACTTCATAGGCTAAATAGGTTGGAGGCTCAGAAAATGGCTGAAATCATAGAAGCGCTTGAGCCAGACATCGCCTATGTTGACGCCTCGGACGTTTTGGAGGAACGGTTTAAACAGCACATTCTGGAATGCCTAACCTTCAAGCCAAAAATCGTTTCTGAACATAAGGCTGACAAGAAATATCCCATAGTTTCCGCAGCCTCAATAATAGCCAAAGTGGAAAGAGATAAAGCGATAGCGGAATTAGCGGAAAAGTATGGCGATTTGGGCTGTGGATATCCAACAGACCCGAAAACTCTGGATTTTCTTAGGCAATGGCTGGAAAGGTTTGGGGAATATCCAGACTTCGTCAGGAAGTCTTGGAAGCCAGCCAAAAAGGCGAAAAGCGAAAATGATTCACGCCAGAAAAGGCTTATTTAAAGCCTTATTAGGTCTTCTGGATTTTTTATTTTTGCAATTTCTTCCTTGTAAATGCACGCAATATCCTTGTTTGTTGGCTTTCGTCCTTCTGTGATTAGGATTGGATGGGCTTTTACGATTTTGCTTACGCTTATGATTTCATCCACCCGCTCATTCAATTCCTTTTCATTGTTGCTTGCGACTCCGCCTATGATACGCATTTTCTCTTCCGGAACAATTACAACAAAATCAAAAGGCGCTTTCTTTACTGCTGTGATGTTGTAGCGGGCGAATTTTCTAAAAATCTTTTGGAGAAGTTTGTTTCTGGCTATGGCATGTCCAGCCCTTGAAAGGAAACATTTGCGTTGCTCCTTTGATTTTTCAAATATGTTTACGGATTTTGCCACCGGAATCCCAAGCGTGTAAATTAGGTTATAGGCAGCAGTTACGGAGGCTTTAGCCAAGCCCCGCTCATAACCATAAAGGGTTCTTCTGGAAATGCCAATCATCTCAGCCATTTCGCCAACAGACAAGCCCAATTCCTGTCTTCTTCGCCTAACAGCCTCCCAGTCAATCTCCACATAATAGCCACCTGGACCAGCCTGAATCAGTGGGTGAATATTTCGGAGCACAATGTTTTCGAAGGTTTTTGGGGTTACAGCAAAAATATTATAGCGTGAATATACTGTGTCGTCTTCTAAGGGTTTTTCTCGGGTTTTTTCACTAACCAGAACCGAGGCGGCTGAGATACATTTTGATATGATTTTAAGTTCTTCTGAATCTGTTTGGGAGAAGTTGTCAATATCATGTTGAACTTTTATAAAAATTAGTTTTTCACCCTTTCTCGCCGCATAATCGAAGCAGCTTGGTCTACAACAACATTTCTCAGAAACCCTAAAGCCTGCCTCTCTCAGCACTTCTTCTGGAGCCTTAAAGTTCTCCTTCTCCCTATAAGTCATCAAGACGTCACAAAAATATCATGAGCAACGTCGGATATAAACTATACTTATCTTCTATAACAATAATACACTTGCAGGAGCAGATTATTTTTGGGCTACTATCATGGCGTGAGCCTTATCGTATGGTTCCAAATGTACAACCTCTTTTATACTGAAGCCTCTATTTTCCAAAACTTTGACTTCGCGTTTGTAGATTTCTGATGGTTCTTTTGTTACATCTATGCTTTGGGCTTTTACGGCAAGCATTATCCACCCGCCATTTTTAAGAAACAAGTCGGCGTTATCAGCTAAAATTTTTGCTTGTTCAGGCTGGGCTATGTCACAGTAAATGTCATCCACCTTTCCGCTGATGAAAACTGCATATTTTTCTGGAAAGCGGGCATCCTCCAAAATTGGCACCATATTAACTCTATAAGCACAAACGTTGTTGACGAGTTCTCTTATGGCTCTTGCAGCAAACTCTACACAGTAAACGTGTCCATCCTCGCCAACGATATCCGAAACGTGGCTTGCTGTTGTTCCAGAAGCAGCTCCCAAGTATAGAACCTTATGTGTTGGCTTTATGGGAACAGTCTTCAAGTCTTTAAGTATGGCTGCTGCTAACTTACTCCTAAAAGCATCCCAGAGGCGATATTCAAAACCTTCATAGCATATAAGCCTCTCGCCGTAAACGTTCCTTCCAGGCGCAAGATTTTTTGTTGCAAGCCTTTGGGCTCCATCCTCAAGGGTAACCTGATAAATTGCGGGAAAATGCGGATGTGGTTTAACCTTTACCTGCACGTTTCCATTTTCTCCTCTTCTTTTCACGTTTAGGCTTCCTTTCTGGAGCTGGAGGCGGCTCAGCATACTTCTCGTGAATTTCGCCTATTCGCTTTTCCAAGTCAGCCTTCAACTCTTCGCCTAGACGTCGCCCGCCGAAAGCGTCAGCCCTAACAGCAATAGCCAATTTCCCAGCCAAAGCCCTTGCAATTTTGCCTCTATGCCACTTATTAGCCTCATGCAAAAACGCATGCTGAAAGATTATTCCATGCTTAGGCGGCTTCGTCCCAGTCTTTAAGGAGCGGAATAGGGCTTTCTCGGCGCCTAAAACCTGAATTGTGCTGGCTGGCATCTTAGCCAAATTCGCTAAACCTCCGGAAAGCGCAATTAAACGAGCCCCCAAAAGGGAACCAACCAAGGCTTTTGTGTTTGGCGCCACCTCTTCCATGGCAGTGTCTAAATATTGCTCTAAATTTTGCCTCAGCTGGTACAAGCCAAGCACGTTCTTGCATAAGGCTTGAATTTGCGTTAGGTCTGTTTCGGTTATTTCTGCGCCCATGGAGGATTCAGCCATTTTTGCTATTTGCTCCGCCTTAGCCTTCGGCACATCCTCTTTCTCCAGATTTTCAACTGTGAAATTTTCCCTACTTCCAAACTCCGAAACCAAGCGGGCATAGGTTTCATGTTTATCCACTAAACGGTCAAGCTCTGGAAAGTGGATTCCATACCATTCTCTAATGCGTCCCATAAACAGGTTTATGGTTCTATCCAAATCGTCTAAAGTTTGAATAGCTTGAGCAACAATTAAGTCCCTTTTCTCAACAGCCCCCTTAACCCTCAACTTGGCTATTTCCATACTCACCTCATGTGTCCAAAGAGTAAACTCCCTTAAATCTCCAACAAAGCCTGTTTTAACCGCGAAGCTTTCCATATTAGACCTGAGGGCGTCACCGGCAGGTGATGGCTTAGAAACTTCCACTTTTACGTTAAGCTTTTCTTGAACTTCTTTGGCAAGACTTGAATTTTCAAAAACGAAAGTTTCGTAACCATCCTTCTTAAGCCTCTCTACAAGCTCCTTAACTTCGTCCATAATTTTTCCAGCCTCAATTTTCATTAAAGCCTCAGCAGCCTTCAGAGGATTTTTGGAAAATAAAACATTTGCTATCAGTTCGTTTTTCTCGTTGAAAGCTAAAACTCCAAAGGAACACCCAACTATCCACGCTTTCACCTTTAATCCTCCCTTTTGCCCACCAACCAATTATTCCATAGCTTTATTCCATAAATAGTTGTTGCAAAAATCTTAAGTGCAAAAAGAGGCATACTTCCCAAACAATGGGGAGAAGGCAAATTTATGAATAATCTCAAAAGTTTAGTGGAGAAAATTAAGAGTTTAGAAACTGAAAGAAAAAATTTGATGCTGGAAATTGAAGAGCTTAGGAAGATGGCTGACGCCAAAGCCAAGGCTTTGGAAAGCGAAATAAGCATGCTAAGGGAAGAGGTAAAATCTTTAAGGATTTTGCTTGGAGCAGAAGAACCAGAAGTGGAAAAGAAAAAGAGGAAATAGGCAATAATATACACCTATAAAACTAAGCTTTATCTTACCAAAAAACAACTCTAAAGAAAACACAGCGGTGAAAATCTTGAAGAAAAACCGCTTAGCCATAAATCTAGCAGGCTTAAAACTTCCAAACCCAACAATGTTGGCTTCTGGAATTTTGGGCTACACGGCGGAAACGTTCAAAAGCATTGCCGACGGCGGGGCAGGCGCCATAGTAACAAAATCTGTAGGTTTAAAACCTAGAAGCGGCTACGCAAACCCAACAGTAACGCAAACCAATTGTGGCTTAATAAACGCCATGGGACTTCCAAACCCCGGAATAGAAGAGTTCGCCAAAGAAATAAACCAAGCAAAAAAGGTTTTGAAAGTTCCCTTAATTGTTAGCGTTTATGGTTTCACAACGGAAGAATATGCTACTGTGGCAAAAAAGGCTATGGAAGCCGGCGCTGATGCTGTGGAACTTAATGTTTCATGTCCCCACGTTAAAGAAACAGGCTCAGAAATTGGACAAAACCCTCAAATTCTGAAAGAGGTTATTAAAAGCGTTAAATCCGCCGTGTCCAAACCAGTTTTTGTTAAGCTTTCTCCAAACGTCACAAACATAGCAGAAATCGCAGAAGCAGCCGTTTATGCTGGGGCTGATGCCATAACAGCCATAAACACTGTCAAAGCCATGGCAATCGATGCAGAAACAGCCAAGCCCATCCTAAGCAACAAAGTGGGCGGACTGTCAGGACCAGCAATAAAGCCCATAGCCTTAAGATGCGTTTACGAAATTTATGAAAGGGTTAAAGCGCCAATAATTGGTTGTGGTGGAATAACAAACTGGCGTGATGCTGTAGAATTCTTTTTAGCTGGAGCCTCAGCCGTCCAAATTGGAACAGCCATAGCAACAAAAGGGTCAAATATATTTAAGACGATTACCCGCGGGATTGATGCCTACTTAAAAAGGAAAGGCTTCAGGAGTGTAAATGAGATTGTCGGCTTATCGCATAAAAATTAACAAACACAGAACAACAAAAATTTTAGACATAAAAACAGAAAGCTCAACAGTCAAAACCTTCACCTTTAAGGATAAGATATGCGCAAGGGCTAAGCCGGGACAATTCCTTATGCTATGGATTCCAGGCGTGGATGAAATTCCCCTAAGCATATTGGATGCCGATGAGGATGGCAATGTTTGTGTGGCTGTTAGAAGGGTTGGGGAGGCAACCCAAGCCTTGCACAACCTAAAAGTTGGCGATTATATAGGGTTGCGGGGACCTTTTGGAAACAGTTTCACTTTGAGGAAGGGGAAAATTTTGTTGGTTGGCGGCGGAATCGGCATGGCTCCGCTATTGTTTTTGGCAAAGAAGTTGGCGCCTAAAGCTTCAAAATTAACCTTAGTGATAGGTGCGAAGACGAGGGAAGAGCTGCTTTTCATTGAAAAACTGAAGAAAATTTGCAGAGAAGAGAATCTGCTGGCAACAACGGATGATGGAAGTTATGGCTTTAAGGGTTTAGCTTCAGACCTTTCAGAATCAATTTTAACCAAAGAAAAATATGATGCGGTATATGCTTGTGGACCAGAACAGCTGATACGCAAAGTCTTTGAAACCGCTGAAAAAACTGGAATAGGCATAGAAGCAAGCTTAGAACGCCTAATGCGCTGCGCCATAGGCTTATGCGGAAGCTGCGTCATAGGAAAATACCGCGTTTGCAAAGACGGCCCAGTCTTCAATAGTAATCAGCTAAGAGAGGTTAAGGGTGAACTGGGAATTTCGAAAAGGGATTTTGACGGGAGAAGGATACCGCTTTAAGCCGTGTTTTAAATGCCCATAACGCCGCTTCATGCTTTTTCGCTTATGTTTCTTTATTTTAAGAATAAGAAGCGATTTGACCCTTTAGCTTTAGCGGTTTCAGCCACATTCATTGATTTAGAACCCCTGTATTATTTTTTGGTTGGAGAGCCCTTAAACCATAGGATTTGGCATGGCTTCGCACTGGCAATAACCGTCTATCCAATCCTCGTCGCAATGGGCGTTTACGTTTTGGAGCGTTTGTTTGAGAAAAAGTTGTGGAGTGCGTATAATATTTTGAGGCTTAAACCAAACCAAGTGCAATATCCGCTCTTTATAGTTTATCTTTGCAGTTTGCTCAGCAGCTTCACCCACGTCTTTTTTGACATGTTCACCCATAAGGACATGCCCTACGTGATTTACCCATTTGTTTATGGAAACCCCTTCTACTTGGGAAACGCTTCAATCCTTATTGAAATAATAGTAATTGCATTAGCGGTTTATTCCCTTTACGTGTGGATAAAAGCGAAATAAGCCTTCACTTGTGAAGGACTTTCCATAAATGTTAAAAACTATTGGATAGAATTATGCTCGATGAAAATGAAGAGGAAAATTGTTTATGGAATAGTGCTCATGGCATTTTTGACTGGAATTTTAACGTTGCCAACAAATATTCAACAAGCCAAAGCATCAGACGGTTTCGGCTACATCTATATTAAAGCGGATGGAAGCATCGACCCACCAGATGCGCCAATTTCGAAGGACGCTGCAAACGTTACTTACTCTTTAACAGCAGACATTGCCAACAAATCAATTATCATAGAAAGAGATAACATAATATTCGATGGCGGAGGTTTTAAACTCTCAGGTCCAGAAGAGGAAAACAAAATCGGGATAAATATAACTAGTAGATACAATGTGACTATTACAAACACTCTTGTTGAAAAATTTGACACGGCCATATATGTGCGTTATTCAACTAAAATAAAAATTGAAGGAAATAATGCCTCAAACAACAACTTCTACATTTAGGGACCACCGCCAGATTTTGAAATTCTTTTGTTTGGAACCGGAATTTCAGTTACGTATTCAAACGAAACCATTATCTCCAACAATATCGCTTCAAACAACCTTTTTGGAATATCAGCGGGTCAATCAAATAATACGCAAATCATTAGCAATATCGCTTCAAACAACCATCGACTCGTGGACTCCACACATTATGGAACTGCAATTTCCATCGCTAACACCCGAAACAATACAGTGACAGGAAACACGGTTGCAGATAATGGCATGGGAATAAGTTTGTTAGGCCCTTCAGGCTCTAATAACACTATACATAACAACACGATTACTGGAACCTATAATAATGGAATTTATTTGGCTGGATCCCGCAATAACACAATAGTTGAAAATAAGGTTTTTTCAAATTTTTATGGAATTTATGTTTGCGATTACTCTCAAGGTAATACCATCATAAACAATAATATTTCTGCCAACTCTTACCGTGGAATTTACTTTGATCGCTCTACAAACAACTTCCTAATAGATAACATTCTTTTCAAGAATATTGATGGTATTGTATTTGAAAATAATGTAAATAATAACATAATTCTACATAATACTATCTTAAACAGCTCCTCATTTGGAATTTATATTCGTAGCGACTCAAACAACAATATGGTTGTTGGCAACAATATTTCAAACAACGATCGGGGAATTCGATTTACCCAATCCAATAACAACACAATTTTCGGAAATATCATTTCATCAAACACAAATGATGGCTTAGTAATATACTATTACTCTTCCAACAATAAAGTCATAGGCAACAATATAACATTAAACAATTATGGAATTTCGATAACTTATGGATGTTATAACAATAAAATTTTTCACAACAACTTCGTAGACAATGCACAGCATGTTTTCACAAACATGAATAGTACATGGGATAATGGCTATCCGCCAGGCGGAAACTACTGGGATAATTATACAGGCGTGGACTTTAAATGGGGCATTACTCAAAATGAGACTGGAAGCGATGGAATAGGCGATACTGCATATAGCATTAATGAGAATAACACTGACTGTTATCCACTTATGGGGCCAATAAACATTTTCGAAACTGGAATTTGGGACACAACAATTCAGTATGTGGACGTTATCAGCAACTCCACAGTTTCAAACTTCCAAATAAATATGACGGAAAAAGTCGTAAGCTTCAATGTCACAGGCGAAGCGGGCGCTGGTTTCTGCAGAGTGATAATTCCAAAAATTATCGTTGACATATTATGGTTAGGCAATTATGCAGTGCTTGTTAATGGAGTGCCAGTAGAGTTTAGAAACTGGACAGACTTGGAAAACGTATACCTTTACTTTGAATATCAGCATTCAGAAAAAGAAATAACAATAATGACAGAATTTCCATTCGCCGCAATTACGGCTATCCTAACGTTGACAACAACGCTCACGCTAATTCTAAGAAAAATTAGAAGAAATGTTCATAATTAAAAATGTGCCCTTTTTGGGCGAAATCCTCCTTTCCTTTTTATAAAAAGGATTGATGACTGAAAGTTTCCAAAATTTTAAATGATTATTGCGTTAAGAGGAAATTTAAGCGGAGTGGAACGTTATGGAAAATTTGAGGAAAATAGTTATAGCTCAACTCTTAATAATTGGTTTGTTGTTGGCAATTTTAGTTTATGTGTTTTCAAAACCAGCCACTAATCCAATTGCGGCAAGTTATTTGGTTTGGCGGGAAGGAAGCGAGTATTATGCGGCTAACGCTTCGGGGATTAGGTTTAGCGGGAAAAATGCAAGCCAAGTAATCCAGTCAGCCATAGACTCTTTAACAGCGGGTAGGACATGGAAGGAAAAAATAATATTGAAAGGCGACTTCACAATTTTAAACACCATAATTGTAAGGTCATACACTATTCTTGAGTTTCAAGGAAAAATAACAGTTGCAGACAACGCCAACATAGACGCAGCGATAAAATCCGAAGGCTTTGATGAGTTGGCTGGCACAAACTCGACTGGCGGGGTTGTCGAGGTGGAAATTGTTGGTTTAAAACTTGATGGAAACCATGCATGCAGTTTTGGTTTAAAGCTTTATGGAAGAAAACTAACGTTAAGGGATGCAAACATTTACTATTGCAAGGAAGATGGCATATGGACAGAATGGAGCACCAACCCAGACGTCACTAATCCAGAAGATGCAATGGAAGGAATCTTCTCAAACATACGCTCATGCTTCAACGGTGGGAGAGGATGGCGAATGCTTGGACCCCACGACAGTTACCTAACAGACATCTTCCTATACTGCAATCGCCTTGTGGGTTTTGCATGCTGGGGAGGAGGTGGATGCCAAGGAGTAAACTTGCACGCTTATGGAAATGGGCAGGCTGGCTTTTACATTGACGCCCCAGTCATATTCCACAATATTGTCTCAGAAACTAACGGTCAAAGCGGCGTTATAGTTTTACATAATGACGTATATTTGGATGGAGTATTCTTCCACAACGGCAGATACGGAATTGAAATGGGCAATGCACAACGCTCTCCGGCTGGATGTTATATTCGAGGAAAAACATTAGACAACCAAGAAGCTGGATTAGGATTAATAAATGGAAGCATAAACCGTTACGAGCTTCACACGTGGGAGAAAACCACAATTTCTGGAAAATTAAATGCAAATGACAAATATGACATTTATAATACTAAAAATGGCGAAAGAAGCCAAAACAGTGGAACCGCCATAATACCCGCTGGAGAAACAAGCGTAACCGTGCCGCATTCGCTTATATGGATTCCAAAAATAGTTGTTGTCACAGGCAGAGACCGCGAAACCACATGCACTTACGTAAGCACAAGAAACGAAACCCACATAACCATCACAGTGCCAACCCCAGTCACAGCAGACAGAGAAGTCGACTGGTATGCAGAAATTTAAAGCTGGAATAAGCGACTGTTGCCTTTTGGGCTTAAGAAAGAAAGAGGGGCTTTAGAGGGTAAAGTCGCCTGGATAATTATCGTACAATTGCGGTTGCGAATCTGGTTGCTCTGCTATCACGCGTGGATAAGCATAGGCATGTGCTGTTTCAACAGAACTTGCCCTATTATCTAATAGGGCTTCATCCACGAAGTAGTAGCCCCATAAAGTGTTGCCCAACAATAAATAATCCCAGCCGTACTGGTCGGCTTTACAAGCTGAGGCTATAACTCTCCCTGTTCCCTGCAAATCGTCATCATCATCGAACATTCCGCCTGAATGGCATGAGCCAAACATTAGCGCAAATTTCGTGCTTTCAATGGCTGCAAACTTTTGTTTAAACCAGCCGTCCGGCAACCCATAAAAGTCGTAGGTCACAATCATCTCATCATAACCATCAGATTCAACATCACTATCCCAACCATCCGAGTCTGGTGCCCTGTAGCCGTGACCACTATAGAAGAATACTACCTCGTCTCCAGCCTTCTCGTTGGCAATTAGCCAATTGATTGCATTTACAATGGCTGATGCTGTGGCTGCCTTATTAGTTAACAGTTTTACATTAGATTTCGGATAACCCATCTGCCGCGTTAACTCAGTATACATTTCCTTAGCATCTTCGTCTGGATGCCATAGGTCAGAACCAGTTCCTTGATAATCGGCAATGCCAATAATAACAGCCCATTTAGAACCCGCGGCGGGTTTAGGCAAAGCTGTAAGAGGCTCAATAAGTGATGAAAATGGCTCGTTAAACTTCATTGGACGTATATAGCTAAGACGCAGAGGAGAAGCAGATGCTGATGGCGCAAAGATAGCGACAAAAAATGTTGCTAACAATAGAACAGATAGCAATTTTTTCATAATTTTCCCTTAGTTAAAATTAGCAGAAAGATTATTAAGAGTTATGGAAAACGTTTCTATGTAAGGAGAATTCAAAAAGGTTATATGTTGCTAATGCTATTTTGGTGTATTTGCGGGTGCAATGTGATGAAAGGTGACCGCCAAATTCCAAGCTAACTCTGAAAAATGGCTTACTACGGATTATCGCCCGCTAGAAATTGAAAAAGAAATACGCGAATTCTGGAAAAAGAATCAAATTCAAAAGAAACTAATGGAGTTTAGAGAGAAAAATAACATTGGTTTTTCAGGTTGGGTTGAAGGACCACCCACATTGAATGGCATACCCCATGTTGGACACGCTCGCGGCAGAGTAATGAAGGATTTGCGTTTTCGATGGAAAACTATGCAGGGCTATTTTATGCCCTTCTGGGCTGGATGGGACTGTCAAGGCTTGCCCGTGGAGCTTGAAGTTGAAAAACTTTTAGGTGTAAAAAACAAGCGCGAATTATTGGAGAGAGTGGGCGAAGAACTCTTCATAGAAGAATGTAAGAAGGCTATTATGAAATATCATAAGGAATGGGTTGAAGCAGACGAAAAGCTTGGCATATTCATAGACCAGGAAAGGGCTTACTGGACATACAAGGACGAGTACATAGAGCGGGAATGGCAATACCTAAAACGTGCCTGGGAACAAGGCTTACTAGAAGAGGGTTATTATGTTGTTGCCTATTGTCCAGGCTGCCAAACAAGCCTAAGCAGCGCAGAGGTGGGCTACGAAGACTCTTATAGAGAGGTTGAAGACCCATCGCTTTATTTCAAATTTAAAGTGGCTGACAGCGAGAACGAGTATTTCCTAGTTTGGACAACAATGCCCTTCACAATAGTAACGGACACGCTTTTGGCTGTGCATCCAGAAGCCGAGTACGCTAAAGTTAGGGTTGGCGAAGAAATCTGGATAATGGTTGCCCAGCGTGTCGACGCAGTTATGCAAGAATTAGGAATAGAAAAATATGAAGTAATCGGAACAGTTACAGGCAAAAGCCTCGAAGGAACACGGTATGAGTATCCTCTCAAAGACATGGTTCCAAAACTGGCAGAACTAGAAAAAATGCACGAGTTAGTACATAGGGTTGTATGCGAAGACTTTGTTGACGTGAACACAGCCACAGGCGTGGTGCATCAGTCTCCTGGAAACGGTGAAGAAGACTTTTTCGCCGCACAAAAGCGTGGCGTACCAATATTTGCACCCTTCGACGACGAAGTAAGATTTACGGCTGATGCTGGAGCTTTTCAGGGCATATTTGCACGAGACGCAGACCAAATGGTTATCGAAGAACTTCGAAGGAGAGGCTTGCTAGTTAAAGCTGAAACAATAAAACATGAATACCCCACATGCTGGCGTTCGCATCATAAATTGGTTTGGCTTGCAAGAAGGGAATACTTCCTAAGAACAGACAAAATAAATAGGAAAGTTGTGGAAGCAGCAGAAAAAGTTGAATACTTCTTCGAAGGTCCAAAGAACCGTTTTCTCTCCTTCCTTAAAGAGGGCAAGCCATGGTGCATATCAAGAGAGCGTGTCTGGGGCACGCCATTACCAATATGGAAATGCGAAAAATGCGGAGCCAAAACCTTTGTGGCGAGCAAAAAAGAATTATTTGAAAAAGCCATGGAAAAGCCTGAAGGCTATTTTGAACTCCATAAGCCTTGGGTGGACCGCATAACAATAAAATGCGAAAAATGCGGCGGAACAATGCGCAGAGAACCCTTCGTCTTAGACACTTGGCACAACAGTGGAGCCTCGCCCTATGCAAGATTTACAGACGAAGAATTTGCAAAATATGTGCCCACAGACTTCCTAACAGAAGGAATAGACCAAACAAGGGGTTGGGCAAATTCGCTTCTCTTAGAGCATGTGATATTAACTGGCAAGGCTGAAGCCCCCTACAAGGCTTTCCTATTTCAAGGTTTAGCCCAAGATGCAAAGGGCAGAAAAATGAGCAAAAGCCTTGGAAACGTTATAGAAGCTAATAGGCTTTTGGAGAAGTATTCGGCAGACGTTTGCAGATTCTACATGCTAAGAAAATGCTCCCCAGTAGACTTCATAAACTTCGACGTTCAAGAATTAAACCGTCGCCCATACCAAGTGCTTTCTACACTTTATCATTTAAACAGGTTCTTCGTGCAAAACGCCGAATATGATGGCTTCAACCCCCAAAAGCATACATTAAAATGGGCTATGGAAGAGAAACAACTTAAAAATCCAGAGTTTTGGCTTTTATCAAAACTTCAAAACGCCATAGGAGAGTACACTTCGCGATTGGAAAAATGCGAGTTCAACTTCGCCCTTGCAACCTTAGAGGATTACGTCATAGAAACATTAAGCAGACTTTATGTGCCAATGGTTCGGAAGGAATTATGGACGGACGACCCACAAACTTTGAACAGACGATTAGCCATATACGCAACCCTATGGCATGCCCTAAAAACACTTACGCTTCTCTTTAACCCAGTAACGCCATACTTAAGCGAAGCTCTATACCAAAAAATCTACAAAAAACTTGACCCAACACTGCCAGAATCCGTAAACTTTGAAAGCTGGCCAAAACCAGACGAAAAATTGTTAAACAAAACTTTAGAAGAAGATTTTCAGACGTTATTTAAGTGCGTTTCAATGGTTTATTCCGTTAGACAATCAGCCAAACTAAAGAGAAGATGGCCCCTCCGCAGAGCAGTGGTTGTGGCTCCGGAAAAAATTTGCGAAACCCTCAAAAACTTTGAAGCATTATTCCTTGAACTTGCAAACGTAAAAACAGCAGAATACGCAGAAGAACCTCCAGAATACACTTCCTCAAGCGGTTGGGCTTCCACATCAGAAGACAACATAAAAGTCTTTCTGGACATCCAACGAGACGAAAGCTTAATCGGCGAAGGTTTAATGCGGGACATAGCCAGAAGAGTCCAATCCCTAAGAAAAGAGCTGGGTTATGTGCCAACAGACGTTTTAGAAGCAGTTCACATAGCCGAACTGGACAAGGAAAGCATTACGCTGTTAAGGCCATATTTGAGGGAAATGGAGGAGCTTGTCAGAACCAAAAGCGTGCACATTCATGAAAGACGCGAAGAAATCGCAGTTAAGTGGCATGAGCACCAATTGGATGACAAGAAGGTTTACTTGGCTATTTCTTAACTATGTTTACAACATTTAAGATGAATAACCCTAATCTTGTCTGTTCCTTGGAAGGGAGTGCCATCAAAGAAATTGCCAGTAAGCGTCAAAGAAACTTTTATAGACTTTTTGTTGCAAGCCGTTTCATTCAAAGACGCTTTTATCAGCTCGATAACTTCTGTTCTGTTAAATTTCAAGACAATCAAATTCCAACGCTTACAAATTGCATAATGCCTTTGGTCAGCGGACACGGTTCCATTTAACAATATTGTTGAAACATCCACATCACTTACATTGTATTCTTTTGGCACCCTAACTATAGCAGTAATCCACCTTCCCTTGCTCTTAAGGTTCAGCGTTCTAGGACAAAAATGCACGCAAACATTCACAGGCGTTAGGGCGGCAATGACAAAATCTTGAAAGTCCGCATCGCCCAAACTCCACAGGTCCTCCCAAGCAATTATATATCCAGACCCCTTCGGATTCACAAAAACAAATGCGTGATCTTTTCCATCCGCGTTCCGCCAAGCCTCAGTATAGAAATAGCCTTCTGGCGACCCCAAGCAAAAGCCAAAGGCTTCTTCAGCCAAGAAATATGCTGTGTCATTAACGGTGTTTTCTCCAAGAAACAAAAGATTCAGCTGCCCATCACTTACCAAATACCAGCTTAAATTATTCATAGGCGCATAACCAGCAATTTCAGCCAAAAAACTAATCCTATAATATCCAGCCGCAAAAACTTCAATCCCAGTCTCATCCCTCGTAACGTTAATGGAATAACCATGCTCATCAAACCATTCCTGCAGGGTTGACTCGCCATAAATCGTTGAACCCATTGGAGACGCATCAACAACAGGGCTAACTGTTAAGCCAGAGCCAAACAACTCAAAAAGAACCATAACTACCAAAAATGAGCAGCAAGTCAACAGGAATTTTCTCATTTTCGCCTTCTCCAACATAAAATTTGTGTAGATAAATAAAAACACAAATGGAATAATATTACAGAAGAACCCTCTATACGCATATGTTATCAGAAACCCTAAAATCAACCAAAATATCATTCCTTAAATGGGCCGGTAGATCAGTCTGGTATGATCGCCGCCTTCGCATGCAAAATGCCAAAAAAGGCGGAAGCCGCGGGTTCAAATCCCGCCCGGTCCACAAATCTTTCATATTAAAATAAATAACTTGAGGTTCAGAACGTGGAAATTGAATGCTTTCCCAAACTTTCACATGAACAGCAGAAAGTTTTGCCAAAAAATTATTGTCCCCCCAATTGAAGGAATGTATTCTATCCATGACAAACATCCAGAAGGTATCATCTACATATATGTAGGTTACTGTGATTGGAAAAAGAACTTTGACTATTGCTTAAAAGAATTTATTTGACAATTTTCCATGAAGCCATGCACATTATAGTTCCAGAAATAGAAGACTATATTCCCTACGCAGAAAAATACTTGCAGACATTCTTTACAGAAAGTCTAAAAGAAAGTAATTGGATGCGGGCCCGGTGGGATTTGAACCCACGTTCTCCGGCTCCGAAGGCCGACGCCTTAATCCGTGCTGGGCTACGGGCCCTTCATGAAAAGACATTAGCCTGTAAACGATTAAAAGGCTTCGGAAAATCCTTAAAAATGGTTGTTGTTTATATTTTGTTGTTGGGCCGGTAGCTCAGCTTGGTTGGAGCGTTCGGCTGATAACCGAAAGGTCGAGAGTTCAAATCTCTCCCGGCCCATTTTTGGATTCTTCTGGCCCACTGTAAGGTTATTTTTCTTTTTTCTTTTCTTCTTCTCCTTTAACGCCTTTAACCAAGCCTTTTCAGACACCTTTAACTATTCCGAAGCCTTTCTTTACGCCTTTGCCTACAACTTCGCCTGTTTTTTCTGCTGCTTCTTCAACTTTTCCCTTTTCTTCCTTCTTCTTTTTTTCACACATAAAAGTCACCTCCTATGGCTGGTGATACATTGTTTTGTTTATGTGTGCAGTTAAAACTTTCGAAATCGCTCTATCCTCTCGCAAGTTTTAAATGCATTTTGCAACATAAAAGTGGAAGTGGAATTGGTGACTTGTGTGCCAAAAGATGAAGAAATTTTGGAAGTTTTGAAGGAAATTAAGGCTTTGTTAGAACCTAAGCCAGCGCCGCCTGCACCGCCGCCGAAGAAGGGTTTGTGGAATGAGTTCATAGATTTTATTTCTAAGTATAAGGTGTTGGGTCTTGCTGTTGCTTTCATTATGGGTGTTTATGTTGGTCAAGTCGTCCAGTCGCTTGTTAAGGATTTGTTAATGCCGCTTATAGGTTTGGCAATTCCGGGACTTGGAAACCTATCTACCTTTAAGATTGCAGTCCCATCAACGGCTTTGGATGCTGAGGGGAAACCAATAGACCCTACATGGACAGGTCAATTGTTCGGTATCGGAAACTTTTTGGTGGCTATAATAACATTCATAATAGTAGCCTTCGTGATATTTCTGATAGTGAAGATTAGTAAGAAGTGGGGCATTGAATAGGTATAATTAAACTTTGCATGGGCTTTTTTCCTCGTTCTTTGTGTAGGTTTTTAGTCCAAGCCTTATTAGGTGTTCTATGAATGTGCTTCTTTTTTCTCTTCCTCTGAGTTCTTCTATTTGTTTTAGGAGTTTTGAGTCTATTGTTAGGCCTATGTGGTGTTTCATTTTTATGCCTCGTGTATTTTGTATATTTATTATACCAAAAAGCTTTATTAGTCTTATCCTACAAGTTATACTTTGGTGTTTAAATGAAGACTTTGAGGATTTCGGATGATGCTCATCAGAAGTTGACGGCTTTGCTTGGCGAATTAACAGCGCAAACCATGAAGATGCAGACCTATACAGACGCAATAGAAAGTCTTCTTTCTCAGTCTGTGATTTTGCCGCCAGAACTTCTCAACGAAATTGAAAGTTTTATTCAGAAGAATAGGCATTTGGGGTTCACTACGCGAGAGGAGTTTATTAGGGATGCTGTCCGTTGGAGGCTCCGCTTTTTAAGGGAGGATTATGAGTATATAGAAATTCCAAGGGAAGAATGGGAAAGGGTTCAGCAGGCGATTAGGGACATGGAGTTGCCGTTTTTGAGTGTTAACGAGTTTATTGAGCAGCAGATTAAGAGTTTGTTGGAAAAGTATGCTGAGTATGTTAGGCAGAAGGAGGCCTATGAGAAAAGAAGCCGAAAGAGGGAGTAGGCGAGAGATAGTTAGTTTTTGTTTTCGTGGCTTCTTAGTTGGGTTTCGATGGGTGTGAGCGCCTTTTTTATGCTTATGTGGATGATTAGGCTTGTTAGTATTATTATGCCTGTTATGATTGAGTAGATAGCGAGGGTTATGAGTTGTTTTTTTATGTTTTCGTCGAGGGATTGGAGGGATAGGAAGGAGAAGTAGAAGGTTAGGAATATGCATAGGGTTAGGATGGCTATGGCGGCGGATTCCACTTTCAATTAGCGCACTTGCTCCATTTTATAGCATAGGTTAGGCGTAGTCAAAAGAGTTTATGGATTCAAAATTCTTAGGCTAAGTAAACATTTGCGAAGGTGAGCGCAAAGTAAAAGTGGGTGTTTGTTTATATTATAGTGGATTGTGATTTTGGCGTGAGTAAGCCGAGGCTTTTTGACAGACCAGAATGTAAGAATTGCGTTTTTAAGGGTGGAAGTTATTGTTGGAACCAGTGTCCATACAATATTTGGCGAAGACCATAAATGCGCTTTTAAGCTAAAGGAATTGGGGGCTGTTGCTGATGGTGAGGCTGAAAGGAGAGAATAGGATTGCAATTTTTAAGCGGGTTGCTGAGAGGTTGGTTTCGAAAGTGGCTTCTTTTGATGGTGTTTGTGGGATTGTTTTGTTGGGTGGTTTGGTTAGGGGTTTTGTTGATAGGTTTTCTGATTTAGACATCGTAGTCTTTATTGGCAAGAGTGATGAGCGGTTGCGGAAGCGCATTTATGAAGTTGGCTTAGGAGAGGCGAAGGCTTCTGGCATAGACATAGACCTTGAAGTTCATTTTATAGAGGATTTTAGGCGTTGGAGGTTTGATGAGGCGGATAGGTGGGAGTTTTCCAGAGCCAAAATCGTCTTCGACTCAGAAGGAAAAGTTAAGCGCATGCTTGATGAGAAGTTTAGGGTTTCGGATGGTTTTTGGGTTAAGCGCATCGTAATTTGTGGTGAGTATCTTAAGTGGTATTGTTGTCCGCCTAAGGAGGGTGTTGGCAGTGTTAGTGAGTGTTGGGTTGAGCGGGGTGATTTGGCGTCTGCGCATTATTGCCTAAACTATGCAGTAGAACTGCTGATTAAGATTGTTTATGCTTTGAATGGGGAGTTTTTGCCAGCGCCAAAATGGAGACTTTACCACTCTTATAGCCTAGCGTGGCTTCCTAAAGGCTACAAAAGATTCATTAAAGAGGTGATGAGGGTTGAAGAGTTTTCTGTTAAAGATTTTGAAAGAAGACTAATGGCGGTTAGGGCTTTATGGCGGGAAATCTTGCCAAAGATAAAGGAGGAAACTGGACTAACACCAGAAAAAATAACTAAATATTATGTGGAGAAAGTGCTACACCAAACCAAATTCCAAGAATAATGAATTTATATTTAAAAATATTATAAATTAACGTGGTGTCTTAGATGGTTGAAGCTTTTGTGCTTGTTCGTGTGGGTTCGAGTGAAGCGTTGAATTTTATGAAGACTGTTAAGGAGGAGATTGGCAGGATTAAGGGTGTTAAGGAGATTTTTGGTGTTTTTGGGCGTTATGATTTTGTTGTTAGGGTTGAGACTAGGACGCTTGAGGAGTTGGGTAATCTTGTTACGGACAAGATAAGGGGCATCAACGGAGTATTAACCACAGAAACACTAGTAATAGGCTTCTAAAAACAAGTCACCGAGTTTTGTGGCGTAAACCTAAAAATAAACATTCGATAATTATTTTTAGACTATTTATTTCCCGTATAATAAAACGCTGAAAATCTATAGAGGGGGAGGGTGTGTATTGGCGTGTTTTTGCGCCAAAAAATGTTGCTTTTTCCAGAATAGGTAAACTTTTGTTTGAGCCAAAAAACCAAGAGTCTTTAAAGCTTTAGCCAAACCCTCTTCACTAAACCCTCTAATCTTCCTCATAAACTCTTCATGGATTGGATAAGCTCCACCAGAAGCCATAAGCCTTTTCCGCACAGACGCTTCCCGCTCAGAAAGCTTTTCCAAAATTTTTATGATTTTAGCTTTCCCAACCCGCCTAATTACTAATAGATTCTCTTCTGTGCTTCCAAACATGGCTGGATTAAAACCTAAAAGGCGAAGCCTATCCAAAGCCCATAAAACCCCATGGCTTGGCTTG
The DNA here is from genome assembly GCA_038883795.1 of Bathyarchaeia archaeon. Taxonomy (GTDB): domain Archaea; phylum Thermoproteota; class Bathyarchaeia; order Bathyarchaeales; family Bathycorpusculaceae; genus JASEJA01. The sequence goes on from JAVZLK010000018.1 coordinate 22,634, forward strand.
CTTTCACAAATTTTCTGCATCCCAGCCCTCTCAAAAAACGGATTATACCGCGCCATAACAGCCAAAGCCTCAACAAAAGGCGTCCCCGCCAAGGCTAAAGTTTCCCTAACAAGCTTTACACCCAAACCAATAGAACGATATTTTGGATGCACAACAACCCGCGATATGAGGCTCAAATCCCTCTGCAACTCCGAAAAGCTACCTCGCCAAACCCTGCTGCGCCCAAAACAAATAGGCGGCGGATAACTGTAAACAATAACCCCGCATAATTCGCTATCACGCTTCAGAACAAAAACCTTCCGTGGAGGTGGACACCTGCCTGAACGATAATGAAAAACGCTTAACCGCTTATAATCGCAGAATTCGCCCTCTTCAACCCTCATCTCCCTCGTTAGGCTACATTCTCTCGCTGGCTCATTCCCATAATAATTCACAGTTATTTCTCTTCCAAAACGCTTATGAATATGCACAGAAGGCTTCAAATCCTCAAACAAGTCCAAATGCGTAGTAGCCACAACAACACCCCTACCCAACTGCCTCGCAAATTTCTGAATGTTAAAAGCAACAATCCTAGCCATATCACGGTCAAGAACGCTACAAAACTCGTCGGCAAACCACCACTGCTTATTGCTTTCCATAAGCTTAGCAATTTTATAACGATACTTCTGCCCATCGCTTAATTCGCCAAAACGCCTAACAAAAAGAAAAGCATCATTCAAACCAGCCCGACTAAGCAATTCCAAACCTTCGCTGAAGTTTCTGCCAACAGTATCAATCAAAGGCTTATCCACTTCGGGCGTAATCTCCGCCAAATCTATAGCCTTATCACCCAAATCACGCCTCAAAGCCCTTAGCAAGACGCTTTTTCCAGAACCACTCTCACCAGTAATATAGACAACGTCTCTTTCGCCGATCTTCAACTCCACATTATCATAAAGCACAAAACGCCTATGCTCATCTAAACCCAAACCAAAAGCCTCAGCCACCGCCAAAGTCCGAGGCGTGGCTTCAGCAGCCGTCTCATAAGCAATATTTATAACAAACTTTCCTTCACGAGCATCATAACGCCGCTTAAACTGGCGAATCCTAAAAAACTCTTTTTTGCGCTTCTTCATCTCAAAACGCCTAAAACCCGATGCTTCAACAATTTCTTCCTCAAACGCTCCAACCTCACTTTACTAACAGAAGCCAAGCGCGGCAAAACCCAAAGCTTAGGAGCGCCCAATCCTCTTGTGGCGTAACAAGCCAAGGCTAGGCTCCAAAAACGGTCATCATGCGTACCCTCTGGATGATTAAATCTTATTTTGCCCTCCTTTGTCAATTCAAAACGCTCAACATTCAACTCAGCAATCAACTCGCCATCATAAGGAATCTTAAGCCTATTTTCAGTCATGCACCTTTTAAGCCACTCAGCCAGCTTCGCCTTTGTCTCCTGCGTGAACTTGACACCTTCAGTTTGTGTTATTCCAGCATTCACCATGTCTTCAGCTATGTAGTCGCCTACACCAGTCATATCCACCAAAACTTTGCGTATTTTTTGCCAACGGTCGCATAGGGTTTTGACGTAGCCGATCACGCTTGCGTATGCGGTTTGCAGCGGAAAACGGTGCATATGGATTAATTTTATAGAAGAATCTTCCATTTGCACTATGGCTAAGGCGCTGTAATCCTGGTGTTTGCCAAGGTCTAAACCAGCATAAAACTCGCCTATAACAGCGTGGTTAAAACTGGCATATTCGAGTTGGCTGTCAATGCAGCTTGTGATTAAGGCTTGACTTAGCCAAACACTTTCGTCTTCAGCCCATTCCGCCTCCATTTCACGGCGCCAACGCCACGGGTCTCCTTCCAACTGCCTTTTAATCTTCTCCAAAATCTTCCTTTTTAATGGTCCTTTTGGTTCTGTGGCATCTTGCCATGTGACGTGGCTTTTTGCGAAGTCGCTGAAGGCTGAGTCGTGCCAGATTTTGTAAAAAATGGAGTCTGTTGTCCATGGTGTTGAGCTGCAGATGAATTTTCCATTCGTTGTGCCAAGCGTAAAAAGCACAGCATCGTATAGTTCTTCGTCTTTTGATATGAAGTTCATTTCGTCACAATAAACCAAGTCTAGTGTTGGTCCGCGGATGGTTTCGGGGTTGTTTGGGAAGGCTTCGATTAGGCTGCCGTTGGTGAGTCTAACCATTGTGTGTAGGGGTTTTTGGTACAAGTTTTTTGGTAGTTTCCGCAGAAAAGCGTTGATTCTGCGTATGACTAGTTTTGTTTGGCGCCAGCTTGGTCCTATTATGCCTATTTGTGTTTTTGGGTTTTTTAGTGCATGCCATAGGAGTATTGCTGCGATTGTTTGGGTTTTTCCGCTTTGGCGGCACCATCTGGCTGCTATAAACTGGTTTGTTTGGAAAAGCCTTATGAGTTGTTTTTGGTATGGGGTTGGCGTGAAGCCCAAGATTTTTGTGCAGAATTCTGTTGGGTCTTCTGGGATTTGTATAGAGGCGGTTTGTGTTTGGATTAGTTGTTTTTCAAGTTGTTTGAGTTTGGTTTTTTGCCGCTGCTTCATTTATCATTTGCTCCAGTTTTGCTAAGTCTTGGTCTATTTGGCGTTCGTCGAAGGTTGATGAGATGCTGTTTATTGTTTGGGCTATGTATGTGGCCACTCTTGCCCACATTTGTCTTTGTTTTAGGGTTAGTTTTTCGGTTTTTCCGTTTGATGTTTGGGTTTTGGTTTCGCCTTTTGCTAGGGATGCTGCGATATTGAAGAGTTCTTGGAGGTTTTGGATGGTTTTTGTTCGCAATTGTTGTGTGTTTATTTGGTATTCTTCGCGGAGTTCGGCTATTCTGCGGGTTATCATCAATTTACGTGCTGTTTTTGGCATAAATTGGATACCCTCTCTAGGTTTTTTGCGCTATGAGGATTCCGCTGACAGTGCCAGTTAAACCCGTTATGGCGGCGAAGATTTCGCTGTTCCACCTGCCAGTAAACGCCAAATGGGCGATTTCTAATGCGGATAGGCATAGGGTCATGGCTAACGCGAATTTTACGCCGTAAACCAAGCGCTGGTCTGGCGGGATTTCGCCTCTGCGGGTTCTTCTTGTTAGGGCTTTCTTAATCCAGTCGTTCATGGTTCGTCACCCGTCGCTGTTTTATGCTTTTATCACTTGTTCTTTTTCCACCAATTAGGAAGCTGTTTAGGAGCTGTTCCGCTGTTTCACGGGGAACATGCGCCTTGGCTATTACGGTTATGTTGGCGGTCCAAGCTGTTGGAACAGCAGTATAATCAATGTCATGGACGCCGTCAGCATAACGAAAACTGTTTTGGGCCAGGATTATGTGCTTGTTTTTGGCGCCTAAAACACCGAGGAAAATGCCCCAACTGGTAACAGGAACATCAATACCATTCAAACCGCCACTAAGGCTCTTGCCAATACTAGCATCAAACCACTCAACACGGATGAGATCGCCAAGGCTTAGCTCTTTAACCTGCCTAACAACATCCCTCATACACTCCAAACCTCAAAAGAAAAGAGCAAATAAAGACAATATAAAGAACAGCAAAATTCAGAAATTTACCAATTCACAAATTTTAGATAAAATTAAAAAGGTAATCAAGTTAGCCAAGATTTCAAATTTTTAGGCATTTCTTTCGTAAATGAAACCAAAATTTTCAATGTTTCGTAAGTTTCATCAAATGTAGGCTTGTAATTATGATGCACGATTCTATTTCGTAACTCATTCCATAGCTTGTCAACATCAAATGATTTATCTTCCGTGGAATATTCAAATCCGAGAATTTTTAATTGATATGGATAATTTCGTCGTTTTCCCTTTTCAGTTCGGAATAAACCTCTTTTTTCAGGATATCGCGCAATTATCTCGTCTGCAGCAGTATCAACGATTTTTCCCATCATGTTGCATGACCAAAGAACAGTCAGATTGAAAAGACCCTTATCAAATAATTGTGGAATAAACTTCCCATTTTCTAAACACTCCATCATTCTATCCGCAACTGGGAATTTAAGCTCATTTTTCCATACCCTCTTCTGCTCAGTGAAAAAATTATCAACTAGACTTGCACTCTCGCGAAGAGAAACTCGCTGGCCATATACCGTAACATGCAAGACAGATATCAAAAGGGCTATGTTAGAAATTATAAACAGCAAAAAGTACTCAAGAAAACTGACAAGTGTATATCCAAAAAGTCCATTAAAAAAGGCAATTGTGGCGAAAGCTTCAGCAATAACGCTTGCAAGTAGAAATAATGAAGACAACCATAGTTCAACCGCTTGAAAATCCCTCGCAACATTCTTTGCTGGCAAAGCAGACACCAGAACATACGATAGTAAAAGTATCGCATAGAGTATCACTAACCAATAGCCGAAAACAAAAAGAATAATCGAGTTAATTATAAAAACTATCCCCAAGATAGGCAAACTAAAATAAAGCATCTTCCAACCATACAACCTTTTATCAGGTATTATATGCACAAGTTTTGGAAATCTCAAGTTACTATCCCTCTTTAACCTTTATTTACTCGGACAAATATTTCAAAGTAAAGGGTTATGATGTGTATCCCAAGATTGACAAGTCATAATTTAATGGGATTGCTCATAATTTTTTTAATTCCTGTAATTCTTTTCTTTATTTTTCACTTGCCAAGTGATGTTAAGGGAATGTTGATTTTGCATAGGGATTATTCAAATTTTTACGACCTTTTAACAACGCATTTTGTGCATGAAGATTTAGTCAACCACTTATTGCCAAACGTGCTTATCTATCTCGGAGCAACGTTGCTTCTCTACCTTTTCCTTTTCTCACAAAATGAGAAAAAACTTTTCTACAAACTGTTCATCACTAACTGTTTAATCGTGCCCTTCATTATTTCGTTGCTTTGGATTCCAGTAAATAGGCTAATTTGGACTTGGGCTCCAAGAAGTTTTGGATTTTCCGGAGTTGTCTCCGCATTTTTAGGCACATTAGTTTTTGCTTATGTCCTATTTCTTCATAGAACGCTTAAAGTAGATACATTATACTCCTACTTATCTTCCATATTATTCGTCGCCTTAATATTTGTTTTAATCTACTTCACATTCACAGAAAGTATCATAATAACAGCAAGCTTATTGTTACTTTTCTTCGTCTTGTTTGCATATCAAACGATGAAAAGCATCGACAAGCAAGTTAAAATGAAACTCCAAGAAAAGTTGAAGAACAAGATAATTGTATATATAATCGTGTCTATCTTATACTTGTTGATTCTCATTTTCAGCTTAAGTTTATTTCCAAGACAATTCATCCAAGAAAATACGACCGTAAATTTTCTCATCCATTACATGGGATTTATACTCGGGATAGGCGCAGCCCAACTCATATGGCAACACTCTAACCACAATAATTACAGAAATGAAAAGGTTAAAAATAAAGCGTGTTGTGAAAGTGTAATTGGTTAGTTATGAAGTTTGAAGAAACTAAAACAAAAAAGCGCTACAATGTTAGAAAGTCCACTATTGACCTTGCTGGTTCTGGAGCAGAGTATGCAACTCCAGAAGAGATGAAGCGTCTCTTGGACAAGTTAAGGAAAGAAGATGTCTAGATATAAACCTAAAAGCACCATGCATAACAGACGACCCGCACATACCCGCCATAAAAGAAAGCAAAACAAAACGGATATAAAAGCCTAAATCTGCAGTATACTTATATTTTCGTATATAATATACTTGTATATGGTGAAATGTATGAGTGAAGCAACAACCATTAGAGTTTCAAAAAGCACATTAAAAATGTTGGAGAGGCTACGCAGAAAATTGGGAGCCCAAACCCTAGACGAAACCATAAAGCTTTTTATTGCACAACAACGCAGACAAAGGCTCAGTGAAGTTTTCGGCATAGACAAGGGAAAAATAAAGCCATTCACGGAGGAAGACCGCGGTGAAAACAGCGGTGGTGATTGACGCTTACGCTTGGATCGAAATTTTCATAGGAAGCCAAAAAGGAGAAAAAGCTAAAGAAATCCTTCAAAAAGCTGAAGAAGCCTACACGCCCGACATTGTTTTGGCTGAAATAGCCCGCAAATACATGCGCGAAGGCGCAAAAGAACAAACAATCCACGAACGCCTAAAAACAATAGAAGAAACCTCAGAAATAACCCCCATAGACAAGGAAACCGCCATAGAATCAGCAAAATGCCACATGCAACTAACAGAAAAAACCAAAAAAGAAAAACTTAAAGCACCAAGCCTCTTCGACGCCATAATACTAGCAACAGCAAAAACACTAAACGCAAAGATAATAACAGGCGATGAACACTTCAAAGGCTTAAGCCAAACTATATGGATAGGCGAAGCCTAATGAAAAAGAAAGACGCTCAGCGAAATTTAAGTCAAAGTCCACCATAGACCTTGCTGGTTCTGGAGCGAAATATGCTACTCCTGACGAGATGAAGCGTTTCTTGAACAAGTTAAGGGAAGAAGAGTTTAGATATAAAACCATTAGAAAATCTCTAAAGGAATAAGAGTTTCAGATGCTTCCTAAGATCCTCACTTCGTTTAATCAACATACTAAAAAATTTATGAATCTTATAGATCGCCTAGAATGAAATTGAATTTAAACATCCACGTAAAACAACACAAATTTACTAAACATTTCGTAAGAATAGTTTGAGTCCAAACTTTTTTAGGGGTTCATAGTGTTTTTGGTCGAAGGTGTAGAGGGTTGCGCCCCTATTCATGGTTATGGCTGCTATCATGGCATCAGCCCTTCTAATGGGCAATCCAACTTCTTCAGCCCTTAACTCCAAATCCGCGGACAAAACAGCATCCCTCTTAGTAAAATCGAGAACTGGTAAAAGCAAAACTTCTCTTACTGGGTGGGCATACTTTTTCAAACCATACAAAATCTCGTGAAGGTTAATCACGGTAATGGCTATGTCTTCACCCTTCTTTTCAAGGCTGCGGAGGACCTCATCACCCTTGGCGGATTTCTTGTCAAAAACTTCGATTAAAACATCCGTGTCTAAAACAATCATTGCCTACGCTCAGCCCTCAAAGCACAAATTTCCGAAAGCAAATGCTCCTTATCCCTAAACTCCACACAACCCCTAAGCTTCCTTAAAACGTCAAGGGGATTCGCACCCTCAGCAAGTCTCTCAAACAAATCACTAAAACTTTCATCCTCCCGCTTAATCTTCAACAACTTCCTATAAACCTCATCCCTTATAGTAACAGTCTTAGTCATAAGGCTATCCCGTCAAAATTATGTTTAAACATATATTTAAACATTCAACCAGTTTCACTCATTCGTCAAGGCTTCAAGAATTGAAAGTGTATTCTCCTTTCTCGCCCGTTTTTTCAGCGCTTCAGTATTCACTTTTGTGAATTTTAGAATAGCCCTAACATCCTCCTCATCCTTTAAGGCTCTTTCTCTTGGTATTGTTGCCTTAATCATTCGCAGCTTAGCCAAAACCAGATCTTCAGGTGCCTGAAAAAACGTTTCTTTACCTGCTATTTTTCCCGCCTTTTTCTCAAATTTTTTGTCCGAAATTATCACGTCAACACTGTAGGGTGTCTTACCATCCTTGAAGGTGGCTATTTTATAACCAGACTTTAAGGCTTTTTCAATTTCCCCTTCATCAACAGTTAATTCTGCCTCTCGCAAAGCAGCGACAAGTCTTGCCTTCTGCTTTCCTTCCGAAATATAAACCAAAACATCAACATCCACGGTGGTTCGCGGAACACCATAAAAGCTGGCAGCCAAAGCGCCAGTAAAAGCATAATCCAAACCAGCTTTCTCAAAACCATTTATGAGACGCTTAACAAAATCATAAAAAACTTCCAACTTAAACGCCTCTTTTGCGCCAGCGTTTACTCCACTCAAGTCTTTCGCGCAATTTTTCAATAAGCTCCTCATCGCTTATTTTTGGATTCTGCGCTCTAATGCCTTCAGCGCATACACGCACAACAGCATCTGACATGTCAATAGCCAAATTAACCTTCTCTTCTGGTCTGAGATGCCCAAGCCTTTCCGCATCCTTATCCACGCATAAGCACCAAACCATAAATTAAGCTATTGCTCCTTTAAAGTTTCAGCCTTTTAATCAAAGCTTTAACCTTCTCCTCGTCTTTTAGGAAATCTTCTATTATGGCGTTTGCCACAACATAAATCCGCAAATCATTCAAAAACGCTAACTTCCTAATTTCCCTATGCAAGTCTTCGCGGATTTCGACAACAGTTCTTTTAGCGCTTTTACCCAAGTTTGTGCGCCTCCCACGCTAGTTGCCTTGGATTTGGATGGCTAAATCGCCAATAACAAGATACAGCCTTGTAATTTTCACTTCTGTAGGCTTTATTATGGAGACTTCTGCAAGCACTTTTATGGTGGCTTCTGGGCTTATGTTGAATGTTGACTCTAAAGTGGAAAGGGCTTCTGCCTTCACCATTGCGCCTAGTGGAAGCGTAAAAGTCACTTCATAAACGCTTGTGGTGGAAGCTTTAACAACAGCGTCTTTTGCTATGCTCAATTCAAAAAGGGTTTGTGTTAATGCTTGTGCCAAGGCATCTTGGTCAATGTTAAATGCGGTTTCAGTTTGGCATAACACTTGCGCCGTGGCTATGGCATCTTTAAAAATTTCTATTACACCTGTTACAACTTCAACAAGCATATCAGCCAAAGCGTTTACAAAAGCATCTTTAGAAATGTTGAACATTGTTTCCGAAGTTGTTAAGCCATGGGCGGCTACGCTTGCTTCCTTGTCGATTGTATATGCGCTTTGATAGGCTGGTGTGGCAAGAGATTGGCTTAAAGCGTCAACATAAATTTCATAAGTTTGCCCGCCGCCTGCTTGCTCTTCGCTTCCCCAACTGCTATGCGAAGGTTCTGGGTCAACATATTTTCTTATGAGCACCCAATCAATGTAATGGCTTGAGCCAGAATAACAATGTAAATGAAGATATGTTTGTGAACTAAAAGTCGTATCCGTAGCTGATAATTTTAGGCTACCATCTTTCCAAGCTTTCAGACCTGAACCATACCATCCAAAATCACATTTATGGTAAACGTTGTTTTGGTCAGAATCACTAATTGAAGCTAAAGGATATTCGGTTGAACTTACATATTTTACTATTTTAGAATATGCGCCTGCCCATCCACACCATACTGCCCAATAACCATTCACTAACCCATAAGTTGAATAACCACCGTCTCCAAATCCCATGTCGTATGCTTCATCCCAATCATCAGCATACTTGTATGTGTGAATTGCCATATTGTTTTGAGCGCTGAATTGATGAACAACAGCAGTTTGGTAGTTGGTTGACGTAATGTGCAAATGTTTTCTTCCATTAACAAGTCTAACTTTTGCCTCGCCAACTCCTCCCACTCTCTTTGTTACCCATCCACCTTGTCCGTTAATATCACTTCCATCAGTATAACTTTCAAAATCATCAAAAAACAGAAACGTATTTGCGCCGTTGCTTGTTGTTGTGGCATCTGATTTGCCGTAA
>JAVZLK010000019.1:0-15182 GCA_038883795.1 Bathyarchaeia archaeon
TTGGTTTATCCCATTGTATTCCTTCATGCTTTAGAAAGCGTGAATAGGCGTTTATTACATTACGTCTTCTAGCTTCAGACCATTTTTGTTGAGCAACAACCTCCTTGACCGATTCTGGATTGTATAGATCCGCTCCTCTTTCATGCAGTGTTCTCAGGGCTGAAACATGCAACCTTATTGTTTCTTCACTGTAACCTTGCTTTTTAAGGAACCATGCAAACTCTAGGATTTTCCCTTTAACGTCGAAGCCTGTTTCTGTGGCTCCCGCTTCCCGCTTTTCCGTTTGCCCTTGGGCTTCCACCAAAAGCCTAGCCGCCTTTTGGTGTGCATCACATTCACCTTTTGTGTATGTGTTGATATATGGTTTTCTGGTTTCGCTAAACCGGTAACTACAGTTTCTGCAAAGGTAGCGTTGAACGCTTGAGCCGTCTGCCAAATAGCGTAATCCGTCTTTATAGAGAAGCGTTGAGCCCATTGTGGGCAGCGAAGCATTAGCCCTTATGCCTCGCGCTTCTTCCTTCCCACGGTGGAGCCATTTTTAAAGGTCCAGTAAAACCAGCCATCTCTAGTAAGCTTGCCATTATGCTGAGCTAAATCCTTCAACAAAGCCTTAAACTCTGGATTGTTTATATCCTCAGACCTTTCAAACTCTCCTTTGACGCCTTGAGCCTTCTCCCATTTTATTTTGTCCGGGTTCCATGAAAATTTCGGTTCAGCCTTGTCTTCACTAACGCCTACAAGCTTCGCAATTTGCTGTTTCATTTTAACAACTGAAGCCTTTAGCGAGTCTAGGAAATCATAGAAATCCTCGAGGAAAATTTCAAAATCTTCAATATTCAATGCAGTTCGCCTCGCCTACATGTTGACTTCCGCAATAAGGGCAAGGACTCAAACCAGCAGCTTGGAAGACTCTTCCACAAGCATTACACACATAAAGCCTCAACATTTTCACCTCTACTTCATGGCTGTAAAATAGAAAAATTGGGATGTTGAAGCTGCTACTTCTAACATTTCAGTAGGCCTCGTTAATCCATCCTATAGGCTCTTTCAGCAGGCTTTGAGGAACTTTCAAGTGGATTTTGCTGTTGCTATCTTTGTAGCCGTGTTTCTTAACGCTTTCAAGGGCCTCTTTACCGATAACGCCTAGACGATAACGTTTGCCTTGGTATTCGACCTCGAAAATTAAGGCGTCTAACGTTCTGGATTCTTTAGGCGGACTTAGCAGCAGGCAGTCGACAAGCGCTAAGCCTAAATCTTCGTCTGACAATCCTTGTTTAGGCGTCTCCTCTTTCTTCTCCATAAAATCACCCTTTTCAAGGCTGGAAAGACTCGTTTCGAGTCTCCCTTTCAGCCTCACCTTTAATGAGCAACAAAACCTTGTCGTACTCTTCAGCGTGGACTTTAATCCATTTAACGTCCAGCCTTGAGAGGATTTTGCCACAATAATCGCAAGTCATATACTCCGTCTTTCTAGATTCTTCAGGCTTCAAATCGTCCGGGCCTAAAGGTTTGAAGCGCTTACCCTCTTCCAAAGCCCGTTTAAGGTTTGTTGTTATGCCTAAATCCTCATCCGTTAAGGGCTGTCTTGTTTCTTCGAATTCTTGTTTGACGGTCAAACTTTCAGCTTTGTGTATTGTTTCTTGCGATTCTTGTTTCCCCGGGAAACTTTGCACCTCTTCAGGAGACTTGCATGAAACTTCATTGTAGGCCTCTTTATATGAGATTAGCCCGGCCTTCAATTTTTCCAATACAGGCTTATTTTGTGCTATGCTCAAAAGTTTACTAACATAGCCCTTTGATAGCCTTAAACTTTCAGCTATCTCTTCAACCTTCATGTCCTTCCGAAGGTTTAATAGAAACTCGGCTAACTCTCCAACGTTAACTTTGCCTCTTAGAACGTTTAGTTTGGCGCTATGGAGGATAGCGTCCTGTTTTGAGCCTTTTACAACATAGGCTTGAATCATGGTTTTGCCTTGACTTTTAAGGGCTTCAAGCCTGTTCTGGCCGTCTGCAAGCCAATAAACGCCACTTTTATCCTCACAAACATGGATGGGCTGAATGACGCCATTAGCCCTAACACTCTCATTGAAGTCGTCCTGATCGTCGAAGTGGCTTCTTAATCGCCCTTCCGGTATCCTGACGTCTTCAACTTTTAGCCAACACAGCCTCGGCATTTTACTTGGCATGGCAGCGTTATTTGTCATGGTTTCTGGCCACCTCTTTTAGTTTGGCTGTGAAGACGCTTCGCTTGTCCAAATCTTCAATGACAAGGCGTCTAACATACTCGCTTATGGTTAGGCCTTGGCTTCTAGCAAGCGCTTCAACAAGCTTTCTTATGTGAGCATCAACCTTCGTCCACAACATACACGACTTTTGACTCACGTTTAAATCGCCTCCAACCCTTAGCAAAACTTATATAGGCTCTACGTTTAAATAGATTACTGGGTTACCCAGTGTACCAGTCTAACCTAGACGACATTTCAAAGGCAATTCTTAGGGCGGTTCAGGAAAGCGAAGAGTTAGGGTTTAATGAACTTTGCAGAAAATTGAAGGGAACAGCCTCCAAACACACCATTAGAAAGAGGCTGAGCGATCTGATTAGGAAGGGGTATGTGGAGGAGAAAAAAGGTAGGAGAGGACAAAGGGCAGTTCTTAAAGCCACAGCCACTCTTAGGGCGAGAGAAGGCTTCACCTCAAAAATCAACCACCTTTCCAGTTTAGTTGAAAAGCTGGTTAAAGGGAAGAAGGAATTTGGAGAACTTTGGAATTTAAGAGATAATGTTGATTTAGCCTTTGAAATGCTGGAGTTTGAGATTTTAAAGGCCGATCTTCCAAGAAACGCCAAGAAAGATCTGGTCTTCGACCTCATTGAAACCCGAGAGAAGGCAAGAAAACTCATTTCCGCCACTTTAATCAAACTGAAAACTTCAGAGATTGAAAAAGTAGAAAAAGAATTGGTGGAAGCTGCCGCACGCGTTGGGCTTTCCATTAGACAAACTTATGAAGAGGTTGTTGAGCAGCTTGAAAACTTGTTGAAGGAAAGCTCACCCACCCATTGAGGGACATGCTACCGAAAGGCCTAAGCCCCTTCTCATTCCAAGAATGAACAAAAGGTCTTCTAGAATACTGTGTACTTTACGAAATTCAGAGCTTGTAAAACGCCTCGTAAAGCTGCAAGTTTTGAATATATTTTGTCGTTGTTCGCAAAATCTCAAAATACGCCTGTAGTGCTTGCTTGTTCTTGAACCATTAGTCGCAATGGAAGCATTTATGCATGACTCACACCTAATAGGCATTTATCAGCGTACATGCTTGCATGCTATGCCTATTCCTGAATGCTTGCTCCAGCCTATAGGGGTGGGGGTTCCATTCCAAGAATCGAATGGCGATAACGTAGCTTGTAACGGATACGATGACGCATTCGTCAACGCATGACTGCTTGCATATCCGTGTTGTATGCGAAAACACACTCGATAACGGAGGCCGATGCTGACCGCCGTTAAAATCCATAATCCCCATAAGGAGTGGTGGGGGCCCCACTAAAACTTTGAAATTTTGGCTTATTACTAACGTTGTCCTTGGCTGGCTTCTACCGGTTTTTCTTCAGCCTGTTCAACGAGCTGCCTTAACTTTTCCTTAACGGCTCCCTTATCAGCCTCAGAAAGCCCATTCAGCAGCTCAAAGCCCCTACCCTCAATTAAGATCTTGCGCAGGACAGCCTCACACCTCGCTTTACAATCGCCCACAACAGTCTCACACGCATCCTTAGCCATTTCCTCAGCCATTAAGCCAGCAATCTCCTCTTCACTCACCTATAAACCACCTCAACAAAAACTATTTCAGACAAGAAACTTAAATTTTGCGCCTTTTTTCTAAAAACAAGCGAAATTTTCGGTTAAAAACTGATAAACGAAGCGAAAGAATACTATTCTTTCCCCCAAACTCAAAGCTTTTTGCGCGCGCAAACGCCGACGATAATGAAGCAACAATAGTATTGTTGCGCCTCGCTTAATAGGCGTTAACCGAAAACAACCAAAAACAAAACAAAAACGCGAAAAAGCCCAAAATAAAGCATTTTCGGTTAGACGTTACTAACAGAACATTCTTGGAAATAGAAAATTCGGTGTTTTACCATCAGTCATAGCAATCTAGGCAAAATAGTGATGGAAGAGTTAGGCATAAAACCTTTAGAGCTTGGAAAAATTAAATTGAAGAAAAAGGAGAGAACGAAAGCTGTGAACACAATCTAAAGGATTCGGAAGCAAAATAGTTACAGCAAATGAACTTATTTCATACTAAATTCTGGAGGGGACATAATTAGGGAACTTAAAAACGGCAAAATCGTCATAAGACGAAAAATAGGCAGTAAAGCCATCTGATCTTAAGAAGCAAGTAACTGCTGACAGATGTTATTTAAATGTTGAATAGAACTCTCTTCTAGAACTTGGTATAAAAAATTTTAAAAATTGAACCAACGGAAAAATTAAAAATTGCCAAAAAAGGAAAGGAGAAAGGAAAATGAAGAAAATAAAATCGGCTATCTTGGTTGTACTTATTCTGCTGTCGTCATCCATGGTCTCACCATCGATTTTCTTCCTAGTTCGTGCGGATTCAACCTCTCCTGCTGTGCTTGAATTTAATGCGTTTGACGATTTGGAAATTCTGGAAGGTGAGGATACGATTTTAATAATTCTGAAGCATAATATTGTCATACCTACATCGCCACTTGCAGAGATTTACAGAAAGGCTTTGGATGTTACTAACGATATTGGTGAAGAAGAGATTCCCATACCGGTTCGTAAGCAATTCTACGAAGCATTATATCAAGAATATGATTTTTCTTTAGGACTTGACACATTGATAATGAACTCCAGCATAGTGCCAAGGGGTAATTTTAATGAGTGCAGAATTTACGTAGATGCTGTAGCCTTTCCAAGAGTTTTAACCACCATGCCAGGTAGTACAGGTGATTCATGGTCTATTAGATTTGGACCAACTAATCCTACAAGATTTGCAGAGTATATATTCACACAGGTAACTTTTCTAAAAATGTTGTTACAGCGATTGCCTGATGAACAAGTATATCGTAGTTTTTGGTCGATCAGAATCATCATTCCAGAGGATGCTACACTACTAAACTCCGATGAAATCTCGGGTCTAAATTGGCTGGTAGATCTCGGAGGAGGTAACAGCTTAATGGCATCATTATTCGTTGAAAAATCATCAATAATATTAAACGAAACACTAACTGTTACTGAGAAGGACATAACGATGCCGATCACGGATGTATGTGATGCATTTCAAGGGTATAAGAGTTTTCTAATAGAATATTCTTTGTCTGAAACTGAAGAGAATGAAATTGACGAAAACGTTGCGGATCAACAACTCTTATTTTCCGCTGCCGATATAAGTAGCGCTAGCGTTTCAACCACTAAACATGCAACCGCTGATTCCACTTATGATGGTGACTTTAGCTGGTCTTACACTTGGAGCATTATTAATGAAGATATCTCGGGTTCCATCCTAATACCTTTCGAAGTTCCTCCAGGTTCATATGCAAAGTATAACGGCCACCTAGAGCTTAGTGCTACCTTTTATATCAGCTGGGAACCTACACTTCCTATTTTCGGACTAAAATCCTTTAAATCATCAATAAGAACTGACGCTAAGCTTGAACTCGATGTCGAAGCATGCATAAAAGCGGAATACTCTAATGAAGAAGAACCATGGACTCTGCCTCTCTTTGAGTACTCTTATCCTGTCACTTTCTTTATTGGGCCAGTTCCGGTGGAGGTTTCGCTGGAATTTAGCGTTGAAGCAAGACTTTCAGTCAATTTTGAGGCGGAAATGACGATAACAGCTGGATATCGTGCCACAGGTTGGCTTGAATCAGGAGTGAGATACAATCTGAACACAATGCAATTAGAAGGATTTAGCGATCGTAGCATGAGTAGTGAATTTATTCCTCCAGCTGGCGAAGTTAGCGTATCGATCGAAATTAGACCGAGCCTTGCTTTTGATATTTGGGCCAAATTTTATGAAGTGGCAGGTCCTCATGTTGAATTTGAGCTATATTTGTCGATATCCGCATCATTGACTCAAAGCAGTACATTTGAACTTAATGTTGTCATTGGATTGCAGATTTCAGTTGGCTTTCGTTTTGACGATAATCTAAAGAAGTTGCTGAAATTGGAGGATTACGGTCCGAAAACTATAGCAGATATTGTCCTTTTGGAATACGTCTGGAGAACCCATCATGATGTTGCCATTACTAATGTTATGATTTCAAAAACAAATATCTATCGAGGTGACATTGTTGATATTTCAGTAACCGTAAAGAATATGGGTTACACGATTGAGCATGATGCAGTAAGCTTTGATGTGAAGGTTCAATATGATGACTCTGAAATTGGCACGCAATCCGTTTCCAATTTAGCGGAAAGTTCAGAAACTACAGTTGTCTTTACATGGGACACATCAACCGCCCCAACAGGAGAGCTCACGATTAAAGCAGAATTACTAAACATCAATCCTGCTGAAGAGGTTGATGAAAATGATTATGCAAAGAACAACATATTCGAGACGAAAGTTGAGATATCACCCGTAGATTTCTACATTACCTATGCTCCAGAAACTACATGGTACAAGCCTGGAGAAACTACAAAGACTATAGTGGAGGTAAAGAACTTACGCCCAGTTAGAACAACTTTCTGGTTAGGAGTAAGCTTCAAAGATCCTACCGGAGAATTTGAAAAATATGATCCACAGATATCTAAGGTACCAGAATCAGCTTCACTTGAGCCAGGTGAAACTGCCACTTTCACAGTTACATGGACCATACCGGTTGATGCACCATTTGGTTGGTATACATGTTATCAAATTGCCTTGAACTGCTGGAAAGACAACATCTTCAAAGAAAAATATGTAGATAACATTGAATGGGCTGACGTTTTCTATGTTTACAAACTTCAAATCATTTTGCCAAAAACAGAGTCACCAGCATCAGCCGGCGATCCCAACAATCCTAAGCCTATTATAGTCTCAGTCAAGTGGATTCCAACGATGCTAAGCAATCTTCTTCTCAAAAAATCAGATTTTTCAGTAAGAATCGGAAACCAATTTGCTGCGTGTGAAATTCAACCATCGGGTAGTATGTCTCTAGATGACATAGTAGCCACATTTAAAAGATTTGTTCTTGGATTGTATGAACTGAAAGTATATCCCCCGACACAACAGAGCCAAGGGTTCTATAATCTAACAGTTACCGTAACAATGGGTGAGCTAACAGATTCAGATATGGCAACAAGCGCAGTAGAATATGTTAGTGGTCCATCCGTGGAACCGATTGAGAAAGGCTTAGCTTGGCTTCGGACAAGACAGTCCGGTGATGGTTCATGGCGTGGCAGCGTTGGTGTAACTTCTTTGGTGGCACTCGCTTTCTTGAATGCTGGTTATGATGAAACAGACCTAACTGTAAGAAAAGCAATCAACTATATTCTTAGCTGGGTCCACTATGATGGTTCAATCTACACATCCTATCCAGTTTATGAGACATCAACTGCGATTTTAGCATTGGTTGCAACTCATAACGCAAGCTATACCACCATTATAGAAAATGCGAAAAATTGGCTCGTAGGAGCTCAACAAGACGAAACTTTTGGATATACACCAGCCAATTATCAATATGGCGGGTGGACGTACTACTCCTCAAGAGGAGATCCTGACCTTTCAAATACTCAATTTGCATTACTGGCTCTAGATGCAGCAAACCTACCAAAAACCGATCCAACATGGAGCAAGGCAATAATATTCACTCAACGCTGTCAGAATAGACCTACCTCAAACGACCAAGCTTGGGCTCACGATAGTTCAAGGCCATCGTATAATGATGGAGGCTTTATCTACAGACCTTGGGGATGGAGTCTGGCTGGTGGAACTCTATCTTATGGCAGTATGACAGGTGCCGGCATTTGGAGTCTATTACTTTCTGGCGTTCCAAAAACTGATGAGCGGGTAACAGCGGCCATAAATTGGGTCGCGAATCATTATACATGGGATACTAATCCAGTCTATGGATCGCGTCCGTATTATTATTATTTAACTATGGCGAAGGCCCTTACAATGTATGGAGTGTCCATGATCGATGGACATGACTGGTATCAAGACCTATACAACAAATTAGTTGGAATGCAAATAAACGCAGGGCCTGGTCTTGGATATTGGTCAACTTCCTCTGAGGATTACAATCCAGACCTAACAACAGCCTATGCTATCCTGTCGCTTCAAACAAAAGCTGCTGCTCAGCCGGTAGAACGCTTGTCTTACCTTACATTCATCTTAAGATCAAACTGTCTTATTCGAGTGATCGACCCGGATGGAAACCTTGTCGGTTACAATTCCATAACAGGCCGAGGAGAAAACAATATCCCCACAGCTGTCTACTTAGGTCCATTTTCAGAAACACAGATTATAATTATTATTAAACCCAAGGCAGGCACATACCGCCTCGAACTAATAGGCATCTCAGAAGGTCCATTCGAATTAACAATTCAAGGAAGTTATGGAGAAGAAGTTATGGACGTATTTGAATATACTGGAGAGATTAAACCAGCAGAACTGTATGGTTGCGACGTAACGGTGACCGCCATAGTTGGCCCAATTGACGTTTATGCAAGTCCACCAGAATTTGAAGAAATCATAGACAACATTCCGCCAACAACAACGCTGAATATCGGCAAACCAAAATATGTTAGCCCCACGGACAATATCTATGTATCATCTGCTACCCAGTTCACTTTAACCGCTGAAGATAATCCGGGCGGCACTGGTGTGGCGTCAACGTTATATCGCATTTACAACAGCACATACGACACAGGCTGGCTGGAATACTCTGCACCTTTCTACTTGATAGGACTTGCAGACGGCGAATACTCCATAGACTTTTACAGCGTCGACAACGTTGGAAACACTGAACCAACTAACACTGTAACAGTTATTCTTGACAACACTCCACCAGTGACCACTTTAATTATAGGCGAGCCAAAATACGCTTCAGACAAAGTTTACGTCACCCCAGATACACCTTTCACTTTAGAAGTCACAGATGCTGGCTCAAGCGTCTTTTCCATAGCTTATCGAATATTCAACTCTAACTATGACAGCGGCTGGCAAACCTATACTGAACCGTTCAACCTTGCAGGCTTGGCCGACGGCGTCTACATAATTGAATTTAATAGTACAGACAACCTTGGAAATGTGGAAGCCATCAATTCAGTTCAAGTAACGCTGTTCTCTTGGAATTATGTATTCGAAGACAGCTATGGCAGAGGCACAATCCTCAAAATCAACCTCGCCCACAAATTCTTCCAGTTCATAACGCCGGACAAAGACTATGGCATAAGAGAAGCCACATACATGAGGCAATGCGGCAGAACAATAATAATACAACACTGCGACAACGAACTACGCCTAATCACAATGGCCTTAGACACAAAACTAGACTTCTGCATAGCTATAGCATGGGACAAGCAAACCCATAAACAATACTTCCTAATCGACAAAGTCGGAAAAGAATAAAACCAAAAATGCATCCCCATCTTTTTATCTTATCTTTAATGTTGTAGTTTCTGTTAGTGTCTCATAACAGAAAATGTTTGATGTCTTCCTTAGTGCACGCAGCTGAAATAATTATTTTTCTTCTCAGTCTATTTCCGTTTTTAAGTTGAGGTCCCTAAGGTTTTAGTGCTGTTCAAGGTTTAGCTCGAAATATGTCCCGTCCTCTTTGAAACCGTACTTGCGATAGAATTTTGCGGCTTGATCGAATATTGTGTCTACATGTATTTCAGTAACGCCTCTCTTTTTAGCGTTCTCAACTGCTGTCCTTAGGAGCTTGGAGCCAACTCCCTTGTTGCGATACTCCTTATCCACGAGCATAAAATCTATGTGGCTCATTAAACTTCCATGAAGGATATCCAAGTAGAAATGCTGATGTAAGAAACCGACAACCCGCTCATTTACTTTCGCCACCAAAACCTCACAATTCTCGTCTTCAAGAACCTTTTGAATAGTTCCGCCCCTATCAGCTGCCCATGACCAATTCATTTCATTTATCCACCTGTCAATTAACCTTACAATGGAGCTGATATCATCCTCTTTGGCTTTGCCAACAACAAGCCTCATCGAGAAACCCTTCAAATTATTAAATAACTGAGGATTTCTTTTAACATTTTTTGTTTCGCCACAATCTATTCTTTTAGTCATCGTTAATAGAAGATAGAAAGCTTTCAATTTACGTTGTTTTTTATGTTTAGTTTAAGATGTGGCATAAGTTTATGAGCTGAGAACACATGTTTTATTCTTTAAGTATAAGCACACGTAAGCTGCAATTGTGGTTCCATCACCAATGCGTGAAGGGATGATATCTTTCAAAGTTGATGCACAGCTTCCTGCAGCGTATATGCCTTCGATATTTGTTCTTCCAAACTCATCAACGACGATGCAACCCGCTCGATGTGTTTTAATACCAGCTTTCCGCAAAACCGAAACAAAAGGAACAGTTGGGCTTACCACCAGAATAAGATTAGCTGTAAGTTTTCTGCGTTTAGAGTTTTTCAAATGACGTAAAACCATTTGTTTACCTGGAGGTTCACCCTTAATGCTCTCTCCAACAAAGTCTTCTATCAATTCTATTCCGTTTCTCTCCAATTTTTCTCTTACTTTCTGTTCTATTACAATCGAATTGGCATTATTAACAAGTTTGACATGCTTAGCAATCTTTGCTAGGTAGATGGCTTCATCAATAGCTCTTTGAGTGCTACCTATAACGATTACATCCTTTTCCTTAATCAAAGGCGAACTGCACTCAAGGCAATAACTAACTCCATCACCAATCCATGTTTCATTTTGTATACCCAACCCTTTCATTCCAGCACCCGTAGTCAAAATCAAAGCTCTAAAATTGTATGTATTCTTTTTAGTAACAACAAATTTGTTTTCTTTACAT
The DNA here is from genome assembly GCA_038883795.1 of Bathyarchaeia archaeon. Classification (GTDB taxonomy): domain Archaea; phylum Thermoproteota; class Bathyarchaeia; order Bathyarchaeales; family Bathycorpusculaceae; genus JASEJA01. The sequence goes on from JAVZLK010000019.1 coordinate 11,003, forward strand.
GATAGATCCAGGATTTCTTCTGCTGTTTTAATCTCTGCACCTGCCTTTCCTGCTTGTCGCATCATCCTTTTTGCTAATTCTCGTCCTGTAATTTCTTCTGGAAAACCTGGATAGTTGATTATGCTCCGTGCCCTGCGCATTCTTCCTCCAACATCTTTCTTAGATTCCAGAATAAGCGTTCGTAAACCAGAATTTGCACAATAGATACCTGCAGCGAGCCCTTCAGGGCCCGCGCCTGCAATTATAACATCATACATAATCTTCACGCTTATTGCAATCTGATTAATTTTCTTATTAGTTTTATGCGAGCCGATCTAGCAAGAAAAGCTACGATATTCACTTAGCTCAAGCGTCCTGATTTTTAACAACTTTCGATGAGTCACGTTCTTTTAGTCGCTGTTAAGTGATGCTGTCTTCTTCTAGTTCAAGAAAGTAAGGATGTAAGATTGTAAGAATAAGGATAAGTCTGTATAGTACCCCAAGATTCTAAAATTCCTCTTAGGATTATCTTGAAAAGAGAATTATTGTTCTAGGATAAAGTCTTGTGAAGAATAGAATGTCCAAACATCTTTGTTGCTCCAAGAGTAATAATTGCTCACAGTGAACCATCAAGGGTTATTATTTATAGAGATAAGTCTAAAAGATTAATGGATAATTTCTATTCCTTACATGTCATGTCAATCATGGCATGTCGATGACCGTCACGCGTGACAATCATGGCATATCTGATAATCCCCAGCGGTTGGGCATCATCTCTATGGTCTCGGAGGCTTCGGCATCATTGTCTAGGCATGGAGCGAACGCCGTGCGGTTCATCCATTGATTATTGTTCCTCAGGAGCATCCATTAAGGTACGTCCGGCGGACGCATCATCACCCCTGAATTGCATGATGTGTCACTGGAAGATATTGAGTGTTCATTTAGGGTATAGAAGTATTAACTGTTAATAATGTAAGGTAATGCTCTGCCCCTGTGGGTTGGTGGGGGACAGGGGCTTTGAACTGGATGCTGAGGCAACACACCCAGTCTGAGCATTACTGTGATGTTTTAAACATGTTGAGGATAGGACATTAACCTATTAAGGATATACATCTATATCTTAGACATACATTTAAGGACATAGCTATATATCCTTAAAGGATGCCTATCCTACTAACCTTATCTCATCACACGGAGTTTTTATGCTTGCCTCAAACTCCCTCATCAGGGAGAACTCCGCCCATGCTAGAGCCCCCCACAAGACAAGGTGCTCAGACAGGACTTTCTTCCACTGCCCATGGGTGTTTCATCCTCATCGTCTCACTAGGAGACTCGTCAACATCACTATACATAAGATAAAATACTACATTGAATTGTCCCTAAAGCATTAACACATTAGCATCAGAGAAGACGCTTAGAAGGGATAGAGAATGGCATACAAGCATATCTGTTAAAGAATAGTGTTACTCCAGTTTCTCTTCTCTACTATTGTCTCTCTAAGAGAGTTACCTATTAAAACAATCCTCAAAAATTGTTACTGAAGGACACTTATTCCTTTTAATTCCAGAAAGGTTACACAAGCCTATAGACCCTTTGTTTTCTTTCTTTTTGGATTTTTGTTTTTATCTCCCTTTATGTTTGTTTGGTTATAATTACGGATAAAAGTCAATGCAAAAAGAGACTGTAAAAATTTTTTATTATGAAGAATTATAAGTTATACCGTAAAACTCCCTAGTAAAATAGAAGATTCAAACAAAAATTTTTTAAATTATTTTTGAGATAAATAACCGAGGGATTAAGTTTGAGACGTTTGTTATTGGTCTTTTTGATTTTTACTTGCAACTTTATAGTTAAGTTCTCGAATAACCCTGTTTTGGCAAACACAAATGTGACCATATATATTTTGGCTGATGGCTCAATACAACCGCCAACAGCACCGATAAATAGAGATGGAGATGTGTATTATTTTACTGACAATATCACTATTCATGCTGATGGAATTATAATTCAAAAAGATGGCATCACGATTGATGGAGCAGGCTTTACCCTCCAAGGTCCTGGCAAAGAGGTAACAGTAAATGCAAAGTATCTTACCGGGATAAAGATTGAGATGGTAAGTAATGTTGAGATTCGAAATATTACAATCACCGATTATGGTTATGGCGTCACCCTTTCTCACGCTACAAACAATAATATTACAAATTGTAAATTCTTGGCATGCATATGGGGAATAAAGGTAATTGATGCTTCATTTTTCAATATCGTTTCCTATAATGAGTTTATGGCTGAGGGGGGAATAGCTATCAGCGATTCTTCACATAATTATGTGACCAATAATGTGTTTAAAGGAAGTAGAACTCAAATAGTAATCGGTGGGCCTCGTAACACCGTTGCTGGAAACAACATAACAGGCAGTGACACTGGAATTAGTATCGCGAATGGATATTGGGATGATTATGAAACCACATCATACAATGAGGTTTACAACAATAACATTATCGGATGCAGATATGGCATGTACCTACAATTCTATGTGGCGAATAACACAATTTTCGGAAACACTATTAAAAGTTGTACTTACTGCATTTATTTTTATAATAATTACCCAAAGAACAACAAGTTTTACCATAATAACTTCATATTCAATACATACCAAATCCGAATCCCTGACTCTCCTATTTGTCGTAATATATGGGATAATGGCTGCTTGGGAGGCAACTATTGGAGTGATTACGCGTATTCGGATTCGAACCATGACGGTTTTGGTGACGTCCCATATATCATAAACGATTATAACAAAGACAATTATCCTCTCATGGAACAATATGTTATCCCAGAGTTTTCGTCGCCTATTATCCCGTTATCGTTGATGATAACAACATTACTGGTTGTTATAATCTACAAAAAGAAAAATCATTAATAGCTGTCCATTTAATTCTATAAAAGAATAAGAGCGACTAAATTAATGTTTACTTTGGAAGTCACCCTTAGCAGAGTGACAGTTCGGGAGAAATCACCATACTCTTTTGAGAATGAGCTACCTCGGCGGTTTCCAGCAATTTTGAAAACACATTGGAATTCTTTAACGTTTCGCTAACGCCACTTTTGAACTTGCCCTTCTACTCCGTTTCCAGCTTGTAAAAGACTTTCATTCCCCTCAGGGTTTCATGGATTTTGTTGGCAAGTTGAAGAACTTCCATAAGCTCCACTTTCCTTCCCCAATCATAAACGTGATCGTGATATCCTCTTAGCGGTTCAAAGCCCATGGAGCGAAGCTTTTCGACAACCTCTAACGGACTTGCACCTTCACTGTAAAACCATATCGTTAAATAAGTTTTCACAGAGCACCACCTCACCCATTGCCTTAAAGGGGATGCAGAGGTGAAATTAAACAATTTCGGTTCATAGCGTTCTAGTGGCGCGGGGTGCGGGATTTGAACCCGCGCGGCCATTACTGACCACAGGCTTAGCAGGCCTGCCCCCTACCAGGCTAGGGCAACCCCGCACTGTTTTTCATCAACCTCGCAGGGTTTTGCAAGGTTTTTCATGGTTGTTTTTGCTTGGTTTTCTTGACCCCGTAGTTTTTGTGTATTTTCTTTCTTATTTGCGTTTTCGGAAGAATAGTATGTCGTCTTTCTGGCAGACGTATTCGAAGCCTACTGAGAGCAGCTGTTTGATTTCTTCTTTGTTGTTTGTGGCTGTTACGGTGTATTCGTCGTCGTTGGTTAGTCCGAATATGGCTTGTTCGACTTGTATGTAGAGGAGTGTGTTTTCGAGGCTTGCGTGTCCGAGATACTCTTTTACGAGGAGTATGTTTTTTGTTTGGTGGTATAGTGTTGTTGCTTTCCAGTGTCTGAATGTGTGTAGGCTTATGCGTAGTAGTCGTGGGTTTTGTAGTTTTTGGCTTAGGCTTTTTCTTGTGTAGCAGTATGATGCTCTTATGGCGCGTGCGTTTGGGTTTCCGAAGATGTAGATGTTCCGTTTTGGCAGTGTGCTTAGCATTCCTGTTAGTCTTGTGCTGATTTTCCATATTCTTGGGTTGCTGCCCTTCTCTGGATTGTTTAGAGTGATTAGTCTTCTTTCTTCGTCTAAGTCTGTCCATTTGAGTTTGGTGGCTTCTCCTGAGCGCATGGCTGTTTCTTTTAGCAGGAGTAGAAAGGCTGCGAGTTTTCGGTGTGAACCTGCTATTAGGCTGTCAAGC
>JAVZLK010000019.1:15278-30568 GCA_038883795.1 Bathyarchaeia archaeon
TTAGTCTTCTTTCTTCGTCTAAGTCTGTCCATTTGAGTTTGGTGGCTTCTCCTGAGCGCATGGCTGTTTCTTTTAGCAGGAGTAGAAAGGCTGCGAGTTTTCGGTGTGAACCTGCTATTAGGCTGTCAAGCTCTTCCTCTTTTGGTATGAATGGGATTTTGCGTGTGAATCTGGTTTTGGGTTTTTCCCATTTTATTCCATATTTGTTGGCGTAGAGTTGGTAGGCGTTGGCTACGTTGCGCCTGCGGTTTTCTGACCAGTTTTGACGAGCTATGACGTCTTTTACGGTTTCTGGATCTGATAGGTCTGCGCCTCTTGCTATAAGCGTTCTTAGCGCGGAATTCACCATCCTTATGGTTTCGTCGGCGTAGTTGGCTTTCTTTAGTGACCAGGCGAGTTCTGCCATTCTGCTTTTCTGTTCCATTATGTTTGGCGTTGTGCCCTCCCGCTGGGCCTGTTCCTGTCGGGTTTCTACTGTGGTCAAGTTTTTCGACGCTTCTGTCAAGGCAGTCGCATACTTGACGATTAGAAAATACGGCGGAAGTGATATTTATTGACCCGTTCAGATTTTTTTGTAGAGGGTTTTGTGTGTGCAGTCATGGTACTTTTGTCTTTGCGAGTTTCTCTGATTCTGAGTGTAGTTTTCCGCCTGTTGCCCAGTTTGTTTTGGGTGTTTCATAGATGATTATTTCTACTGCTTCTTTGGGGATTCCTATATCCTCCAATACCTTGGTGACCCCTTCAACAATTTTCCGTTTACTTTCTTGGCTCATGCCCGCCCAAACAGATACTTGGACTACTGGCAAACAATTCACCAATAAAACAAAGTGCTGTTAAGTATATTTAACATCTATGTGCATAAATCAGATTTGGCTTAAAATTCACGCAACTTTCCTTCTATAAAGGCTGCCTACGTCATTCTCCAGTTTGTGTGTGCGTGTGTGCGTGCGCGCCTCTGCACAGTGTAAATGTCTCTCTGTTTCTTTAAGAATCAAGCATTCTTCTTTATGATGAAATAATAGCCTCTCCGCTAACTTATCTCTATGTTATTTCATCCTCTTTTCTCTTCTTTAGTGGACGTGTTTAGTCTCTCTTTCTGCCTCTCTGCACACGCACACACATTGTTTTTTCAAGTCTTTCATTGTTAGTTGGGCTTTCATTAAGCCCTGTTTCCTCTTTCTCATTTTTGTGTGCATGTGCGTCTTTCATCAGCCTTTCTGGATTTCCACCTCCATTTCCAAGTTTTCCTGTTTCGGTCTTTCTCTATGGGTTCTCTGTTTCATTGAATTGGTTGTTTTTTGGTTTCTGTTTCAACTGAAGGTTTCAGTGTTAGAGTTTCTGATTTTTGGTTCCAGTGAAAGTCATTGCTGTTCTCAGATTTTGGTTGCTTCTTTCTGTGTTTATAAATTGTTTTGTGATCCGAATTTTTTGGGCTGGGGAGAGTTGAGTAAAAGTGAATTTGCTTCTCGCCATTTGTAACATGCTTTTTCGAGTGGGTCGATTGGTGTTTTCCAGAAGCTGCACCATGCTTTGTTTGTTGGCAGTTTTCTATATTCTCTTTCGCGTTTGCTCATTGGGACTTTTAGTTGGTTGAGCCTGTCTCTTAAATGGGCGGTCAGTTGGACTTGGATATTAGAGAAACTGCATTCGCAGCAGTAGTGTGTCAATGGGTTTTTGCCTCTGTTTTTTGGCTTATTTCTTTTAGATGTTTGGCTATTTCGACGCCTTTTTGGGTGAGTTTGTTGATTTTTCTGGGCGGAATAAGCTCGGCTTCAATGAGACCTTCTTTGTTTAATGCGCTTACTGCTTGGCTGCACCATTGTTCTGTTATGCCTACATGTTTGGCTATTTCATTGTTTTGTAAGGGTCCATTTTCTAATAGTGTAATTAGGATTTTCTGTTTGACTGTTAGGAGCATGCCCATCTATGGTTGAATAGGGGCTATTAGTAAATGATAAGTTATTCTGTCCTTTGTTGGAAAAACGTAGGGGGGAGGGGGTAGGTAAAATAAAGGGTGTTTATAGCCCATTTTGTTCGTGAAGAATAGGCTTACTACCTTTTTTGGTTTGGGCTTTGAAAGATTTAAATTAGGCTGTGTGAATGGCTGGATTTGGTATGTCTAAGTTTGAGTATGGTTTTGTGAGGGCGATTTCGGAGATAGTTGCTGGTTTTGTGATGTCGGTGGTTTTGTCTTCCTTTGTTAGTGCTGGGTTGATTCCTGGTTCTTTTGTGTTGCTGTTTCATGTTTTGAATGTCTTTTCTACTGTTTTGATGGTTTTTGCGATGCCTTTTTGGGCGACGAGTTACTGTATTGGATGGCTTTTTGGTTTGGGGATAATGTATAGCTCGGGATTGGTTGATGTGCTTGAATTGCTGATTTATTTGGTGCCTTTGATTGTTTTGGGTATAAGGTTTGTTAAAAAGTTTGAGTAGTTTGTTTCAGGCGTTAGTATGCTTTGCTTATGATGTGTAGGGAAAAGCAATATGGATAATAAGCTTTTTAGGAATAACGATTTACTATTAAATGGTGTTTGGATGGATGTGAAATGTCCGAAATGTGGTAAGGAGCTTTCAAATAAGCCTTTGAAAACGTGGAAGTTTAGGTTCTATAATGTAGGACGTTACGAATGCCCAAATTGCCACACAAAATTCAATTTGTATGATAGTCCAAAATCGAAATTTGTGATATTCAGGAAAAGGCGTAAATAAGCGTAATCGAGAGCCAATCTTTAATTTAACTTAGCCCTCTTACTCTTCTATAAATTTGTCGAGTCTCACTGTCTGCTTGCCGGTTTTGGCTTTTCTTTTCTTTTTTTCTTTCTCTACTTTTTGGATTTGTGGCATTTCTGTTGTTCCTTTTATTGCAACTGGCTGAGGTTGTTCTGTTCTTGTCAATCGGCGTTCCATCATTATCTTTGCAAGTGTGCGAGCTGCTTCAGGCAGATATTCGGGTAGTTGCAGTATTTCTGCTATTTTCGCGTCTATTTCTGCAATTACACCGTCCCATAGTCCAATGACGTTGTCTTTTTTATCAGCGCCACCAATTTTTCGAGCTTCTTTATCGAGTTTGTCAAAAAGCGTTGCGAGAGTCTCTAAATGCTCGGTCTTTAAATGGAGTATATTGAGGATAGGCATTTCCTCAGCTTTATTAACTTCTAATGCTGCAACTCCCAATCCTGTTATTCTACTAATCGACTCTATGTATAGCTGTGTAAAACTTGAGTTAAGATAAGCCAATAAAGCCTTTATCTGCAAATCATTTAAACCAACATCCATTTTAGGGGTGAAAGTAATCATTGCATCATATGTTACAGTTTTCTTAAGATTCCAAATAAAACGGGTTTTATATTGTGATTGACGGACGGCAATTATTGGTGCGTCAACTACGCCTCCGAGGTCATACCAGCCATAAAAATGCTGTTTCTGTTTTTCGCGTTCTTGACAGGCTAATGCTTGGCTGCAAATTTTACCTCCGCCTCTTGTGCGCCTAATCAACGTTTTGCATTCTGTTTCTCCCCATCGGATATAATCAAGAACTTGTTTAGGCAAAGTGTCTCTGGGCTTGTGGCACATGAAAAAGTAGCAGTCAGCATCTCTATCTCGCAGTTCTTTCCAATCTTTATCGGTAAATGTGAAGAACGGAGCATAGCGAGAACTCGTCAACGCAGGATAAACAAAATCTTTAACACCCTTCTCTTTCACCTTCGCTTCATTAAAGTAAAAGAATTCTTTCGATCCAAGATTTCGTGGTCCTTTCACTTTTCTTCTTGATGCCAAAAAGAGATACGTTGCATTTCCGTATGAAGGATCAAATAATTCGCCCATCTTAATTGTTTTTGCACGTAGTTCTTCCAAAATCTCTTCTGCATTAAAAATGAAGTTAATCCATTTCTGATCTTTAGGCAAATCCCCCTGCCTAACAACATTAATCCTATAATGTCCAGTCGCCATCTTCGGATCCTTAATAACCTGCAGAATCTCATCAACCTTCAAAGATTCCCCTTTCGGTATACTCAAATAAGTAAACACAATCTGATTATCTTCAACCCTCTCCCCCTCAACTGGTTTCTCAAGCAAAATAATACAAGCACCCACAAGCGGCACAGGAAAAACCCGCGCAGCAACATCAATCAAAGCCTTCACTTTAAAATTCTCTAACAAAAACCGCCCAAACTCAACACCATAATCAGTTTGAAGCCAACTATCAGAAATAATCATACCCAGCCTACCGCCAGGCTTCAAAAACTCCTTAGCCCACAAAATAAAATGAACATAAATTCCAGGCTCTTTCCCCCTCGCTACATCAGCATGAAGACTATACTTTGACAAAACAGCCCCTAACCTATCCTTGATGTTATCCTGAACAGCCCCAGGAATTTCCGTCCACCTCGTATAAGGTGGATTACCAACCACGGCATCAAAGCCTTCCTCAGGCAGCTTAACAACCCTATGCTTCATACCTTCAGTAGTCATCACAGCATGAGGCGCAAGAACCTCCTGCTTAGGCACTATCGTAAAAAAGTCAGAATGCATAATATTAGCCTCAGTCGTAGGAGCACGCACATTCTTCATAGCCAAATTCATCGCAGTCAACTGAGTAGGAAACGGGTTAATATCAAGAGAATAAAGCTGCTTAAGAGTCGAGACATGCACATCCTTAGCCGGAATCTTCCGACGCCCAGTCTTCAACTCAACCAAACGCCAATAAGACTGAACAAGAAAAGTTCCACTCCCACAACCAGGATCAAGCACATAATCTGAAGGGCTCCTCAAACACCACTTAACAATCAACTCAGCAATAGGCGGCGGAGTATAAAACTGCCCCATCTGATGCCTTTCCTCAGCCGGAATCAAATCCTCATAAATATAACCCACAACATCCCCAAACTGCTCCATCTCCACCGTAGAAAGAAGACGAATCAAATCATCAACTTCCTTCCTCGCAGCAAGCTCATCAGACAACACAATATGATCAAAAAGCCCAGTGTAAAATATCTGCTCAAAATCCCCAGTAACACGAATAGCCTCATCAAAAAACTTCTTCAAAGTAGCCAAATACTCAGCAGAAGAAATATCCGGCTTCGCCTCCAAAATCGGCTTTAACTTTGAAAGAGGATATGAACGCTCAAGAACCTTATAGAAAATAATCTTATTAGTCAAAACATAAGTCATCATCCGAGCCAAAATAGACGTCTTACTCAAATCCTCACCAACAACATCTGAAATGCCATTCCTATAACCAGCCTTCAAAGCCTCACGATTCAAATCAGCAACAAACCCGGAGTCTTCAACCAACCTACGATACAAGGCATCATTAACATAATAAGAACTGAGCGAATCAACAAAATACCGCAAACTTCCAATGAGCCAATCTCCAAAAGGTCTACGCACCTTCTCAGGCAATACTTCCCGCTGCCAAAGCCTGCAAACCACATCAAGCAAATGCTCAAGAAACTCCTCTCTAAGCGGATGCTTCTCATCCAAAAGATAATGCCCATGAATAAAACGCATATAAGCATCAGGCTCAAGAGCAAACTCGTAATCACCTGCATCAACAAACTCCTTATTCAGAAAATCCCACGGATTATCTAAAGGACCAAAAAGAACAAGAGCATCCCTATTAGCCGTAGCAAACAATGGCGTAGCAGGAAGACCATGCTCATCCTTCGCCAGAGCAGAATAACTTAAAGCTTGACCCACAACAGGTCTTCCATAAGGATCAAATCTCTCCTCAACTTTCCAATGACCAACACGCTCAATTTTACGCTTAGTTTCAATAATCAAAACAGGAACATTATCCGGCTTTTTTAAAACAACTATGTCAGCCTCTTTCCTATGAATAGGAAAACCAGTAACAACATCAAGCTCCAAACCAGCAAATCTCTTATCCTTAACTAATTTAGCCAGAACAAAGAAGAGCTCATCCTGAAACTTACGCTCTCGCTTCAGCATACCTCAAACCATCTTAATTAATAAAACGCTTGCATATAATTATAAATTATGTCACTATTCCATGCACCCAAACGCTGCCTAAAATGCGGTCACCGACTGCAACCCATCATCCCACCCAGCGGAAACCTAAAATTTCTAAGCTGCACAAACCCAAAATGCGACTATGTCGAATCGCAACCACTTATTTCATCACTCGACCAGCTACCTGTGCCATACAATGACGTTTTAAAAGTTATCGAAAACGAGCGCAGAGAAGCAGAGAAAAACACAATCATAATAGGGCAAGGACGTTTAGTCGACGCCCACCCAAGCAAAGACAAGACCGTAACAATCGCCAAACTCGAAGCCAAAATTAAAGAAGACTATCCACTCAGACCATACGACTCCATTTACTACAGCCAAATAATAGGAGTAGTGGCGGAACAAACAAAAAATTCGTTAACTCTCCTGTTTGACAGTTCTAAAAAGCTACCCTTCGAGGCGCCCTTAAAAATAGCGGAACCAGTTATTCTATACGATTCCGCAGCAGCCATAATACAAGAAAAAGCAAAAGAAGACGGCACACACCTTTCGCGATTTGTACAAATTCCAGACATAAATCCTCCACAACCCACAGAAAAACGCATTGTAACCATCAAACCTTACGATCTTGACCAAGAAAAACAAGCTATCGTGGAAGAAATATCCTCAATGCCAGAATGGGAATACAGAGCAGTTGAAGGGCCACCAGGCACAGGCAAAACAACAACAATCGCAGCCGCAGCTATTCAAGCAGTAGAGGCAGGAGACACCGTTCTCATAACATCACATACAAACGTCGCAGTTGACAACGCATTAGAGCGAATATTCCTACTCCGAAAAGACCTCAAAGACTTGATAGTGCGCATTGGTCACCCAGCTAAAGTCTCAACAATGATTAGACCATTCATTGATGCGCCTTTACCAAATGAAGGATATAGGCAGTGGCTCAACCGCATCTTATCCAGCAAGCGCATAATTGGGATGACTATAGCAAAACTATCAGTATGCGACAGAGTTTACGCATTAAACAGCCTTTCTAAAGAAAACGGGAAATGGCCCACTTTTGATTATGCCTTTATCGATGAATCATCAACAGTACCGCTTTGCACCGCAATCATACCCATATACTACTCAAAACGATGGGTCATATTTGGAGATACGCGCCAACTACCTCCGATACTGAGGACCTTTCACAAATACGCTGGAGCGTGGTCCTTGATGGAAATAGCTTCGGCAAATTCAGAAAAAACAAGAATGCTGACAATTCAAAGAAGAGGCAACCGCACAATCTTTGAAGCTATCAGCAGACTATTCTATCAAGGAAAGCTAAAACATCACGAGACAGTTACCAATAGCTCTTTAAACGCAGACATAAAGGCAGAAGGCTGGCTAAAGGAAGCATTAGACCCCACAAAACCACTCGTTTGGATCCAAACAGATACAGGCTTTATGGAATGGTGCAAAATCAAAAAAGGACGCATTGAAGGAGCATCTGGTGCTAATCCTGTTGAAGCAGCAGCCGCCGTCAAACTATACAATGCGGTTATAAACTCCGGAATATCTCCTTCAAACTTAGCCATAATAACCACGTATCGCGCTCAAGCAAATCTAATTCGTGAAGTCATCAAGGAAATAAAGAAAACAGAAGAACCGATAGTAACCTCATTATATCATCATAGAAGAGGACAAGAACCCTACGAAGACTACGAACCCGACGAGCCCGAAGACCTATTAGACCTCAGACTCGCAGAAACAGTAGACAGCTACCAAGGAAGAGAAAAAGAACTAATAATCTACTCAGTCACAACCCACTACGAACACAAAGCACTATTAGACTATAGAAGAACAAACGTGGCTTTTACAAGAGCCCGCTCCAAACTAATAATAACAAGTTCCCTGCAATCGACAACAAAAACACCATGGCTCAAATACCTAAAACAAATAGCACATCCACTAAAAATAAAGGAAAACGACCTTCAACCCGAATTGGACAATGTCAACAAAAAGCATACACAAATCTGTCGCCGTTAATAAAAAGGCATTTAAAACCGCTTAAGCCTTAGCCCTCCGCTTTAACGGTAATTTTGACCTACACTGTTCTTTGAAATCACAACGATTACATTTCCATTTTTCCGGAAGCGAAAACTCACGAGTTTCATCAAGCTGCTTAAACGCTTTAAGTAAACTTACAGCATCTGCTTCATTGACTTCCTCATGCCATGTAACAGTTTCCTTTTCATCTACAATATATACTTGAACTCGCTTATTCTTTCGCCTAAAGAAGTATCCATAAAGGTCACCTTGAGCCAAAGCGCTCCGCTCGATATAGCCCAAAAGAAATTGGCTACCAGTAGTTTTGAACTCATAAACAAACTCATCAGTAATTCCGTCAGGAACGCCCACAACAACATAATTCTCCCACCTAAAATTCCACCTAATCGTAGGATACCTCTCAGCAAGAAACTCTTCATAAACAGCGCCCCTCAACTTTGGAGGCGCATCATCTAAACTTACAACCTTGACACGCTTTTTCTCAGCCATTCTCGTCAACTTTATCTTTAACTCAGGTGAAAGCGAAGGATTCAAAACCATAACTTTAACGCGGCCTTTAGGCGTATGAGCCAACAAAGTAACATAAGGAGGCGATTCTCTCGATTCCCTGCTCTCTTTGTCCTTCAGCAATTTCTCTACATCTGCTAAAGTTATCTCCTCACCAACAAGCAAAACTTTATCCGCAGCCTTAGGAAACTTCTTTACATATCCCAACTTAAGCGAATACAACAACCTATCATGCAAATAAGATGCAAAAAACTGAGGCTCCATATCTATATTCGCCAAAAGACTCTTCATAGGGCACCAATAAAAACTGGCAGTATCCGCCATTCCAATAAAAACCAAATCACTCAAAGGGACTCCGCGCCTCTGCTTTTCTATCTCTAAAAGCTTATGCACATTTCCCATTTGCGAGAGCTTTTTCACAACAATCTCTTCAACGTTCTTAGTAATAGCAAAACCTCCCTCAACTTACATTAATTTAACCTATTCACGAAATAAGGCCTTTCCTTCTTTGACACTTATTTCAATTAGCTTTCTTGCTCCATAAAGATCTAACCAACGAACAATTCTAAGGTCTTGCTCAAGATGCTTCTCGATCTCCCTAAACTTCTTAGCTTCATAAAGGTCCTTAACAGCTCTACCAGGCTTACTGTATTTCGGAGGCTTCAAATTCACCCTTTTAGCAACTTTAACAATATTTTCCAACGTTAAACCCTTAAACTGGTTATCATTAGCCACTAAAAGCTGCTGAAAATAATCTATTGTAAAACAATCATTCCATATCTTGCTAAAAACTTCATGTTTTCCAAGCGAGTGCTGAACAGCCTTACAAATCAATAATGGCACATCAAAACGCAAAATATTAAATCCGCAAATAACTGTAAACCTATGCCCCTTCTGCATCTCAGCAACAAACTCATGAACCTTTGCCACAATAGCCCGCTCGTCCAACTCATTCCACTCACTAAACAGTATAAGCTCACCTTTTTCCTTCAGGCTATCCTCACAATAAGGAGCCTCATCCACCAACAAGCCGCAACATATTATTTTCTCATCAACAAAAGCATCTTCCTTTCGAGGACGATAAGTTTCAAGATCAAGATAAATGCGCACCATAATTACAACTTAATTTGGTAAATAAATTTAACTCTAATTATTTAATATACAAATTCTTAAAATTAAAAAATATGAAGGCAAAAAAGGAAACAAGATACTGGAAAATTGCTCCTGGAAGTGGCGGCTTCCTATGGGTTGAACAAAGAGATAACGGATGCATTGCAATAGGCTGGGGTGAAACAGGAGACCTTGACAAATACAAAACTGAAGAAAAAATAAAGAAAAGGTTTAACCAGATCGATTGGGGATCCAAGAGTCGTCCTCGTCAATTGCTGGATTTTTACTTTAAAGTACAGAAAGGCGACAAGGTGATCGCAAGCTCTGGAAAGCACATATACGGTGTAGGCACAGTTATAGGCAAATACAAATACGATGATCAGCTATACTATGAGCATAGTAAACCTGTCAGATGGGAAATCACTTTTTGGGATCCTCTTAATGTCTACGACCTTAAAATTCCAGAGAAACTCAAAAAGAAGCTTGGACAAAACAGAACAATCGTAGAGCTAAAACCTACAGAATGGGCTCTAATAGACAACGCATTAAACCATGTTCACAATCCTTTTCAAGGACTTAACAACTTTGAGGGGATATGTAGAGCGCCGCAAACTGAGCAAGAAACTATAATACTCTTTAGTAAGCTAAGTCAACATTTGAAAATGAAAATAGAATCTGTAAGTACAAGGTTTCCTGACGCTTACATCAGAGTTAAAAAGGGCGAAAGATGGGTTACGAAATCAGCGGAATTCGAACTATATTCCTCAAAATTTGCAGACCACCTAAAGCAAATGGACAAAGGTAAAGAATGCGATATGATCATTTGCTGGGAAGACGACTGGAAAGACAAGCCCAAAGATCTCAATCTTGAGATCATCGAATTAAAAAGAGAACTGAAAGAAATAATCTGATGCACTTTTGCATACAGAAACCAGTTAAACAACACTGGGACTTAATGTTCAAATCTTGCTCCGAGGCTTTTTATAACTTCTGAAAGCTCTATCACTTCTAAAGGGCATTCTGGCCAATCATGCTTCCAGCAAACTATCAGGTCGCAACCTTCAACCGGATGACCATGCCTCTTAAAGTCACTACTCAAATACTCGAACTCTATACGCACCCTTTGCCACCGTTCACCTTTCCTATCAATCTGGCGTTTCGCTTCACAGTCAGGAAAAGAGGTGCCAATCGCCTCCACAGTAAAGCCAATATCCCTCGCCACAAGAGCAAAAACGTAAACCACACCTTGCTCATTTAAAGGCGCATGTCTCAACCCTCTAAAGTCAATAGGCGCCCCATACTCCTGCTTCAACATCTGCCTACGACCAGAAACTTTGGCTCTGGCTACCCTTTCAACAATAGGATACTCTCTGCCCTCAACCTTCGACTTCTCCAAAAACTTTCTGATAACCTCGCCATCCGCAAATGGAATACGCGTCGGTGAACCTCTAACAATTCCTCCCCACTTGGCAGCAACAGAAAGCTTTGGAACAACTTCATCCTTAGGAACACTATGTAACAAATCAAAAGCAACCAAAGGCTCAACATCCACCAAACACGGAAAGAAATCCCGCTTCCAAATTTGCCTCGCTTTTTCCTCATCCTTATAAGGCATAGAAACAGCCTTCAAAATTCCACAAAACCTTGAAAGCTTCGTCACATAACAAACAAAGAAATCTCCAGGCTTAGTCTTAGAAACAATAGGCCACCTCGACAACCTAAAACCCGTAACCTTAAAACCACGCTCCCGTGCCTCTTCCCAAGTCTCCGCAGTAAAAAGATCAAGCCAATACTCAGTCATGCATTAAACTTTCACTATATTAAGTTAAAACACTTTTGGCGTTTTTCCGTCAAAAACTCTCTAACCTACTAAAACTACAAACAATTAAACGTAAAATGTTTTAAGCTAACAAACCAAAAAAGTAATTGTGATAACATAACTTGTTATAACAAGAACCGGGGCGTTCAGATGTCGCAAAGAAAAATGCTTTATGAAGAAGCAGAAGCAAGTTATGCAGACATTCTTTACACTCACATATTGTGTGAAAAAGTTTTTCCTGAAAACGACGGTGTAGTTAAAGAAGCAGAAATACAAGTAGGAGGAAAAAAGTTTAGGGTAGATTTGGTTACACGCTACGGTCAGCCAGAAAGATATTTTGGTATTGAAGTAAAATATTGGCCAGGCGCATTTCATCAAGGTTTTCGGCAGGTTGATAAAGTAAAGAATGGTTTTCATTCAGTTTTCTTAGGAATTCCAGCTGAAGACGTACCAGTTGCTCAAGAAGAAAAACATAGAGGAAGATTTACTGATATTGGTATTTTACCTATCTCAAGAATCTTCCCGACAACAGTGGCCGCAACAAAAGCCACACCAAATATGAACCCGGATTCTAACGCAATCGACAAACTTGTACGGCTCTTTGAAAATATAATGTACGGAAAAAACTACTCGCAGATGTATTATCAAAATATCGAAAAAGCTATTTTCCGTACCCTTACAAAAAGGAGAAAATTGGCTTTTCTTTCCCTCTTTATTTCGCAAACTAAAATTTATTCTTTGCAAAAATTTTTATCGCAACAAAAAATTCATGAATTTGGAATAAGATTCGGCAACGCGCTCAATTTATCAATTAAGCATCCTGACTGGGGCGCCTGGGAATTATACCATTTGGGTTTTGCGGAATACATGAGGATCGGTGTCCGAAAGAGCTTCTTTCGGTTACATCCATGGCTTATAAATGCTCTGAAGAATCCGATCGAAACACATTTTCAAAATGACATTCTAAAATTGCAAAATACCATTAACGAAATTAAGCAAGGGATTATTAACAAAAGATCAGGAATTATCCATAATTACATCAGCTAACTGTGATTCCTGCACTTTTGCCGCAATGTGTTTGCATCACATCATTTTCATTCTCAATCAAGTGGAAAATTTGTCTTTTAAACTGTTAAATCTTCCAAAAATGTTTTGACTCGCTGGTATGATTCATTTCGTGCATCTTCTGATCCAATAAACCTTGCAACAGCAGTTGGGCCTTGAGACGTTAAAGATGCAAAGGCGTCTCTTATCTCCCTTAGAGCATCTTGAATAGCCTTCTTTGGCTCTTTGCCTTGCAATGAATCCATGAAGGCGTTTGAGGCTTGTTTTGGTTCTCCTCCATAAAATCCAGCCACCGCGTAAATGTCATAACTATCCTTATCTTTCATTCGATACAAAGCTAAACCTTTCATAGTTAAGGAAGCAACAATATCAGCGCAATTAAACCTCGCTGTAGCTTCACCATCGCCGGGCATAACAGCTCTTAACTCAACTTCAAAATTATGGTCAAAAACCACACTGCAGCCTTCAATGATACATGCTTTTAAATCCTGCTGAACAGAAGCCAACCATTCATCCGGAAGTTTCTCAGCACCTTCAGGCTCAGTAAGAAAATCCACTTCGACCTTATGCTCAACAGCAGTTGAAACCCAAGTCAATCCTCACCATGAGTTTTATATGAGCGAAACAAACGCTCAAACCGAAATACACTTCCTGTAGGCTTGTATCCCAACCTTTCCATAATCTGCTTAATACGCTCATATCGCTCCATAACACGAGGTCTTAAAACAAAATCAATATCAATCGACCCGCAATGATCAAAATAATCCCTCACAAGAAAATATGGCGCCCAACCGCCCGCAAGAACCATGTCCGAACGGTACTGGCGGAGAGCCCTACACAATTCAACCAGAGCACCTTTAGAAATATTTGTCGCATCTCGATCATACATGCTTATCTTACTCCCTTTTTCGTTGCCACTCCTTCAAAATCACCTCAAGAAGTTTAGAAGACGCCTCCTCTCCCCTCGCAGGAAAATTGACCAAGTCCACATAAAGCTGAACATTCGAAACAACCTTAACGCCACGAATACTCCTCAAACCATAGAAAACACCATAATCATAAGGCAATACAAACTTAACATTTCCACCTTTAGGCGTCGGATTCAAACCAAGACTTTTAGCAATCTCCTCAGCAACACGCTCAGATGAAACATATAAATGCACATCCACAGGCCTCACATAAGGCGCCACAAGCCAAGCCCCAACCAACCCACAAAGCCCATATTCCAAATCAATACCCGCCAGCTTATCCACAAACCGATCTATCTCTCTTTCAAAAGTGAAATAATCCAAAAACTTATTCATCCGATCATACTGATGATAAGAACCCCACCTCTTTAGCAACCTCAAAGGATCCACTAATATAACCCTATTCTGCGCATTCCTGGCAGCAAACCCCAGCTCAATAAGTCTCGCACAAACATAATGCGCTAACCCCCTTGACACACCAGCCTCTTGCGCCAACTTACGCTCATCCCAATCCCTACCAAAATTCACCAACAACACCCGCAAAATTCTGGAAGATTTAGACGCAAAGATATTCTTAACACCAGACACAAACTCACCCACACATAACATTCTGCTCAATGACCTATATAAATGCTCAATACTATTGAGCAAAAGTTGCTCAATGCTCCTTATAAATGCTCAACAAAATTGAGCAGCCCGCTTCTCAATCATAATAACCGTTATAACAAAAACAACTGAGGGATACATCCTAACAAAAGTGCTAATAAATTCAACCAAAAACAGAGAAAAAGAGGGAATCTGTGAGTGATAGTAGGTATTTTAGTAGCGTGAAAACCTGTATGCGCAGTTTCGGCACAGATACCGCTGAACCTCTCCTTGACGAGCATATCTGATACCATCTTTATACACACGTTCGCAACCACACATAGGACACTTAACAGCCTTCTCATCCGCCACCGATTTCACCCCCATTTGCTAATTTACCACTCATTTGAGAACAATTCTAAAAAGGGGGATTTGCGGGAGAGAATTCGCCGTTTTCTCTGAAAATAGGGCAACCCCGCCTTGTTTTCACCTGACCCCGTAGGTTTTTATTCATTGACTTGCTATTTTCTTTTTCGGAAGAGTATTGTTGTATTACCGACTATTATGGGAAGCTGGAAAAAGGGCTGCTGCAAAACTTGAATATCTGTGTTCTTTAAGGGGAAAATTAAAATTAGTGGTTTGCTCATTAGCTTGGAGGTTGTGCCTATGAACATTTGGAGAGACATTCCGCCGGGCGACAGGCCGCCAGAACTACTTAATATGGTTGTTGAAGTTATAATGGGTTCGAGGGATAAGTATGAATATAATCTTGAATGGGAAACCTTTGTTTTAGATCGTATCATACCTTCGTCCGTGGTTTTTCCAGTTGATTATGGATTTGTTCCTCAAACATGGTTTGATGATAATGAACCTCTTGACATAATGGTGTTAAGCTATGAACCTCTTGAGGTTGGCTGCATAGTTAAAGTTAGGGTTATAGGGGCATTAATAATGGAGGACGAAGAAGGTGAAGACCCGAAAATATTGTCCGTGCTTGTTAATGACGCAAGGTTTGAAGGCTGTAAGGATATTACAGACGTGCACAAGCATAAACTTGTAGAGATTCAGGAATTTTTTGAAACCTATAAAAGGCTGGAGCCTCATAAATGGGCAAGATTCAAAGAGTGGAGAAACGCTGAAGAAGCCAAGAAAGTCGTGAACGATGCTGCTAAAAAGTTTAAGGCTCTTCAAAAATAGTTCCACCATTAAAT
>JAVZLK010000020.1:0-26788 GCA_038883795.1 Bathyarchaeia archaeon
CCCTTGTATGCCCTCAAGTTCGGCAAGTCGCTTTTTTAGAAGCTCGTTGACCTCTTCGCTTATGCTCTTGCCTTGCGCAGCCAAAGCAGCCTTTAAACGCGTATACGCTTCTCGTTCTATGCTGAAGGATTTGACAACCATATCAGCATACTTTCTCGGCCTGGGCATAGGTTTTCCCGTAGGAAAAATAATAATTAACTAAACTATTCTGATATCCTCCCTCTTCTGCCCGTGTATAATCATGATGAAGTATACTTATACTCTCACTGTTTGCGCATTTTTAATTAATTAGCAGAATATTCTAACAGAAAACCCTCGGCTTAGGTTTTTGGTTTATGGAGAATTATGTTCTGTTAATAAATGTTAACAGAAGCCCATAAAACGTAAACTAATAACAAAAATTTTCAAAAAGGCTTGAAAAGGCTTATATAGCGTCTTTTTTGCTTGCCCTTTTCACCTTAAACTTCTGCGTGGCTTCCTCAAACCACGCGACGAACTCTAGCTCTTCATTTTTATAGCTTAGTGTTTCTGCTTCGCTCGGAGCGTTTGTTTGGAGCTTTCCCAAGGCATGTTTAACAATTGCATCTGCCAATCTTGTTGAGATTCGCAGTTGAGCTATTAAGGAGAATGCTACAATTTTCCTTGCCATGTTGCCGGTGTAGTCGGCTATTTCATGGTTGTTGCGCATTCCAAATCTATCCAATAATAAGGATATGCGTGTTAGTATGCGCCTAAGCTGCGGCGGATCCTCCATCTGCGCTAAAACCTTAATATGTTGGGCTCTAACGCCTAGGTCTTCGCCCTTTGCTGGAGCCAAAGCCAAAACCCTCATCAGACCTCTTCCCCCACCATTTTGAACTACTGGGTCACCAATACCCCTTAGGAAGCATAGGCTACTTCCTGGTTGCCAATGCCCCTCAAAATGAGCCCGTGCTTCACCTTCCTCTGGAAAAGGAATAGCCTCCTCAACATTTTCAAAGCCCCAAACACGCCCACACTTAACGCAGACAACTTCGCCCTCCACCCTAACAAGCGAACCCCCACATTCCAAACACATGCCCAAAGCCAAACACAACTCCTCAAGCTGCTCAGAAGAAAGCCTACTACGCAAAAAATCAGCACTAATCAGCAGCATAACCCAATCCAAAGGAAAAATACCTTCAAAACAGGCTCAAAAACAGAAAAAGAGGGAATTTGCGGGAGAAATCTCCACCTGTGGCGGGTTCAACTCCCACCCCCGGCTTTCTGGCATAAGTCCATAGGATTTTATGTTAAAAACAGCAATAGGCGACCTTCCTCTAGTATCCTTCTTGCCCAAAAATAGAGATTCAGTTATAACGGGCGGGGTGGGATTTGAACCCACGACCACAAGCTCTCTTCGCTTGTTAGGAGGCTTGCGCCCTATCCATGCTAGGCTACCCGCCCAAACAATAAAATAAGCAAATTTAGATTTTAACTTAATGCATACTGCAAAAAACTTAAACTATAAAATGCAATTTCAGAATATCTGGTGCGGGGGTACCCGAGCCAGGTCTAAATAGGCAGTATGCGTTTGGGGTGCAGACCAGCCTAAGATATGGGGGAGGACTTAAGATCCTCTGGCGTAGGCCTCCGTGGGTTCGAATCCCACCCCCCGCACCAAAAATAAAGCCTATAAAGGCGTATTTTGGATAATGAAGCTTGTTTTCATGGTTTGCAGTGAGGGCTAGTATTTTACGCTAAGGTATAGTAAGACAATGAGTGCTGCGAATGTGAATAGGTCTGGTAGTAGGGCGAATGGTCCTGGTTCCAAATATTCTGAAACCGAAAATTGATATCACCATTGAGCATTAGGTAGAGTAAGTCGTAGCGTAAATCGCTTCACTAGCGACAACATGCTCTTACAATAATCATCCATGTGAGGTGCATCAGGAATAGATATGACCTATGAAATTGCAAAGGCTATGGATGGCTAATAACACAAGTAGTAAGCGGAGGACTAGCAGCTAACGCAGGGCTAAAGGGCGGAACAAAACAAGTCTTAATTGCAGGAGAATACGTTACAATCGGCGGAGACATCATAATAGCAATAAATAGGACAAGAATAACTGGCATAGACACTTTATCTGCTTACCTTGAGGAAAATACTTCACCAGGACAAATATTAGAAGTAACAATAGTAAGAGAAAACCATACAATGAATGTTGCAGTGACGCTTGGAACAGCCATAAGACCTCATCCAGAACAATAATATGCTTATTTATCTATATTTTACTGGTAAATTTGTGCTGAAATCTCTACACTAATTTAGAGTTGCTTTAGTATTCTATCTGCTTTTTCATATGCTTTTATTACTTTTTTAATTATTTTATTCCATCTGAAAGTTCTTTCAACGCGTTGCATAGCATTTTCTCTTAGATTTAGTCCATAGGATGGTTGTTTAGTAACGATTTTTTTTAGGTTGTCGTAGGCTATTTGACCAGTTAGCTCATTCAATTTTTTGTCACTTACACCGCTTTCTAGTTGAAGTTCTTCTGAAATTTGCATTATTGCTAATAATGAAGAAATAGCAACTGACAGTTGTTTATGGTCATTTTTAGGTACAAGGACTCCTGTGCCATTTTTCGGATACCGCCTTGCATCAATAACTATTTCTTTTAGACCTCCAACATTTGTTGCTATAACAGGATTTCCCGTTGCCATTGCTTCCAGAGCCATTATGCCAAAGGGTTCCCATCTGCTTGGGCAAACAAACACATCAGCGGATAAATGCGCAAGCGTGTAGACACTTGGAGCTTTGCCAAATAGTATCCTTACCGAATTGCTGTATTTTTGTGTGAGTTTTGCAAATTTTTTTACTAAGTCTATTTCTTCTTCAAGTGGCAAAAGCAAAAGAATAAACTTCGCGTTTGGAATATTGTTAAGGACTTGTGGTATTGCCTTAAAAATAAGATCAACACCCTTTTGTTGCGTTAATCTTCCCGTCATTAAAACCATTGGGCCGTCTTCGTTAAAGGGTTCAACTTTGCCTCTTCCACAAAAAGGGGGATACTCTAACGCGTTAACGGTTTCCTTAACTTCGCCTTCTTCTAAAACTGGTTCTTCGGGGCTAAGTTTTCCTAAGGCTTCTGTTAAAAAGTATTTTCTTAGATGATACCTCTTTATGTTTGCTGGTTGTGATATTTTCTGAAGATCGCCGCCGAATCTTTCGAGAATTTCCTTTAGTATGTGCTCAAAATTCCAGTCGCAGCCATTCCAATGATACATTGCCTTTTCCTTACAGCCAATGCCTATCTGCGGTAGAACTTCATGGTGTAAATAATTTTGGCTTACGCTTGTTAAGGCGTGGGCTTCCATGGCACCGAAGGCTTCTATCTTTAGCTTTGCTTTCTTCAGTAGTTGTTTATGGGATAGCATGTTTTTTGTTCCGTCAAGGTAAACTGGGTGCACCTTGTTTTTTATTCCACACCAGTTTTCGCTTAAGTAGTTCCATGAAACTTTTTTGTTGCTTAGAAGGTGTATTGTAAGAACCATTGCTGCTTTGTGGCCATACTCCTCAAGTTTTTGTTTGGCCACAACAGCAGCGGGTACTGCGTGGTAATCGTGTGCATGAATAATGGCTGGGAAATCACCTTCTGAGTTCTTTAGATGGTCAACGTATCCGGAAATCCCTCTGGCGAAGAGGAGCGCTTTATCTTCAATCTGCGTTGCTCTATAAACTATAGTGTCATCTAATATTTTGCTTGTAACATCGTTTAACCCATAAAAGAGTATAACTCTAAAATTTTCAAGTGAGGCTTCATAGACGCCAATTTTATATCGGAAAGGTGTCCTGTATGGTAGGAAATTTTTATCGCCTATCTTTCCCTCACTAATGAAATCACTTTTCCTTAGCTGTAATCTTTTCATTAACTGAAGGTTTGTGTGAGCGCCATGGCTTGGCATGAATAACGTGACTTCAAATTTCTGTTCAGCTAGATGCTTGGCTATATTATAGACAGCTTCTCCTAAGCCGCCGACTTTGACAACGCCTGTACATTCAAAAGAAAAAATCCATATTTTTTTCAATGTTATACACCCTTCTTGGATGATTTTAAAAGTTTTTTATAAATATCGAGATAGCGCCGACTTGAAATCTCCCATTGGAAGATTTTTTCACATCTTTCTCGTCCATTCTTTCGCATTTTCTCTATAACTTCAGGGTTTTCTTTATACAGCGTCAGCGCCATTTGCATGGTGTTTAAAAGGGCTTTGGGATTCCCCCTTTCCACTAAAAATCCTGTTGCCTCTTGTTTATTGTCTTCGTAGGAGATTACCGTGTCTTTTATTCCTCCTGTTCTACTACCTATGGGGATGCATTCGCAGGACATTGCTTCAAGTTGGACAAGCCCAAATGGTTCGAAAATGCTTGGGATAAGTGCGAAGTCTGCGCTGGAATATAAATCTCGCACTTCTTCTTTTGGGAGAAGTTTGTTTATTACTTTAAGTTTTGAAGGGTATTTTGCCTCTAACTCTTTAGATGACGTTTCCAGTTTTTTATCTCCCACTCCTACGATAATCATTCTTACATTTTCATTTTTCAAAAATTGTGCACTTGCATTTAATAGAATATCAACTCCTTTCTGAACGGGATCGAACCTTCCGACATAAACGTAGAAGACTCCATCGGAGAGTCCGTATTTTTGTAAGATTATTTTTCTGCGTTCATTCCTTGAAATGTTTGGGTAAGAGGATTCTTGAACGTTCCAAAATTCCGTGTCTATTCCATTAAATACGCATGTTACTTTGTCCTTATACTTTTCAAATAGTTCTTTCTCGTCTTCATTGTAGTATGATTCTCCGACGACGGTTATGTAATCAGCTTTTTCTAATGCCAATCTTTCTCCTGCAAACCAATTGGGATATTCTCTATGCAGTCTATGAATTGTCAAAATTATTGGTTTGCCCATCTCTTTGAATTTGTCCATGGCTTTGTAAGCGAAAAAATCATGCATGTGAACTATGTCAAAATTTATTTCGCTTACAACTTCGCATAAGCATCTGCAAAATTCATCAATTTTCCTAATCGCCTTTTCGTTTGCTGGTTCTGGATAAACTTCTTTTTCATCGAGAATTTTGTTAGATAACGTGTAAACTTTTACGCCATTGTGGTCGAAGACTTCCATTTTCACGTTTGGGTATTGGTTTTCCTCCAATTTTTTCCATGGAAGCTTAAAGCTGCTTTTAGGAAGGATTATGCTGACTTTTGCATATTTTTTCATGGCATTCGCTAAAGAAGTTAGTGCCGCCGATAAGCCTCCAACTTTGATGACATCATATTCCATGGTGGTCATTAAAACAGTAAACTTATCCAAGGTTTTCGACCAGCACCCTATGAAAGATATGCAAGACTTCTTATAATTATTGGTGAAAAAGAAAGAGGGGGTTTTTAGAGTTTGCGAATTTTTTTCAAGGTTATTGTTAGAGCTGTAGCCGTTACGATAGTTGCTGGAATGAACCATACGACTGGAAACTCTGGAATAAGATCCATTTCAACATCTGCGTAAACGGAGACGGATACAACGTTTTCTTCACCTCCGCCGGGGATGAACGCTCCAAACTCTAGTTCTTGTTCAGCCCTTGACTCGTAAAATGCGCCGTCAAATGCGTCTGGGTCTTCCCATGCTTCTTCGCCACCGCCAGGGTTATTTTCATCTGCGGTGGCAAAGATTTCTGCGAAAAGATTGCCTCCCCATGTTGCATGCTCGTTCTGCACGCCTACCACGCAGACAAAGCGCCATGTTTGACCAACCGGCGAACCAATAACTGCTAGTGGAACACCGACTTCAAAGCAGTCGTATGTTGAACTGTTGGCAATGAGCATTGGAGTATCAGCTGGATATGTGGTATTGGCGACTACAGCAAATGTGGAGTTTTTAACCGCAATATTTTCCATTGCTACTATGCTCACGTGCCACTCCCAGTATGCTTCTGGAATGACTTTCATATCAGCGTATTCACCGAGCCATACTTGCCCACTACCAGCAGTTTGATTAGTGCTTATCGCGAAGTCTATTGCTGTGCGGTTCCATTGTCCATCTGGAATGTCATCAAACACAAATAGTAAGTAAAGGTAGTCCTCATCCCATGTAATTCTCAACTCGAGAAGATCTGCCTCGCCACCTACATATCCTGTAGGATACACCCATGAACCATTGCCAGTATCATCGCCAATTTCATCACGCCAAATGTATTCTCCCGCGCTGATTATCCCTGTATTATTTGTTGTAGGTGGTGTTCCTGTCCAATCGGAAGGATTACCATCAACGGTTATGGATTTTGCCTTAACTATTGGAAAAGCTCCAACTATTAGAAATGACAGTAATATTGCTAAAAGTGCAATTTCAAATTTTTTCTTCATTTTTAAACCCTTAAACTTTCAGTTATGTTATAGGATGGCTTTTAAATTTTTGCATATCCTCTACTAAGATTATTCCCTCTTTTGGCGGTATGTTTATGGTTAAGGTTCCATTGGAGGGTTGAAAAATTGTGCCACTTAAAGCTTCTACAAGGGGATTGTTGCTGTCAATCTTAATTACCTTTGCACCTGCATAGTTATTTATGCAGACAATAGCTTGATTATTTTCACTTTTTCTTTTAAAAATGTATACATGTTCTTTTGCTTCCTTCAAAACAACCTCCATTCTTCCGGTTACAAGCGCAGAATGCTCTTTTCTAATTTTTATCAACTTCTTGATATAGTCAAATAGTTCTAAATTCCACTTTTCACTGTTCCATTCCATTGTTCTTCTGCAATCCGGATCGTTTCCTCCTTGAAGACCTATTTCGTCGCCATAATAAATTGCTGGAGCGCCTGGCAAAGTCATTTGCAGAAATATGGCTAACTTTGCCCTTCTCAAATCGCCACGGCAAAGCGTTAAAATTCTAGGCGTGTCGTGGCTTCCAAGAAGGTTATACATAGAATAAACTGCTTTATGAGGCAATTTTCCCATAAGCTCCATAAGCCTTCTGTGAAATTCTTCAGCGCCTATGCTTTCAAAAACCACAAAGTCGAGAACTATACTTCTTAAAGGATAATTCATTACCGCATCAAATGTTTCATGTCCAACCCAAGCTGAGGGGTCAGGGTTGCCATTTCCGAATTCCCCAAGCAAGTATAAGTCTGACTTTATCTGTTTAAGTCTAGTTCTAAGTTCTTTCCAAAATTTGAAGGGAATCCCAAAGGCTACATCAAATCTCCAACCGTCAATATTATACTCACGAACCCAGAATTCTGCAACTTTCATGAAGTATTCAGCTGTTTCAGGGTTTAGTAGATTTAATTTTGGCATGTTGGGCACGCCGGCAAAGGTTTCATAATTAGGTAAAAGTCGAAATCTTAACATATGCCAAAACTTTTTGGGAAGAGGAAACTTCAGCAATATTTTAAGCAATTGCTTTCTCTTGACTGGAAACTTTCTTATGAAATACCAACTGGTGTATTTGGATTTTTCTTGGTTTTTCAGTACGTCCTCAAAAGCCCAAAATCTGTCTGAAGTGTGATGGAAGACAGCATCGAGGATAACCCTTATTCCTCTTTTATGTGCTTCTTCCACCAAAGTTTTTAATTTTTCATTATCGCCGAAATGCGGGTCTACATTAAAGTAATCGTAAATGTCGTATTTGTGGTTTGAAATCGAGCCGAAGATAGGCGTTAAATAGATTGCATTAACACCCAAGCTTTCGATATAGTCAAGTTTTTGAATTATCCCTTCTAGATCTCCTCCGAAAAAATTATTTCGTTTAGGTTTGTCGCCCCACTTAGCAATTTTAGGTGGATCGCTCTTTTTATCGCCATTAAAAAATCTATCTGGAAATATTTGGTAAAACACTGCACCTTTAACCCATTCTGGAACTTGAAAAGTGTTCACATGCGCCTTTGTCAAGACAAATTCTTGCACATCCTCTTTGTTGCGAGAAGCGCCTGAAACAGAAAAGTACGCTGTGACACTTCCATCTTTCACCTCGAAAAAATACCTTAAGGGATACTGTTTGATCTGCACCAAACATTCAAAATATTCAAAATATTTGTCCTCCCATGCCTTTGTCATCTTCAGCTTTCTTTCAGATTTTTCCTGTTCCCTTACAATTAAGGTTACGTTACTTACATCGTCTTTTTTCGTTCTAAACCTTAAATGTGCATATTCTTGGTCAACGTCTAAATATCTGGGTGTTTGGTCATGGTAAAGCGCTCTCAAAAATATTTTATCATCCATTTTGGCTGTAAGAGTCTCTAACATTTCCTTATCTACTTCAAAGAAAGAGCAGTCCATGCCATAGGGATTTTTTGCCTTCTTGGGGTTGTCCGAGTCAATAAGCCAATGGTAACCGTCAACAATGAAGGCGTAGCGATACTCTCCCTCGTAAAGAGGAATAGTAAATTTCCATCTTTCTCCCTCATTTTGCATTGGTTGAGCGCCTGGAAACCAGCAGCAAAAATCATCTACGACGTAAACGTTTTTCGCTTGCGAATAGCCATTTAATGTAAGTTCTACTAGATGTTTTCTTGATTTAAATTTGGGATCGAATGCTTGCCCTAAATCCTTTATCATATTACTCACTAAAAAAGGAGAAGCTTGTGTATGTTATTTTTTCTTTCTTTTTCTAAGCCACACTGTGATAGATAAGATAGCTATGACCAATATCACCACGACTACTGCAATTATTAACTCTATGGGTATCGCAGGAGGCTGTGAAGGCGGTGGTCCAGCTTCAGCTCCAACAGCATAAACTGTAGCATACTTCGTTTCACTAATCGAATAAGACTTAAGGATATCTGTTTGATTCTTGCCTTGAGGTGCGAGAAGATCATAAACATATGGTTGAACGCCGGCGACGACGGCTTCAGCTTCGGCTCCGCCTCCAAGATAAGCCTGAGCTGTTACACCTATCTCCCGAATCTTGTTTGCGGCGTATCCATCCCAACTGAGGACTAAAACAACATATTTCCAAGTTTCATTGACTTCTCCAATTATGTTCATTGGAACTTTAGCCACAACAGTGTCTTCCCCTTCAGGTTCGATTGTCATGACCTCTGTTAACTCTGTGCCGTTGGCAAATGTTACTATGTTGCTTCCAGACCAGCCTGGACCTATGCGTAAGGCTATCTCCCATGCATCAGCAGCTGATACGTTGACTCTTGCTCCGAAGGTGTCTGTTTTTCCGGAACCACTAACACCATCAGTATCGATGTATACATGTACGTATTGTAGTGAGAAACCGTAGGGGCCGTTCCATGGGTTGCCACCTAGAACTTTGAATTGGAACTTAAACATGTCATTTGCATCCAGTTTGCTTACAGTAAAGTTAAGCAAATCAAAGCATCCGTCAACAAACTCGGAACTTGTTGGGTAGGTGTAGGTTCCAGGACCATAATCGTCGCCCTCTGGGTCTGGATATTGGAATATGATTTCACCCCACACAGGTGGGCTTGCCACTTGAAGATACACTGGCGTATCGTATTTTGAAGACATGTCGATTAGGGTCTGGTTTTCTGCCACAACTACAGCCAAATAAGCTGGATCTTTTCCTTGAAGGGTTAGGTTTGCGAAGGGAATCGCCATTTCGAGGGTCTCATTTACTGCAATCATAGTGAGTTCACCTATTGTTGTAAAATTGCCTTTTCCATCCGCTATTGACAACTTTAACCTCTGGTTGGTTGGAGTAATTTCGTTAAACCATACGCCAGTTTCTGTGTAAATGGCGAATCCAAGCGTTTCGTTACGCAAGGTCTGGTATCTTGCCCAAACGTTATATTCAAGCTTGTAGGGACTGTAGCTTATTCTTGGGCTTGAAGTATATACGCCTATAAAAATTTCTTTACCAAACTGCTCTGTTAGATTTATGCTGGCTTGTGGTATAATTGCCAAATACAAGTTTTCATAATCCATGCTTATCACCACTTTATCTATCCAAGTTCCGTTTACTGAAAGTGTGAAGTTTCCCTTCCACTCTAAAGCTTCAATTATCCCGTCGATTGTAGGTGTTGCCAAGGATGGTTTCGCTTCTATTACCGTTCTTGGCTCTCCATCAGGATAGAACTTTGCATCTAAATAATCGGGAGGTGTTTGCCCAATAAGTTCGTAGATTCTTTTCAGATAAATCTTGAAAATGGGGTCAAAGGTTTCCGGGCTTCCCATGTCATGGCCGTACCAGAAGCACCAGTCTGATGCTTCTGCACGATATAGGGCGTCCATGGCTTCTGTTGAGTTCCATCCAGGGTTGGCGTCGATATATGTGGTTAGGTTTTCTCTGGCAGCCTTTAACCACATGTGGGCTACGTTTTCTTGTTTGTCTCCTATCCAAATTCTTAAGCGCATGTCCTTTCCTGACCATGAGCTTTCTGGTAATTTTTGGCTCTGGGTTATGAAGGGCAGGTGTTCGTATCTGGTTATGTTGGATATGTCTAGAGTCGCTAAGTTAAGGACTTCTTGGGTGGTTGTAGGCACAACCTTGTCTATGGTGTATGTTGCAAAATATTCATGGGGTGTTATGGTTCTTATTTTGCCTTCGCTTTGAAGCTGGGTCAAGTTGGCATAAAGAGCGTGTAGAAAATCATCTCCGTTGTTAATGTAGCCCTCCCATGGGTTTTCGCCATCAAGAGCGATGGTAAGAACCATTTTGCCATCGGTGTTATACTGTCCGATTGTGAGTATTCTGTTTACAAAGTCATCTATGGCTTCGCTTGTTGTTTTACTGGCATATCTGAAGCCTATGGAATCCGAGAGGTCCGTGTCTCTAAAGAGAATATTTATGTTGGGAGTTACGCCAACCTTGTAGCCAGCATACAATTCTCTTGGGTCGCTGATGTTTACGCCTGCCAACTCCAAAACGTTCTGATCTGTTGCAGTCCACAAGATTCCGTTTTCAGCCATAATCCTTACAGCTTCCTCATTCACAGCCATTTCGGGAGCCCACATTCCAGCGGGAGTCTTATTAAAGTAGGTTTCGTAGAGTTCTATGCCCTTCTTGATTTGTGCATCTAGATCGTCTTGCCAACCGAAGTCTGCAAGTAAGGGCATGATTGGATGCGTATATGGTGATGGTATTATTTCCGTCTGATTTGCATCTTGTAATCCTTTGTGGGCTGGTATAACCATAGCCATTATTTCCTTATGTTTTTCCAAAACATATGCAAGCTCATCCCTTGTAAAAACCGGATTTGCTGTATCCGCACGGTTTGTCATGTTGGCAAGAGTTGAGTCAGCGCTTCTGATTTCTGGGTCTATCCACAGCAGATTAAACAACGTTGCCAAATCGATATAATCTTGGTCTGTGAAGCTTTCAACGATGGCCTTTTTCATCTGGTCTAACGGCAAATTTCTATAGTATTTAAAGAGGTTGTCTCTTTTTGTTTTAAGTTTGCTATACCTTGTAAACTCGGACACTATTCTATTCCAGTTTATGTCGAAGAAACCTCCAGGGATTTTGAGCATGAAGAATTTCTCGTCCACGGTCAAGCTTTCATTATTTGCAATTTTTTCGGATATTCCCTTATGAGTATCTGTTGCGTTATTTATCACATAATCATTTAACTGCATTAACAAAGAGCCAGTAAATGTAAACGTCACCTTGATTTGAGGATAATTGGACACTATTCGCGCCATTTTATAATAATTGGATACAGAATGCATCCGAACCCATGGCAGCACATAAACTCCTTGCGAGGGATCAAAGTAAAACGGTTGGTGGAAATGCCAAATTATAACAAGGTTTAATGGTTGCTGGGGCTCAGGAGAGGCTAGGTGAAAATACTCAAACATGTTAAACATCAGAATCGCTGAAAGTATTATAAAAGCTAGTTTTTTCATGTTTTTCCCTCTGCTTACATGATATATCATCGGTTATCTTAAAATTGTTTCCCTTCTGAGATACGTCAATAAGAAACACATAAAAACTTATTACTAGATAGTTAGAGATTGACGGTGAGATGGATTGCCTCTAACTCGAAACTTAAAAATTGCCATAATAATTGCTATAATTGTTGTGGCTGGAGTTGCAGCTTATCTTCTATGGCCAAAAAGCACCCGAGCTGATGTTATTGTTTGGATTCAAGTTCTCCCTGAAGAGGAGCAATTCATAAAATCCTTTGTTGACTCATCTTTTAGGCAGATATACCCAAACATCACTGTGGAAGTCAAAAATAGACCAGACTTAAAAACCGCACTTTTAGCGGCTTTACCGACTGGTACTGGTCCAGACCTTTTTATGTGGGCTCATGATTGGGTTGGAACAATAGCAGAACCAGGATACATAACGTCCATAGACGAATTTGTTACCGATGAGTTAAAGTCTAAATTCTTAGAGGCTGCATGGGACGCTTGCATCTATAATGGTTCGGTATATGCTCTACCTTATGCCGCCGAAACGGTGGCGCTAATATATAATAAAGATATGGTTTCTGAACCTCCTCAAAATATGAGTCAACTTGAAGATATGATTATAAGTTTTTTTAATCAAGGCAAATATGGAATAGCATATCCAGTTGACCAATACTATGTTTCCGCATGGCCCCATGCTTTCGGCGGATTCTATTTCAACGATACAACTAAAACTCCAGGGTTAAACACTACTGGGACAATCAATGGAATATTGTATTTCTTAGAGAAGTTTCAGCCTTATATGTCAGCAGATACTGGTCGAGATGCACAGGTTGCCCTTTTCACCAGCAACATGACCCCGTTTCTCATAGATGGGCCTTGGGGAATAGGCCACCTTAAAGAGAAGAACATGAATTTTGGAATTACAACCTTACCGAAGATAGATGAGATAGATGCATGGCCGAAGCCCTACACAGGAATCAAGGTTATTTGGATGTCAAGTTCAGTGTATGACAAACAAAAAGCGTTCACTTTTATGAAATGGTTTGCCACAAACTCTACATTCATAAAACAAAGGGCTCTACAATTTGGTTTCATCCCAGTTCTCAAAGAAGTTCTCGAATTACCTGAGATTCAAGGAGATGAGATAGTGTCAACTTTTGCAAGACAAGTTGAGATGGGCATACCCATGCCTAAGAGCATTGAGATGACTTTTGTTTGGGCTCCCTTGTTAGATGCAATTAACGAGCTATTCTTGTTATATCCAAACTTCCCTCCGGATAGAACTCCAGAAATTGTGTTAAGCGAGGCGCAAGGAGAGGTGCTTAGCGCCTTAGCTGAATATCAGGGTTAAGAACGATGGAAAACAAACAAGCTGAAAAAAAAGCCAAAGTTCGGGGTGTCTGGAAGACCAATAAGGCATATTTGTTTATAATTCCTGGAATGCTCGTTTTCTTTGCCCTCAATTTGTATCCCATCGTATTTTCTATTTATTTGGGTTTCACGGATGCATATTTTGGCAATATCGCTGGGAAATACCAGTTCATTGGTTTGAGAAACTTTGAAAAATTATTATTTAGCGGAGATACAAGATTCTATTACACGGTCGGAAGAACCTTCCTCTTTGTGGCCACAAGCGTCCCATTAAAAGTCTTATTTGGACTAGTGCTGGCAATAATCTTTAACTTGCAAACTATAAAAGGTCGTGGCGTTTTAAGATCTCTTCTTATTCTCCCATGGACGCTGCCCGCAGTGTTATCAATCTTAACTTGGAGGGGGCTGTTCTACTATGATTTTGGGGCAATAAATGGAATATTACAAGCGATAGGGCTTCCAAGGGTTAACTGGCTCAATGACACAACCAATGCCTTCATAGCTTACAACATTGTTGAAGTATGGCTTGCATATCCATTCATGATGACAGTAATCATAGCAGCCCTTCAAAGTGTACCCCTTGAACTTTATGATTCAGCCCGAGTTGACGGAGCCTCCGCATGGCAAAGACTAAAATACATAACTATTCCACTAATATGGAGACCATTATTATTCGGGATAGTTCTAACATCAGGAGCATCCTTCCAAGCTTTCATGGTCCCATATCTGCTTAACTCTGGAGGACCAGCAAACCAAAATGAATTGATAATGGTTTGGGGTTACAAACAAGCATTTCAAAACCCTGGAATATATGGCTCCATGGGACTTGCCGCCGCCTTTTTTGTTTTGGTTTCACTTATAATTTTGGTTTTTTCATATGCTGGGTTAAAATTGGGTAAAATAACGGTGGAGTGAAATGAAAATAAGGATTAATAAGAAAATTTTAATGGTGTTCGCAACCTTTGTTGCAATATTAATAGTGGCGATACTTATTTTTCCCATCTACGTTATTATAATCTCTTCTTTTAGCCCTAAAACAAGCGTTTTCCAACCCTTCGAGTTCATACCTCGTGAATTAACCTTTAAAGTTTACAGTGATGTTCTGTTTAGCCCCAAATCTCGTTTTATTCCACGACTTTTCAATAGCCTAATCGTTTCACTGTTGTCCCTTGCTATAACATTAACACTCGTCATACCTTCGGCTTATGCTTTTTCACGTTTCAAATTTGTTGGAAGAAACTCTCTTCTCTACGGTTATTTTGCCTTTAATCAGTTCGCTGGAGGTATGGGACTAGCTGGGCTTATAGCCCTTTATGCAATCCTCAATTACTTTAATCTCCTAAATTCCCTCTTAATACTTGCTTTAATTTATGCTTCTGGCGGAGTGCCCTTCAACACGTGGCTTTTAAAAACATATTTTGATACTATCCCAAAGGATTTTGATGAAGCTGCCCTGGTAGATGGCGCATCTTACTTAGACGTTATGTTTAAAGTTTTGTTACCCATAGCCAAACCTGGCATAGCTACAGTTGCAGTTTTCGCCTTTATGGGAAGCTGGAGCGAATTCATAATTGCGCAAACAATTCTTCTAAGCGATGAAAACTACACTCTTCCCCTTGAGCTTAACCAGCTTTTAGCAAGTCCAGCAACCAACTGGAATCTGTTTGCTGCCACATCTCTTCTTTACGCCATTCCAGTCATAATTATGTATATATTCGCTCAAAAGTATTTGCAGGCGGGACTGGCAATGGGAGGAGTTAAACGCTGAACACTCGCTCAAACATAAAGAGGTGGAATGGTGGCAAGAATTCTGCTTAAAAACTTGACCAAACGCTTCGGAAACGTCGTAGCCGTAAACAATCTAAGTTTAGAAGTTAAAGACAAGGAATTTTTAGTGCTACTTGGGCCTTCTGGTTGCGGAAAAACCACAGTGCTTCGTTGCATAGCAGGACTTGAAACACAAGACGAAGGAGAAATCTACGTTGGAGAAACACTAGTCAACGATTTGCCTCCAAAAGAACGTGATGTGGCTATGGTTTTCCAAAGCTACGCCCTTTATCCACACATGACAGCCTACGAAAACATAGCCTTCCCCTTAAAGGTTAAAGCTGTTGCAGCCTCAGAAATAGACCAGAGAGTCAAAAAAGTTGCCGATTTACTAAAAATCACCCATTTGTTAGATAGAAAACCAAAGCAACTAAGCGGCGGAGAGGCGCAACGTGTTGCGTTAGGTAGAGCCCTAATACGCGAACCAAAAGCTTTCCTTATGGATGAGCCCTTAAGCAATTTAGACGCAAAACTGCGAATATACATGAGAGCTGAACTAAAAAAGCTTCAAAAGGACTTGGGAATAACAACAATTTATGTTACACACGACCAAGTTGAAGCCATGACTATGGCAGACAGAGTCGCACTCCTTAATCAAGGCATACTTCAACAAGTGGGGTCACCAGAAGAATTATACCAACACCCAAGCAACCTTTTCACGGCAGGATTCATCGGAAGCCCACCAATGAACTTCATAGACTGCCATTTGACAAAAGAAGCTGAAAAAGTATATCTTGATGCAGGTATATTCAAACTGTCGCTTGAAGAGCATCTAGTTGAAATGTTTAAAGATAGAAATGCCGGCGAAGAGTTCGTGATTGGAATTAGGCCCGAAGATATAACCTTAGAGAGAAAAGAAAAAAGAGACGTCGTACAAGGCGAAATTTTTACTTTAGAACCACTAGGCGCTGAAGTAATTGCAGACATAAAGGTAGGTGAAACAATATTCAAAGTGAAAGAGAACGCCATGTTTAAGGCAAAAGCGGGAGAAAAGGTCTGGCTCTCATTCGAAAAAGACAAAATCTACGTATTTGACAAGAAAACTGGAAAGGCATTATTCAGATAAAAGTAAAAAACTTAAAATCATAATAGAAAAGAGGAATTTGGCGAACTTATTTTTCGTTTGGACTTTTGCCTTGAAAATTCCATTCTTTTGTCGCGTATTTTTCTTTGAATAGTTTTTGTGCATATTCTTTTTCGTATGGTGTTAGGTTTCCGTTTGTGAGTTGGATGTTGAGGGCTCTTCGGAACCCTTGTGTTAGGGCGTTTGTTACTTCTTCTGTTAAAACATTTTTTCCTAATGCTTCTTTTATTGAAGTGATTTTGTTTTTTGCGATGGTTACGATTTCCATGCATGTTTTTGCCCATGGGACCCTTAGAAAAGTGAACATTTTTTCAAGGTCCACGTCCAATAAGAGTGTGCCGTGTTGGAGAACTATGCCGCCTTTGTGGGATTGGGCGCTTCCAGAGATTTTTTTGCCGTTTATTGTTAGGTTTGGGCATGTTTTTGCGTCGCCTTGGTTGAAGTCTGCTTTTATGCCTAAAATTTTTAGGGCTTCTGTTATTCCAGAGTAAATTTTTTGGTAAACTTCTGTGATGTCTTTGGCTTTTAGGTCTTTTTTGTCTGCGATTACGCTGTAGGTGATTTCGCCTTCTGCGTCGTGGTAAACGGTGCCTCCGCCTGTTATGCGTCTAACAACATCGACGCCATATTTCTCACAGTTTTCAATTTTTACTTCATTTTGGATGTTTTGGAATTTTCCGATGGAGACGGCGGAGGGTTTCCAACGGTAGAATCTTATAGTGTTTGGGATGAGATTATGTATTCTGGCGGTTAGTATGGCTTCGTCTATAGCCATGTTTGTGTAAGCGTCATGAGTTTCCAGCTTTATTAAGCGCCAACTATCCATTAAATCCCTTCTCTTGTACGCATTTTTAGTTTTGTTCACGTTTAATTTTTCCGTTTTCTTTTGAGATTAATGAATTTTTGGATAGAAAATCAACCAATAGTGATAGCCCCCTCTCTAGATTTTTCAAGCATATTGTGATAAAATTGCATGCTATTTGTTTAAATATTAGTTGTGCGATTAGACGTAGCGAGAGGAAAAATACGCTATGGGTTCGAAGTCTCCGAAAGGCGAGTTTGCCGCAAGAAAACTATTGGAAAAACGGAAAAAGTTTCGTTGGAGTAGCATGTACTATAAAAGGCGCATGTTGATGCTTGATGTTAAGGCTGACCCCCTTGAAGGAGCACCCATGGCAAGAGGCATAGTTTTAGAAAAAGTGGGCGTAGAAAGTAAGCAGCCCAACAGCGCCATAAGAAAATGCGTTAGAACCCAACTTATTAAAAATGGTCGAGTTATAACCGCCTTTTTACCTGGAGACGGCGCCTTAAACGTTGTTGATGAGCATGATGAAGTTGTGGTTGAAGGGATAGGCGGTTCCAGAGGAAGAAGCATGGGCGATATTCCAGGGGTGCGTTGGAAAGTCATAATGGTTAACGGCGTGTCTTTAAACGAGCTTGTTTATGGAAGGAAACAGAAGCCGGCACGGTGAAAAGTTTGAGTCAAAAGCAAGAAGAGAAGGAAGATGTTAAACTCTTTGGGAAATGGAGTTTTGGGGATATTCAAGTTAAAGATTTAGGTTTGCAGAGGTATATATCCCTAAAACCCATGATTATCCCACATAGCATGGGAAGACACGAGCATAAACGCTTCCGCAAGGCAAACGTCAACATTGTCGAAAGGCTTGTAAATGATCTCATGAGACCTGGGAAAAATGCTGGCAAGAAGGCTAAGGCTATGAATATCGTGAAGCAAGCCTTCGAAATAATTCATTTACGAACTGGCAGAAATCCAATAGAAGTTTTGGTTAGGGCTGTTGAAAATTCTGCTCCTTGCGAAGACACAACAAGGATTAGCTATGGCGGTATAGTCTATCACTTGTCAGTTGATGTTTCTCCGCAGCGGAGGGTAGACTTGGCTTTAAGACACATTTGCGAAGGAGCGAGAATGGCTTCAATAAATAATCCCCGTTCGATAGAGGAATGTCTCGCAGAAGAATTAATTTTGGCGGCAAATCATGACATGAAAAGTTATGCAGTTTCGAAGCGTCACGAAATAGAGAGAGTAGCTCAAGCTTCCAGATAGGCTATTTTACGTGAATTTCAACGATATCTCCATCCTCAAGAACGAATCCAGCCCCAACTTTTTGGGGACTAAAAACGAGACGTTTAGACCAAACCTTTGCGAAGGCAAAGTTTTTGCTAAAATCGCTGTGAATGTTTTTGGCTAAATCGTAGACTGTGGCGCCCCTTTTTAATGTGAAGGGCTTTTTTGAAAACTCTCTTTCGCCTGGTTCTTTCGTGTAAACACGTATGATGTCTAATGTTTTGAATAGGATTTCGCCAAGCTTTTCTGCGTCGACGCCGTTTTTGCATGAAACTTGAATTATTGGCAGTTTTCCGCTCACATAAGCCTCTAAAAGTTTTAGGTTGTTTTCAGCACCTTCTACTTCGGTTTTGTTTGCAACTATTATGGTTGGTTTGTATACTGTGCTTTCAAAAATTGCATCCTCAACATCGTCGATTGTGGCTTCTCCATAAATCTTGACAAGAGCGTCATTAACCTTGTAGCTTCTAAGCAGTTCTTCAACATCCTTCATTGTGCAGTCAATGAGGCTTCCAATAAGAATTATTCTTAAACCAGCACCCATAAACTTCTTTTCAATTTCAACCCGAGCTTTTGGTCGGCTAACCATTATTCTTGCCTTTTCAAGCTCGCCCAAAATTAGCGACAACTGTTCAACTGGTTCTTGGGATAAATCAACCATCAATATTAAACCGTCAGCGTTGCGAGCTAAAGCCAAAGTCTGAAGCCCCCAAGCCCTTCCGTCAGCGGAGCCTTCCATCAAGGCTGGAGCTTCCACAATCTGAAATTGAATATCACGATAATTCATTATGCCCGGCACGGGCTCTCTTGTGGTATAGGGGTTGGGGGAAACTTCCACCTTCGCGTTTGTGACAGCCTTAAGCAGACTGCTTTTTCCAACGTTTGTTAATCCTATAAGGGCTATTTGGGCTGCACCTTCCTTTTCTATGAAAAATTTTGGTCCACCTTTTCCAGCTTTTTTCTGCTTTTTCTCTTCGAGTTCCCTTCGCAGAATTGCCATCTGCTTTTTGACTTGGGCGCAAAGTTTTGCTGTTCCCTTATGTTTTGGAACTAGGCTTAAGAATTCTTGCATGAGATGGAGTTTTTCTCTTGGGTTTTTTGTTGCTGAAACCTCTGCCCATTTGCGTTTGGCTTCGGCTGGTAGGTTTGTTGGCATTTTTAGACTCTTCCATGATTTGATTTCCAAATTTAACGTTAATATTCGTTTCCATTAACCGTAATGGCGTAATGATAAACTTAAAATAATTGATTGAACAGTTGTGTAAACGAATCCACTAAATTTAAAGGGAAATTAAAAATATGGAGGAGGAAAAGAATGAGTAGACCAGAAAAACCCCACTTAAACCTAGTAATCATGGGACATGTGGACCATGGAAAATCAACGACAACTGGACACATGCTATACTTGGCAGGAGTGGTGGATGACAGAACAATAAAAGCTTATGAAGAAGAAGCCAAAAAAATGGGCAAAGAAACCTTCAAGTTCGCATGGATTCTCGACAACCTAAAAGAGGAGCGGGAAAGAGGCTTAACCATCGACCTTCGATTCCTAAAATTTGAAACCAAAAAATACTACTTCACAGTTATTGATGCTCCTGGGCACAGAGACTTCGTTAAGAACATGATTACGGGAGCAAGCCAAGCCGACGGCGCCATCCTCTTCGTCTCAGCAAAAAGAGGCGAATTCGAAGCAGGCATTGGTCCCGGCGGTCAAACACGGGAGCACGCCTTCTTAGCGTTCACTTTAGGCGTTAACCAGCTGGTTGTGGCAGTCAACAAGATGGATGATCCCACGGTGAATTGGAGCCAAGAAAGATACAATGAAATTAAAAATGAAGTTTCACGGATGCTAAAGATGGTTGGCTACAAAGTTGAAAAAATCCCATTCGTACCTACCTCGGGATGGACAGGAGACAACCTTGTTAAGCCGAGTGAGAAAATGCCATGGTATAAAGGACCCACATTGCTTGACGCCTTAGACACTTTTGAAGTTCCGCCTAAACCCCTAGACAAGCCATTGCGTATTCCTGTACAAGACGTTTATAGCATTACAGGCGTTGGCACAGTTCCGGTTGGAAGGGTTGAAACTGGAGTTCTCAAGGAAGGCGACATGGTCATTTTTATGCCAGCCAACAAGCAGGCTGAAGTGAAATCTATAGAAATGCACCACACCCGCATTCCAAGAGCTGAGCCGGGCGACAATATTGGATTTAACGTTAGGGGCGTCGCCAAAACAGATTTGCGCCGCGGAGACGTCTGCGGACACGTTACTAATCCGCCAACAGTAGCTAAAGAGTTCATTGGACAAATAATTGTAATTTATCACCCAACAGCCATAGCCGCTGGATACACACCGGTTCTCCACTACCACACTGGACAAGTTGCTTGCAGGTTCACTGAACTGATAAGGAAGATTGATCCTCGTTCTGGGCAGATTGTTGAGGAGAAGCCCTCTTTCCTAAAAACTGGAGATGCCGCCTTAGTGAGGATGGAGCC
Organism: Bathyarchaeia archaeon; assembly: GCA_038883795.1. GTDB lineage: Archaea > Thermoproteota > Bathyarchaeia > Bathyarchaeales > Bathycorpusculaceae > JASEJA01. The sequence goes on from JAVZLK010000020.1 coordinate 20,705, forward strand.
TCTGCATCCAATAGCCATCGAAACCTACACGGAGTTTCCAGAGCTTGGAAGATTTGCAGTTAGGGACATGGGCACAACTATAGCTGCTGGCGTTGTCAAAGAAATAACCAAAAAAGGACCATAACTCTCTCTTTTCCTTTTTTGAATCGATTATATTTTCAAAATTTAATTGGTCTAATGCTCAAGTTTTATCAGTAAGTAGTCCCAAGTTTTCATGTAAAAGAGTTGATATTATGTCTGGAACCGAAACATTGCTTCCATACCTAAAAGAAAAGAAAGGTGAAGAGCCAGAGCCAACAATTATTGTTGATAGTCGTGAGGCAAACTCTGCCACAAAAATCGTTAAGGGTTTAAGAGAACGCGGCGTCAACATTAAAATTGAGGCTTTGGAGAAGGGCGATTATGTCTTGTCTGATGTTTGTGCTGTGGAGCGAAAAACTGTTCAAGACTTTGTTTACACATTAACGCGGCGTTACCTTTTCGAGCAATTATTTCATTTAAAAGAGGTTTATCCAAAATCCCTAATTCTTTTGGAGGGTTATCTGCCAATAATTTATAAGTATAGCAGAATTCAGCCAGCATCCGTTTGGGGTGCCATGTTTAACTTGGCAAAGAATGGCATAGCCATGGTAAACACAACTTCCTACAAAGAAACAATTGATTTTCTCCATGTGGCTGCCCGCCAAGAACAAATCATAGAAAAGCGAATTCCAACAGTTCATCCAGTTAAAAAATGTGAGACTTTGGCGGACGCCCAAGTTTATTTTGTGGCAAGCCTTCCCAACATTGGAAGGGAAAAAGCCATAGCAATTCTTAAATCCTACAAAACCCCCTTGAACGCCCTAATGAATGTTGACGATTGGTCCAAAACAGTTTATGGACTTGGACCAAAAATAACAGCTAAGGTTAAAGAAGTGTTAGAAACGCCATTCACATGGTGAAACAAAATGGATGTGGAAATTGCCCCAACAAGAAAAATAACAATCTTGGGATTAGACAAGCGTTCAGTCGGCGACGTGGCATGGTGCGCCACAACCTACGGCGTGAATAGGCTTTACTGGATAAACGGTTACGTCTTATGCCTAGAAGTTTATGAAAAATCCTTTGAACATGAACTGAAAAAGCGAGAATTTCCCATAAGCCAAATCTGCTATGCAGAATTTCCAAAATACGAGAAAATCTACGAAGTTGAGAAAAGCCTCCAAATCCCGCTGGTTAACGTTTCTGATATGCAAATTTTCCAAAGCATCCTAAAAGCAATATTGGACGAGAATAAGAAGAATCCGTGAAAATGGAAAATTTAAGACTTAACCATTGCCTTTTTCGCAAATTCAAACCCAAGCTTAAAGGCTTTAACGTTAGCATCCAAATATTTTGCTGGAATAAGTTCCTTAATGGCGTCAATTAGACTTTCATTCTTTATCGGCAGTTTTTTGGTTGCTGCCAAAGCCCCAAGCAAAACCACATTTTGTGTTAGGGGGTTTCCTGCTTTTTTTGCTAAATTTGGAGTGTCCACAATTATCAGGTTTTTTGTGAACCCATGAATTTTTTCTTCCACTTCCTTTAGGGATGGGTATGGCATCATTTTCGCCATAAGCTCTGTTGGCGGAATCCTCTCCTCACTCATTATCACAAGGGTCTTTTGTGAAGCAAACTTTAGGTTTCGTAAGGTTTCGAAGGGCTCAAAGCCTAAAAGCACGTCTGCTTGTCCATCCAAAACTGTTGGTGCAAAAACTTTTTCTCCAATCCTTACTGTGGAAACTACGGCGCCTCCTCGTTGAGCCATCCCATGAATTTCGCTTACCCGAACATTCAAGCCTTCTTTTACGGCGGCTGTTCCCAAAATTTCCGCTGCCAAAAGTATCCCTTGTCCTCCGACGCCGGCCAAAACCATGTTAAACTCTTTCATTTTACGCATCCCTCTCTCACCCTATTTTTGCGCATTCTATCGCTTTGTATGGACAAACTGAAGCGCACAAGCCGCATGCATTACATAACGTTTCGCTGATGCTCACTTTTCCTTCTTTGAAAATTATTGCTGGACAACCCAAAAGCTTAACACAAGCCATACAATTTGTGCACTTATCCGTAATCTTACAGGCTAAAAGTTCTGCGCCTTTACGTCTTCGTTCCCTAACAACCATTAAGGCGCAGGGCGCCCTAAAAACTATAATAGACGGACCAGAAAACTTCACAGCCTCTTTTAAGACGGCTTCAGCCTCCTTCACATTAAAGGGATTTACAACTTTCACATATTTTACTCCGCATCCTTCAGCAACCCTTTCTATCATGATTTTTTCTGCGGGTGTGTGCATGCCAGTCCAACCTGTTCCAGGGTGTGGCTGGTGTCCAGTCATGGCTGTTGTTAGGTTGTCTAGGACTGTTACGATTATTTTGTGATTATTATACACAGCGTTTATCAGTCCTGGGATTCCAGCGTGGAAAAAGGTTGAGTCTCCAATAATAGCGAAGGTGGGCGCATCTGTTGCCTTGCTTATTCCTTGGGCTGTGCCTATGCTTGCACCCATACAAGTCATTATGTCGCCAGTTCTTAATGGCGGAGCAGCCCCCAAAGCATAACAACCTATGTCCGTGGAGTAAACAGCCCTTTCGCCTCCAACCCTTTTCATGACATAAAATGATGCTCTATGGGGGCATCCAGCACACAATATGGGCGGTCTTGGCGGCAAGTTCCGCGAGACTTCAGCATATTTCTCATCAATTTTTTCAAAGTTTATTGGTAATTTTTTGCCGGTTATTTTTGCCAAGCCAGCTGCAACTAGGCGTGTTGAGAGTTCTCCGTCTCTTGGGAAATAGGGTTTTCCCATTTTTCCATAAATTTTAATGTTGGGCGCATAGTCTTTGGCTATGGCTTTAACATGCAACTCCAAGTATGGTTCAAGTTCCTCAACAACAATTATTTTTTCATGTTTTTTAAGAAATTTTCCAATAAATTTTTCTGGAAGCGGGTGGGTCACGCCAAGCTTCATTATGCTAACGTCTAAACCGAGCAAGTCGGTTGCTTCCACTGCGTAGTTGTAGGCTGCGCTTGAAGAGATTATGCCGAATTCGCCATTTTTTCCTTCCCGTGTAATTTTGTTGTAGGGTGATGTTTCGCTTATTTCCTTAGCCTTTTCTATGCTTTTCAAAAGTACTGGATGTTTTGGTCTTGAATGGGCTGGAACCATAACCAAACGTTTTACGTCTTTTATGAATTCTCCCTTCAAAACCGGTTTTGTAAGCTTCCCATAGACGACTGGTGCGCGAGTATGGCTTACGCGGGTTGTTGTTCTTAGTAGAACTGGCAGTTCCAGTTTTTCTGAAATTTCGATGGCTGAAATTGTCATGTCCTTTGCTTCTTGAGAATCTGAAGGTTCTAAGCATGGCAGGTTTGCAAGCAAAGCATAAAAACGATTGTCTTGTTCGTTTTGTGAACTGTAACATTCTGGGTCGTCCGCCGTGACTATGACAAGTCCGCTTCTTACGCCAGCATAAGCCAAAGTCATGACAAAGTCTGAAGCCACATTCAATCCCACATGCTTCATCGCCGTTAAAGCTCTAACTCCACTGTTTGCCGCTCCACCAGCCACTTCTGTGGCAACAATTTCATTGATAGAATATTCCATGTATATTCCAGCCTCAGCAGCAATCTCCGAAATAGAATCGCCAATTTCAGACGCTGGGGTCCCTGGATATGTGGTTACAACTCCTATTCCGGCTTCTAAGATTCCTCTTGCAATGGCTTCGTTTCCAAGCAGAAGTACACGTTTTCCGGGGTTGTCAGCTAATAGTATTCGTAAATCTGGCAATAATATCTCCTCAACTTTTAGAAGTGGTTCATAGTTTTTATGTTTCAAATATAACTTTTGGTTTCAAAAGCTGAGACTGATGTGGGATAGAGAAATGTTTAACCGAAAATTATTAAAACACATATACCCGAATAAAAGCACCATTCACGAGGTTAAATCATGAAAATAAAGTTATCATCAGGTAAGGAAATACCCATTGACATGCATAAGGCGCGGATGGTTCAGAAAATATGGCTTATACCAGTCGAACAAAGACTCAAGGCTATTGAGGAGGCGGGTTATAACACATTTCAGTTAAAAACTAAGGACATTTTCTTAGACATGCTCACCGACAGCGGCGTAAACGCCATGAGCGACAACCAGTTTGCAGCCTTTATGCGGGTTGACGATGCTTATGCTGGCAGCATGACATTTTACGAATTCGCCCAAGCCGTTGAAGACGTTTTAGGCTACAAATACGTAATGAATGTGCATCAGGGAAGGGCAGCGGAACACTTGCTCACGAAAGTTTTCGCCAAGCCTGGCGGTGTTATTCCAACAAACTATCATTTTACCACAACCAAAGCCCACATTGAGGTTACAGGCGGATCCGCATGCCTCGAAATCTACTATGATGAAGCATTAAAGACTGATAGTACACACCCATTTAAGGGAAATATGGACCCGCAAAAACTGTTGAATGTTATTAAGCAGTATGGCAAAGAAAAGATAGGCTTTGTGAGAATGGAGGCAACCACAAACCTTCTCGGTGGACAACCGTTTTCCATGGCGAATTTAAAGGAGATTAGGCGAATCTGCGATGAACACGGTCTCCTTTTGGTTTTGGATGGAAGTTTAATCTGCGAAAACGCCTATCTCATCAAACAAAGAGAGAAAGGCTACGAAAACAAAACTGTTGCAGAAATAGTCAAAGAAATGTGCAGCCTCGCAGACATATTCTATCTAAGCGGCAGAAAAAACACATGCGTCAGAGGCGGATTTATAGCCACAAACAATAAAGAATTATTCGAAAAGATAAGACCATGGCTTCCAGTCTATGAGGGCTTTTTCACATACGGCGGAATGTCCATGAGAGAAATCGGAGCCATGGCTGTCGGCGTGAGAGAAATGGTGGACGAAGATTTAGCGGGTTGTGCAGTTGAGCAAATAAAATATTTTGTTAATAGGCTTAAGGAAACCGGCATTCCCGTGGTTACGCCACCCGGAGGATTAGCCTGCCATTTAGACGCTACAAAATTCTTGCCGCACGTTCCAAAATCGCAGTATCCAGCAGGAGCCTTAACAGCAGCCCTCTACATAGTTTCTGGCATTAGAAGCATGGAGCGGGGCACAATTTCCATGGATAGGGACAAAGAAGGCAGAGAGGTCTTTGCCGATTTAGAGTTGACAAGGATTGCGCTTCCGAGGAGGGTTTACACGGTTTCGCATATTGAGTATGCTGTTGATAGGATAAATTGGCTTTATAAACATAGGCACTTAGTAAAAGGCTTAAGGTTCGTTTTTGAGCCGCCAGTATTACGATTCTTTGATGGCAGGTTGGAAGCCATTGACAATTGGGGAAGAGACCTCTGCGAAGCCTACAAAAAAGAATTAGGAGATTATTGAGCTCCTTTTCTATTTGCCTTTAAATGTTGGTTTCCTCTTTTCGATAAAGGCTGAAACCCCTTCCTGCAAGTCCTCTGTTGAGGCGACCACGCCAAAGCCTTCCCGTTCAAGGGCTATGGCAGCATCCAAACTTATTTCTGAACCTTTATTGATTAGGGCTTTAGCCACTTTTAGGGCTACTGGCGCTTTTGAGGCTAGTTCTAAGGCGAATTGCCTAGCAGCCTCTTTAAGTTTGTCGGCTGTAACAACCATGTTTACGATGCCTAATTGTTCAGCGGTTTTTGCGTCGATGATTTTTCCAGTGAAAATAAGCTCTTTTGCCTTTGTCTTTCCTATTAACCGTGGGAGCCTTTGGGTTCCACCCCACCCTGGAATTAAGCCTATGTTGATTTCTGTTTGTCCCATCCGCGCATTTTCAGAAGCTATGCGTATGTCGCATGCCATGGCAACTTCTAAACCTCCGCCCAAGGCGTAACCGTTTATTGCCGCTATAATTGGCTTTTCTAAATTTTCTAAGGCATTACAGAGTTTTTCACCCATAAGGGAAAGCTCCCTAGCTTTTAGTGCGTTCATTCCCCTCATGGCTTTTATGTCCGCGCCCGCAGAGAACGCCTTTTCGCCAGCCCCTGTTATTATGGCCACTCGGGTGTTTTCGTCTTTTTTGACGTCT
>JAVZLK010000021.1:0-25880 GCA_038883795.1 Bathyarchaeia archaeon
AAAAATTGCAAACGAAGCAACAAAAATAATATATGAATGGGACAAGAAAAAACACGAAAAGAAGAAACAGTGGCTTTTCCCTTCGTTATTAACCCAATGAAAACCCTTTTTAGAAGACAAACAACTAATTCCTTTCGCCGGGGTGGCGGAGCGGTTAACGCGCTGGCCTCGAGATCAAATTGAAAGAAGGGCTGGATAAAAACAGGTAAGCCAGTGAGCCTTCAGGCTCGCAAGGGTTCGAATCCCTTCCCCGGCGCCAATTTACTGGTAAATTTTAAATAGTCTGACGATCTTAGAATATTCGGTGCCTTGATGGGGAAAACTGAGACGATAAAGGAAAGATCGATCTACGTTTATCTTCCTTCTATTGAGATGAAGGAGAAATGGGAGAAGCGGGCTGAGGAGCTGGGAGTTAGTATCTCTAAGTTTGTTATAGAGTATGTTGAGAATTCTCTTAGGCAGGAATCGGAGCCTACATACAAGTCGCGGGAAGAGTTGATCAAAGAGAATGAGGAGTTAAGGCAGCAGATTAATGAGCATTCTAAGAAGTGTAGGCTTTTAGAGAGGGCGGTTGATAGGCTTGAAGAGGAGTTAAGGGCGTATAGGGCTAAACCGTTTGCTGAAGAGGTTTTTGAGGGTGTTAGGGATTATGAAAGGGAGCTGATAGCCCTTCTTAAAAGTAGAGGAATTGTCTCCAGCGAAGACATTTTAGCGCATTTGGGTGTGGGTTCCACAGAGCATGATACTATTAGGGCGATTTCTAGGCAGTTAGAGAATTTGGAGAGATGGGGGCTTGTAAAGTCCTCTGTTCGTGGGTGGAAGTGGACGGGATGAAGACTCAGCTAAACCTGATGCAGAGTAGACAATTGAACGATAATGAGTTGATTAATGAGTTTCTTTCTGACTGTAAGTTGCGGAATTTCTCTGAGGAAAGCATTAGAAGTTATAAGTCTATTTTGCAGATAACATACACTTTTTTGAAGCGTAACAGGTTCTCTTTTGTGAGTTTGGATAAATATGTTTTAAAGAAGTTGTTGGAGCACTTGGTTTTTGAAAAGGGTTATTCAGTAAAGACATTGGAGAATTACTTTTCTGCGCTTTCAAGTTTTTACGATTTCTTGGTTTATGAGGGTGTGGTTGATAGGAATATTGTTCTTCCCTTTAGGAAGAGGTACATTCGCCAGTATAAGGCGGGGCATCATGTTGATGATCCATCTAGGAAGCTTATTTCGGTTGAACAGATGAAGATGCTGATTGATTCTATTCTTGATCCAAGGGATAAGGCGATTGTGACTCTTTTGGCTAAAACTGGAATACGGCGAAAAGAACTTATTAACATAGATCTTGAGGATATTAACTGGGAAGAGCAAAGCATACAGCTTAAGCCTCACCCAAAGAGAAGTAATTTGACGGTTTTCTTTGATGATGAATGCGCCCGGGTTCTGTTGCGATGGTTAAATGCGCGCAAAAACTATCCTGTTGCGCCGGGATGTAATGCCTTATTTGTTAATGAGAGGGGTGAGAGGATTATGAGGCATGGTGTTTATGATGCTGTTACGAAATATGCGGAAAAAGTTGGTTTACATAATTCTAAAAGCAAGAGGATGGAAGATCATTTTACGCCACATTGTTGTCGGCACTGGTTTACGACATGGCTATTAAGAAATGGAATGCCAAGGGAATATGTTAAAGAGCTTAGGGGCGATAAAAGAGGCGAGGCAATCGACATATATCACCATATAGATAGAAAAGAACTAAGAAGAGCATATTTGGCTTGCATACCGAAACTTGGATTATGAGGAAGCTAAGCTTTATCTTTTTAAATGCACCAAATTTCCTAAGGTGAATAATTTGAACAATCCAGAGATGAAAAAGATGACATATGAAGATTTTAAGCGTATTGTTAAAGAAGAGCTAGAAAAAGAACAAAAAGGGCTCACTTGGATAGAATTAAAGAGGAGGAGACCTGAACTTTACCAGAACGTTCCTAATAACCGCTGGGTAAGGAATTTAGAGAAAGAAATAGGGCTTGTTAGAGAGAAAGGTGGAGCGAAAACTATCTGGAGGATAAAGAAATGAAAATCGAACTAAACAAAATACAAGTAGGCAAATTTAGAATAAGGGAAAAACTAGACGAAGAGCATCTCAAAAATCTTATGCAAAGTCTTGCCAAAGATGGTCAATGGGATCCCATAATTGTGCGCCCTGCAAGCGAGAGGGGCTATTACGAATTAATTGCTGGCGAATATCGAGTTGAGGCTGCTAAAAGACTGGGATGGAAAGAGATAGAGGCAACGGTCAAGGACGTGGATGATGTCACAGCGGGTTTTTTAGCCTTAAAAACTAACATATTCAGGCAAAGTATGACACCGCTAGAAGAAGGAATGACTATTCGAAAATACATGCTTGAGTTCAATTTAACTCAGCAAGAGATAGCTAAAGAATTAGGGAGATCTGAAGCTTGGGTAAGTGAGCGTTTAGCTATTGCCTTAGCCATTTCTCCTGATGTTCGAGAAGCTCTGATTCACGGGCGAATTAGCGTCTCTCAGGCAGTTATTATTAGCCAGATTTCGCCGAAAGACGGCAAGCTTACACCGTATTACATAAACAAACAGAGAGAATTCCTCAGAATTTTATTAACAGAACAGGATAGACTCAAACGTAAGTTGTCTGAGGAAGAAACTAGAAAAATGCTCGGGTGGTTTTTGAATGATACTGTGTATACGATAGGTTATGCAGGCAGAGATTGGAAGGACTTTTTTAAGATTTTGAAAGACAATGAAATAGAGTTAGTAGTTGATGTAAGGGAGTCCGGTGAGAGTAGGTATAAGCCTGAATTTAATGAAGTTGTTCTTAAAAGAACGTTGGAAGAACAAGGGATAGAATACGAAAGGAGACCCGACTTGGGTGTTCCCTACGAAATTAGGCAACCATATATTGATGGTTTTCTGGGCTGGGAATGTTTTAAGCAATGGTACTTATGGTCGGTTAGAGGTAGAAAGGTAGAAGGCAAAGTGAGGGATTTGCTACCTGAATTAGTCGAGCGGTTAAAGAGTAAAAAAGCATGCATCATGTGCGAAGAATTATACCCTAAGCCAAAGGGTGCACAAAAACATCATTGTCACAGAGATATTCTTGCAGATTTAATACTTGAGTATAAAGACGAGAACAAACCCTTGTTAAGATTTCAAAAACGGGTTGACATGTAATTGTCATGGGAAAAAGAGTCTGTAATAGTTTTAGTTAAGGCAGCACCCAATTGGAGCGCAAAGTACAAGGAATATCAGATCTGCACTGCTGGAATTAGCCAAGACGGGGGATGGAGACGCCTTTACCCCTTCCCTGAGGATATAATTCTACATAAAAACATTCGAGTTTGGGACATAGTTGAGGTCGAGGTTAAAAAAACAATCCATGATCCTCGCCCGGAAAGCCGGAAAATTAAAGCTGAGTCTGTTAAAGTTATTGACCGTTTAGAAGATAGAGAGGAAAGAAGGAAGCTTCTTGATGAAATAACAGAAGTCTCTTTAGATGCCCCTGTTGAAGAGAGGCGAACATTAACTATAATAAAGCCACGGATAGAAGATTTTAAGGTTAAGAAAAAGGTATCTGAAACTGTACAGCTGACATTGAACGGAAAGATATTTAAAGTAAACCCATATGGCGATGTAGGACTATATTACAAATGGAGCTGTTCAAAACCTTGTCGATATTGTAAAGGCAAATATCACGTCATGCGATGTTTTGACTGGGGAGCCAATGTCCTGTATAGGAGATATAAAGATGAGCAAGAAGCTGAAACCAAAACTAAACAAATGTGCTTTTACAAAATGAAGTACGAGTTTGATACATGGTTTGCTTTGGGAACACACTCGCAGAGACCCTTCACAAAGTGGATGATTGTTGGTCTCCTTTGGATGAAAAAGCAAGCGAACATTTAGGACTTATATTTGTTTAGAACATGCCTTAAGATCGTCCCATTTTATTATTGAATTTGTTTGAAATAGTTCGCCTATGGACGAAAAGGCGATAAAACTGCGCTTTTGCCCCTCCTTCCTCAATTACGATTAATTAATATTAAATTTTTCTTTTCAGCCTTGTAGTAAACATTAACATACGCTTCAGTATGTATTCATCTGGAATGTTGACTTTTCGCTCGCAGAATGGGCAGACTGCCTTTTTAAGTATTTCTTGAATTTTCTCTTTGTCCTCGCTTGCGATAGGATAATAATACCTTATAACTGACTTGCAATTTTTACAAATGCGTGTTACTCCAACATTCCCAATCTGCGTTCCAACATAGAATTTATAGCCTTGCGCTTCTCCTATAAAGAGTGGCTTCTCTAGCACCCAGTTGGTTGTTCCTCCAATATAAACTTCATTCATTATGTAATAGACTTTAAAGAAGCTAGAAACTTTAGCTGACTCAACATCAAATTTAAATTCTGTGAAGGGTTTCCTTCTATCAAAGGTTATTAATTTAATCCATTCTACCAATCTGGTTGCTATTGCTTCTCTTAAAAGAGTATTTGTATCTGCCTGCAGTATTTTAGGGTGCGCACCCAATGTTGCAAGCTTGAGACTAGGAACAATCGTGCTTAGTCTAGAGGGAAACGGTTCTTTAAGTGAGAGCGTGAAAAGACCAGCCATAACGCTAAATAATATATATTCAGGGACTATTGCAAATGCTTCGCCAGTTTCTTGACATCGCGCTAAAAGCTCAGGGAAACCGCCAGAAGAACATATTAAGATTCTCACGCTTTTGAAATCTTTATCTGATATCCCATTATTCTGCAGTAACTTCTTAAACATCGGACTTTTTCTAACCCAATGTGCATATTTTGCGCATTGTTTAGGTGCATCCTTTCTGCAATATTCAAGTGCGTCTTTGCTACCTAAGTTTAATGCTTTAAGCTCAACTAAGTATATGTTCATATTGGCGTAAAGTATTATGTCAACTTCTCCGCTCGAGCCTATTTTTTGAGCGATATTATCGGGTGGAAGTGTTATCGGAATATTTGTTCCTAAAATTCTCCACGGAATACTTCTACTTGTCTTTATTAATTCATGGTTTTCTTGTTCAGGAAATTTCGGTTCAATCATCAATCCAAATGACGAAAGATTTTTTGCTTGCAGCCCGACCTTTGAATAAAAGGAAGATATTGCAGCCACACTTTCTTCAAATGACGGTCCTGCCAAGTTGAGGCTTCTTACAAAATCAGCGAAAACTGGTACTATTGTATTATAGAACCATTCTCGACAATTAACGAAGTAGATCCAACCGCTTGAACAAGGTAGCTTAAATGCACGAGAAATTCTTGCAAGTTCGTTTACAATGAGGAACGTAGGGTCCTTTTTTGTTAAATTTTTGGTAGAAATAAGATGTTGTTTGGAACTTAGGTCTGGTAAGATCTGATTAAAGACTTCAAAAACCATATCTCTTTTTAGACCAAACTTTTTGTATTCATCAAACCATAATGCGTTATTAGTGTTTTGTTCGGTAAAACCATCTGGAGATACAACCCATTTTAGCCAATCCCATAATGCTTCAAAATCTTCCGGTTCCATTTCTGTACTTCTTCCAAACACTTTCCGCCAAGCATTTTTAAATTCATGGAAATGTTCTTTTATTGTAGTCCTTTTAAATCTGAATGTACTGCCAAACGAGTCATAAACAGTGGATATCCCATAAGGGACAACTACCTTTTTAAAAGTCCCATGCCATTCAGCATTAGCATCCTTTAGTCTCAGCTGTAAAATGTGGTCTACTGCTTCTTTGTCGCATTTAGGAACTATTAAGATCATAGTTGGTTTTTCCTCTTTGTCCACTGCAACGTCAAAGTAGCTACCTGCAGCAAACTTTATGCCAATAAAAAGCTCGTATTCAACTTTCATATCCAAAAGAAATTTATTGATTCTTATCTTCTCCTTTGCTGAGGTCGGTATCTTTATTTTCCCAAGCGAAATATTGCACAATATTTCGCCCAAGTTAGGAAACATTTCCAGTGCTCTAAGCAATAAGTATCCCGTAAAGGACGACATTTCACTAAACAGCATAAACTGGATTTGGGATATTTCTTCAGGCGTCCATGTCAGTAAAGAATTTATTTCATTCAGAACGTAATTGACTGCCCATCCGACAATTTTAGGATTCCCTTTCATTTGGCGATTATTTTCGTCTTTAAGTTTAAGGTAGAACCCCTTTACAAGAAATCGCCTAACATCATCTACGTAATGACTATTGCATATGGACAAGCCATATTTCGTTCTATCTGGGTCATTAGACCTACCACAAATTATGCATTTAGAAGAAATTGGAACTTTAGGCATTTCACAACTGTATTCCGGGTGTACTCGATTAATATGTCTTCCAAGATTTTTTGGATTTAATCTTATTCCACATACCGGACATTGCTTTGTTCCGTCGGTTAAATAATAGACCAGAACTATCACCTTCTTAATTTAGAACTAAAATATCCTAAATATTTTTATGGCGAGCTTCAAAATTATTAAGGGAGGAAGACTTTTTAAGCCCTATTGTATTTCATTTTTCTCCTTCTGACAATCAATTTATACATAGAAATACTAATTTTTTAGTAAATCCGCTGGTTCTGTAACATTTTTAAGACCTATCATAATGAGCCTTCGTAAAACCTCAGCCTCTTTCAACCCAGACTTTTTGATGAGCTCTTTTATTTTCTTTTCTGTTTCTTCGTCTAGTCTTGTTGACCACGTTTTCTTATCCATATTGAAGTCCCTAATTATATGAATTGTCTTGTAGTGTTTATAAATCTTGTTTTAAGCGAAACACTTATATCTTCCTCTGTCTTATAATAAGACAAACAAGACAAATAAGTGATGGATAATGTGGTTGGAGATATTAATACTGATTTCAACAGTTGGAGCTATTATAATCGCATATAAGTGGCGATGTACCTTACAAAAATTCGTTAGAGTCAAGCATCAACCATACATTGACACCTTAATAACGCAGCTCAGTATACTGGACGAGAGAACAAAGTATCTTCAAGGTTTGGAGGAGAAAATCGAGAAAGTTAGGGATAAACAAGATTCTGATTCACGGGAGCTTCGTGAAAGGCTTTATGCAGAATACTCTAAGCGTCTTCAAGAAGCTGTAGGCTTGCTTAAGGAAACTTTTGGGAAGATTAGTGAAACAACGGCAAACGCTTTCAAAGAGATTAGCGAAAAAAGCTCTCTGGTTTATAAACAGACGACTGAGCAACTTGTTGGTATAGCCAATAGGTTGGAGTCAGCGTTTAGGGTTCTTGAACAAAGAGAACATGCTCAAATGCGCGAAGAAATGAAAGCATTAAAACAGAAGATAGACGAGTTAGAAAGGGACCCATTAAAGGTTCAGCTGCAAGAAATAGCAGAGGCGCAAGCCGCACAAGCGCTGCATGAAAAGAGTGTAAAGAAGATTACAACTGCTTTCTGGCGTAATAATGGTGAAGTGCGATTTAAAGAGAAGATTGGACAATATCAACCCGACGTTTACATAAACAACCATAGAATAAAAATTGTGGCTGACGAGGTGACGACAGAAGAAGCTGATTCCATCAGAGTGAAGGTTAAACGTGTTGCCGAGTATATGCGTGGACTGAATGCCAATGTGGGATATGTAATTATACCAAACGTTGGGGTGGACCCTGAAGTATTAAGAGAGATTAAAAGAACGATTCCGGAACACGGTTTGTATGTTGTTAAACTTACGGAGTATGCCATTCACCTTCAAGTGTGGTATGATATCGCTATGACAGGAGTGATTGATATTGGCTCTCTCGTTGAAAAAGGTCACAACTTTTTACAGTTGTTAGAGCCCGTTTTCGAAGAGTTTCTGGCAATTGTGCAAAATTTGGAACAGCGGGATGAAAGAGATTTCAAATATCGGCAGAATAGGTACAAAGAAATCAAGTTCTTTCCCAGTAAAATTCTTGAGGTGATTGAAAGAGGCGGCAGTACTAAAATTTCTGGCATGTCCATCCAAATGAAAATTGAAGGATACAACGAACCGAAAGGTGCAGAAAAGTGACGGAATTGTCATTTATACAAACGCCAAACACACTTAATATTAGAAGCGCAATAGAGGCACGGAGCTGTTTTTATGATTCTGCCGGTTTTCTCAAATTTTTAAAGGTTTGCGGATGGAAAAGCGAGTACGTAAGTGTCAATGCTCTTCTTAAGCATCTTTGGCGTAAATCCAGAAGCGAAGCATCAAGGAAAGCATATTTAAGACAAGTGTATTTGCTTTGCTCCGCCACCGGCTTTACACCAGACGAGCTTATAGCGTTGCCTAAAGAGAAAATAGAAGAAATCGTTCAAGACTACGCTGATTACTACAATGATGGAAGGCATAGTATTAGATACGTCAATAACATACTCCACCTCCTTAAAGGTTTTTTCAAGGCAAACGGCTTCAAAGGGGCTAAAGCGTTAGAGATTGAAAGCCATTACATGCCCTCAAGGTATCGGAAAAGACCAGAATACATTCCTAAGAAACATGAAATATATGCGATGGCTGACTCTGCCTGCTCGCTTCGCGATCGCTCGATAATTTTAACGATATATAGTAGTGGGCTGAGAAACGCTACGCTAAGGGCATCTCTTTATAGAGATGTGGAAGACGAGCTTAGAAAGGGCATAGATAACATTATGATTCCAGTCTACCCAGAAATGAAATTGATAGATCCGAATGCATGCAAAAACAACATCCCTTATTACACCTTCATCTGTGAGGAAGCTACACAAGCGCTTAGGCTTTACCTTCGTGAACGTGAAGAAAAGTACGGAAAAATTATGCCTAACGAGCCGCTTTTTGCTTCAGACTACAACCAAATACCAAAAGACCAGCGCTCCTCAAAAGTAATGAGCGCGAGGCAACTCCAGAAAGTTGTTAAGCAAACAGCAAAAAGGGCAAGGTTGCCACAATGGCAATACGTTACACCACACTGCTTACGCAAAGCCTTTGAAACAGTACTCCACAGCGAACTCGTCGACGGCGGACACCTTGACCCCAAAATTCAAGAATTCTTCATGGGACACATACTTCCCGGGACTCAGGACGCATACTTTAACAAAATGGATGTGGAATATTTACGAGCAGAATACGCGAAACTAAACTTCGGCAGAGTAGTCGTTGAAAACAAGTTTAAAATTCTGCGGATGGCTGTAGCCAGAGCCTTTGAGGGCACAGGCATAGACCCAGATAAAGCCATTGAAGAATACGTTCAAATGCGCTTATATGACAGTAAAAACTCCCAAACTAAATTAAATCACACTGTTTCATGAAAACTTTAATGTTTCTTTTTGCTACTTCTAAATCTTTCAAGTCTTTCTCATCCAAAATGATATAATACCAGTAAACGCCTAACTTATTGCCAATTATAGACATAAGATTATTGAGATATTCATCATCCCAATTTGTTGCAATAATAAAAATTGCGGAGCAACCCTTTGCCAGAGACGCCAATGTCATCTCTCCAACTATACTTCTCCAATCCTCATTCAAAGCTATCTCAATAATTAACGGTCTACCCTTACGCTCCCAAACTACATCAGGCAAGTATTCAATGTGCTTTTTCCCAAGCCTAATGTCAATCGGTTCAGAATCTCCACTATAAACTCTATAGTACGGTTTTCCCTTGAAATCCTTAACACTTCTTCCCAATTCCAAAAGATACTCTTTTAAAACATCATGTGTTCTTTCAGACATTATAGTTCACTTTTACTACGGATTAGCAAGTATCAAGCCTATAAAAATTAATTGATTGCAACTATGAAAGTGTACTTGACAAAGTTTTGCAGTACTGACAATGGGCAATTTAAGCACATAATTATAACGCTGGAACAACTAAAAATAAAAGCAAAAACCAAAATAAAAGATGTAAAAATATCACTGCGCATAATTTAAGATACTTAATTGCTTCGATTTAGGGACAGGTCTTCCGGTTGAAACTTGGGAGATTATATTTGTCCCAGATTGGTTGTCCTTTTTTGACACGTTATCATCTCCGTGAATAAGTGGCATTTTTTGCTGAACTTTAATAAATGAATCCAGTGACATCCCTTTTGGTATAGTTGGTTTTACATCTTTTTCTTCTGTGATTCTTAGCTTTTCTACCGTATATTCGGCTTTTTGAGAGGATTCAGCTCGTTGAACATGACTTTTATCTTGATCAGTGCTTTGTTGCATAAGCCGATTTGAGACAACATGTTCCGAGCTGGATGGCTGTTGCTGTTCTAACTTTTCTAAAATAAGTTGTGTATGAGACTTGGCACCTATTTCTGATATTTGCTTTATCACAGATTTTCTCCAAACTACAATTTTGCCAGAAGGTAATGTTGCTTCAAAATGCCAGCCTTGCTGCAAAAATGACTGTAATTCATTTTCATCAACTACACGCTCCTCTTTCTCAACTCGAACGAGGGGCTCAAAATTTAGGCGGGAGTACTTTTCCCGTAACTCTTCAATTTTCTTAGGAAAGTACTCTTCCTGAACTCCAGACAATTTATGCCCAAACAAATGTTCACGCTCTTTCACATCTAATTTGACATCTTCTGGCTGATTGCGGAGAAAGATCTCAAATGTCTTCCGTAAACAATGTGGATAAACATACCTCCAATACTCAAGTCCAGCCCTTTGAGCGTTGCTTTTAACAATGTATTGAAGTTCACGACCCGAAATAGGTGTCATAAGCCTTACTGTTAGGGACAACCTTCTATTCTCGGTATGAAATATTGGTTGGTCGTCTTTTAGCGGTCCATACTTCCTTTCCAATTCATCTATATATAAACAGAGAAGTTCAGTAACCATAGGCGGTATAAATGTAACGTAGATGCGATTATTCTTACACGCTTCTGGAACACGTGTTTTCATTATAGGATGGACAATTATGGCAATGCACCTTTCGCCTCTCTGAAGTTGTTTCTTGATAGTATACTCCCGATAGTTTGGTTCCGAGTATCTCTCATTGTATACTAAGGCTCTAAGTGTTGAATTTCGAAGTCCAGTATAAATCAACAGCAAAATAATAAGACGGTCACGTAGGCTTCCAGCCACCTCCGCCATCCTCCACGCTTCTTTCAATTCTGGTATATATTCTTGCCTCCTTCTCTGTTCGCCACGTCCCCGCACGCTAAAATTTTCGATTTCCAAGTCGACTTTGTTCACTTTAAAGAAGGTGTTGAGGGACGCCAAAAAGTTATTTGCGTAGCGAAAAGAGCCGTTTTCAAAACGTTCCAGCGCAAGCTTCCGAAGCAGGCGAGCCGTTTGCTCAGGATTCTCTCTTGCCAACGAAATTAGCTCGTCGGGACTGATAACGTTAAAATTAAGCTCCTCGGCAACCTTACTCCACTTATTCCTTGACTTGCTTAGTTTACCATCCGCTTTGCTACCATTCAAGGTCTGTTGCGACTCATTTCCCTTAGAGGGTGGACGAAGCCCTATAGTTACCCATAAACATGCCACCCAAAGATTGTAACAATACACATTCCTAGAAGCTGTACTTTTTGTTTCACCTCGAAGACGTTCCAAAAGGCGATCAACACTCTCAAACTCACTTGACCAACCATCAACTGAAAGCCGCAAAAACCTCCGCCAAAAACCATTCTCATACTCCGACTTCATC
This sequence comes from Bathyarchaeia archaeon, assembly GCA_038883795.1. Lineage (GTDB taxonomy): Archaea > Thermoproteota > Bathyarchaeia > Bathyarchaeales > Bathycorpusculaceae > JASEJA01. The sequence goes on from JAVZLK010000021.1 coordinate 11,646, forward strand.
AAAACACCCCATTTTTAATGCGATCCCAAATGCCATAACGTAAAATTGAACGCAACCAATTTGAACGCAACCCATAAAAACCTTGAACGAACCACTAATGACGCACAAAAATTTTTGTACGGCTCTGGGGTTTCGTTAAAGGTTCTTATGAGCAGGGGTTTTTCCGGGTCGTCGGTGCGGAGTATTTCGATTTTTTCTCCTGTTAATTTTTTGAGTGTTTGTAGGGTTTCTGCTTCTTTTGTGTTGTTTGGGTATGAGATGATGAAGTCCGTTTGATTAGTGCATGTGATTATGGCTGTTGTGATTTCATCGTCAACTTCGACTTTTTTTAACAATCCTGCGATTTCTTGCCAAGCTTGAAGGTGTATTTCTTTTTGCTTTGTTAGCAGTAGTTGTTCCATGAGTCTTGTAAGTGCGTATCTGTAGAACCCGCTTCTTGTGTAGCCTATTTGGTGACGGAGGTTTTCTATTTCCTCATCAAGTTTTTTGGGGATCCATAATACGCGACGAACTCCTTTTTCCATCTTTTATCCTCCTTCGTGCTTGTCATAATTATAGGTGCCGAAGCTGAAAAAGTTTAATAATTTTAACCTAACTTAACTAACTGAATAGAGAATCGAAGCGTGTGTGGAAAATGATCAGTAAAAAAGATTATCGGTTACGTACAAGCCCTTCCGAGAGGAAGGTGAAAGCGCAGAATATGATAAGAGAAACATTAATGAAAGGTGAGAAACGTTTTACTGATTTGCTTCTTGAGACTGGTTTAAGCCGCCCCGCTCTCTCGTATAACTTAAGAGAGTTAGAGGAAAAAAGTGAAGTTGAGAGTCGAATAGATTCTAATGATCTGCGAGTGAAGTTTTATTCTTTAACTGAAAAGGGGATAAATGCATATAAAAGGCAAAAAGACATCGAGAATTTAAGCTCATTCAGGTATTTTCCGTTTTCAATAGGTGAATTTATACAAGCACTTGGTACATTATTCCGGGATCTCATGGAAGTGTACGGTGATGCCGTACACTACGCATACTCGGATTATAAAGTGCCCCCAATTAAAAAAGAGTCTCAGGATATCATTAAAAAATGCGTCACATTCTCCTTTTATTTTGAAGAGGATTTAAAAGGAGAGAACCCCTATCAAGTCTTTAGACAAACTTTAAAAGAATTTGCACAAGTAGCTGTATTGGCGGCTTCTTCTCATGATGTTAACATAGAGCGTTTAAAACGATTACCAAATTTATTTTTTGTGTTTAAACTTGATAAAGAGAGGCTCATTAATGAATGCCAAGGAAGAACAAAAGGCAGTTAAAAAGGAGTGAGGGAATTTTTAATGTGGGGGTTGGAAGCAACTTTCGATGCATGTAAAACCTATTAAGGAAGATAATTGAAAATGTCTTTGAGCAATTAGCTAATTGAAAGCTACAAAGGATGGGAAGAAGCAAAATTGATGGAGGAGAATTTTGGAAATATGGGTTAAAGTTCTTTTTCTAATGTTGAGTGGCGGAAAGTTGAAGGGGGGATTGCTGTTAGACCGGTTAATCAGCCTGGGGCGGAGAGGATCGTTGAGATGTCGGCTGATGTTAGGGATAGGGTTTGGGAGTGGCTTCACAACCCTAAAGTGGTCGATAGAGAGGAGTGGGTGAAGGTGAGGGAGCCCATAAGGGCTATTATAGCCGAAGTAACAGACGTCATACTGCGATTTGGTTCTCCTTTACAACGCGAAGTCTTCAAAAAAGAAATAGAAGAACCTATTGAAATTTCACTTACAGAAAACCTGTCACTAAGTAAACCTAAATTATGTTTTCTGGTTCTAAATTCGGTTGGATTAAGGGTGGATCGGCGAATATAGTTTTAGCCTCCCAAACGGCATTGTCTAAACTTTTTCCTGTTTGGAGAAGACAAGAAAAACTAACCAAATTTTGCAAAACTAAGTAGCTACACCCATTCTTTCAAATCCTAAAGGATTGCGTTTTATAACAAAGCTGAAAAATGATTGATTTCGTAGGTGTTAAAAGCAAAAATTGGCTTTAAAAACCGAAATTAACTACGTTTCGTAGTTAAATGCTTGAAATAGCCTTATTTTATAAAATTTTTGCAAAAAGCTTAAATTTTTGGCGTTGGAGAAAATTTTGTGGTGATTGTGGGCGTATGCTTGAATATAAGGGTTATGGGGAGTGTGTTAATTCGCAACCGGAGGGTGAGTGGATAAAGATTTGGGTTCAAAACACATTGAAGTGGAATAGGGAGGATGATATTTTCCTTACGGCGACAAAGTATTGGGATGGTGACATGTGGTGTAGGACTGCTGTTCAGAGGGATGATGAGTGGAGTTTTTGCGCGTATATTAGTCTCGACAATTATGAGAAGGACATAGAGGAGATTAAAGATTTAATTAGCAGAATTAAGCAGAGTGACGATGAAATTTATGTTTGTGTCTTTAGATGGAGTGATGGAATGTGGGAGTTCCGAGAATGGCTTCATCTGTTGTCATGGTCTCCAACATGCACCAATTTCACAGCAGCCTTAGACCCTGAAGTATGGAGAGAATGGTTCAGCAGTCACCAGATAAAGAAGAAACCAGACCCAGAGATTCAGAAACTTTTAGCACGTAACCCTATTTTTTACAACGCTTAGAGTTTAACGTTGGTTATTAATAGTAATGATGTGTGCGTCTGGAATTTTAGAAGGGTCTATTAACAGAGTTGTTATTATGATTTGAATTCCAAGACGCTTAAGTTCCTCGAAAAGCGAAGTAATCATGTCCTTTGGAATTCTGTCAAAGGAGTCGTCTGCTAATAGACATTGATAGCCTCTTAAAGGGTCTTGTTCACTGCTAAAGCCTCTTATTTTTATGGAGTCTTGTCCTGGAAACAGTTTTACTTCTATTGTGCCTTCGCCGAGAACTCTTTTAGTGAAATATTTGTGTTTGATACCAAAAGCGTATAGAATGGACCTTATTATTGTTGATTTGCCGCTTCCGCATAGTCCATGAATCACGTTAATGGAGTTCGCATTGAAGGTAGCTTCAAAGTTTTCGAAAGGTCCTACCTTAGTCAGTTTTAGCTTTTCTATTTGGAAGGGCAACAAGTATGTTTCTTCGTAAAAGGAACATTCGCGCCCCATTTCAGCTAACATTTTTTGTAAATGTTGAGCAGTTTTGGGCTGCATTAATTTCTTTCCTCTAACAGTCTGAGCGTCTTCATGAATTTTTCCATAGCATTCTTCATCATAACAAAATATTCCAGCTGTCCAGTTTCATCAAACATTATAGCTGCACATAAACACTCATCAATACATTGCCTAAGCTTACATCTGTCTTCTTCAGTTAACTTTGCAACCATATGTTCTGCCCTTTCCAAAACATCCATTTTACCATCTACCTTAAAACAGCTGATATCAAACAAAAGCTTTTCTAAATTATCTTGCAAAAATCCAGAAGTCGTGAGTTATATTGGTTGAGATTTTGTGCGTTCTTTTAGAATTGCTTGGAATGTCAAAACGCTAAGGGCTATTCCGATAATGCTTAATCCTGAATAGAGGTATAATTGGTCAGTTGCTTCTTTCGGGATGTATTCTGTGCGATATTTTGTTACGGGTTCTTGCCATGTTAGTTTTGCTTGTGCGGAATATAGTTTAATGGTTGTGAGCACCCATGGGTTTGAAACTGCTATGTAGTATGTGTCTGCGTTTTCTATTGTTTTTGTCAGTGTTCCGGAATTGCAATATTTAAAAGCTGTATACCATGATGTCGTTCCAAGTAGCTTGAATTGTTGAAACTGGTTCTCTGTGAGGACAAAAATGTAAAGGCAGCCATCGGCACTCCAAGAAACAGAAACTGACTTGCCAGACTCGATGCTAAGGCTCCAATAGACGAATTGACCACCACCAAGATTTCTATTCTCAACGCTTCCAATTGCATTTTCTCTACTTTCCATATCAGTATATGGAACTTGTACTGGTTCTTGAATGATGATTTTATGAGGAGAAACAAAATTCATTAAACAAAGCATAGAACCAGAAATAATTAGAATAAAGCTAATTATTTGCAAGTATGTGAGCTTCATAAATTCCTCAAAATAAATACAATCAAAAAGGATTTATAAAACTACCTTAGCTAAGGAAAACGTCACCTCATCAACCATTTCTTCGAATTTTGGATATGTTCTTTCGGCTTTGCTACCTTTGTGAGAGGATGAACCCAGCGACTATGGCAATGGCTAGAATGACTAAAAGAATTATGCCAACAATTGCCATGAATGGACTTATAGGATATAAAGCAGTTAATAGGATTACGCCAATTGCAATGAAAAGTATGGCTACAATGATGCCTATGACCTTTCTTCAATTCCGGAACCCAATTACTAAAAATCATTATTTATGATTTTAATTTGATGTTAACGCATGTATGTTAGAATTTAATCTCTCCTTTCTCTATTAATTCTTTTACTTTCATTATGGCGTATTGAACTGCGTGGCTTCTGTCTGCAAAATAGCCTTTTTCTACTTGTTCATCAATCCATCTTATAAGTTCTGGTAGAATGCTGACGGTTAGTTTGACTTTTACCATTTAAACCCTGTAGAAATCGTATGATTTGTTCGATGTTTAGGGCTTATCTGTGATTATAAGCACTTGTAAGTAAAAGTTATAAGTCTGAAAGTTCATATTAGTATTTAGTAAGACATAATACAGCCTATTCCAAAATTTAAAGGTGAATAATAATGCGGTCTCCATGCTTGGCATCCTGCATTATTAAAAAAGGAAGCTGTCTAATTGCAAAAACTATTATGTTCTCTATTTTATTATCTTTGTTTTTCAGCTTAACTTTTCCGCAAAGTTATGCTTCTACTTCTACATACAAGTTTACGTACACTTTTTACGTTGAGACTGGTTGGCTATGGGAGTATTGGGAACCGCACACTCTTTATGTTTCTGTTACTCAATCATTATATGATTATTATGAAGGGAAAGACCATAGCTGCTATTCTAATAGCGATTACTTGAAATTCATTACACCAGATGCGGTCCAACCTATCGCTGACAGAATTTGGAGTATTTGCCAAAGTCAATCCCACAGCGAGGAACAATTTGCTAACGCAGTTTTGATGTTTGTCCATCAAATCCCTTATGTAATAGACCGTCCAAAATATCCCGTGGAAACTATTGTGGAGAATTCTGGAGATTGTGATGTTTTCTCTTTATTGGCTGCTTCTGTTATGAAGGCTAAGGGAATGGATGTGGTATTATTCGATTGGACAGAAGAGTCGCATATGAACATTGGAGTAAACCTTCCAGAGACTCCCGTGTATGCTAGAGGAGGCTCTGTATGGTACATAACCTACAACTCTAAAAAGTATTACATTGCAGAATGTACTGGATATTGTAGCGGTGCAAATGCTACCTCTGGATGGCGGGTAGGTGAATGCCCCGACGATTTAAAGCAAGCATCTGCAACCATAATTCCTCTGAATAACGTTGAGATGTCTTCACCTGCACAAGTTTCGGCAAGCGTTGACGCTGATTTATCTACCTCATATTTTGCTACATTAGCTTGCTCCCCTCCGTCTCCCTATTATGTTGGGCAGCAGATACAGATTCAAGGCACTATTTCCCCTGCCCACGTGGGGAGAAACGTAGTTCTTTACTGTCGGAAAGGAACTGATTCTTGGACTGTATTGAGTACGACCCCTATGGATTCTTCTGGAGCTTTTTCATTCATAGTCGCTTTCAGTTCTGTAGGAACTTACTATCTACGTGCAAGTTGGAGCGGAGATGCTGACCATGAAGGCGCTGACAGTTCTATCCTCAGTTTTGATGTTTCTCTTGCGCCATCAAGCATATACATAACGTTATCTACTTCAACGATTTACGTAGGAGAAACCGTTACCATCACAGGGTATATATCACCAATTCACTCTTATCAAACCGTAAACCTGTACTATAGCATAGACGGAGAAGATTGGCTTCTTTTGACACAAGTTTATACAAACATTGACGGTTACTTTTCCTATCAATGGGCTCCAACGCTTGCGGAAACTTTTTACATAAAGGCTGTGTGGCTTGGGGATTCCGACCATCAAGGCGCCACCAGCGAAGTGCAACCCGTTATAGTTAATAAAGCAACGTCGACGCTCACGTTGTTGCTATCTTCTTCCAGCATAAACCTCGGGGACACTGTGATACTGTCAGGAGAAATAACGCCAATACACCAATATGCAAGTGTAGATATGTACGTTAGCGAAAATGGATATCAATGGAACCTTCTCGCAACAGTAATAACGGACATGCAAGGTCATTACACCTATCAATGGACACCAACATCAGCCGGAACATACTACTTAAAAGCACATTGGTTTGGTGACACAGACCACACGGAAGATGAAAGCAACATTTCTACGTTGCAAGTAACCTATTCTCCAACAAACCCAGATGACCAAGGAACACCAAATCCTCCAAGTCCTCCATCGCCAGACAACCAAGGTTCAGAGAGTTATATTCCAACATATCTTCCAATAGTTTTGGTGGCTGCATCCATAGTTGGAGTCGGTCTATTGCTAATATGGCGAAAAAGGATTTAGAAACAGAATTCCTTCCATTCTTTTCGACAGTAAGAAGACGAGGATATATATTGATTTCAGATAATCGAATACTGAAATAAGCGTCCTTTGATTTATGAAATCTACAACCTTTTACAAAGTTATCTCAAACATGAACTATATCATGCCTTGATGAAAGACTCCATATTTTTGTGTTTATTACCAGTTTTTAACAGAAGTTGCTTAACGATTCGGTCTATCTCTGAAATCTCGTGTTCAAGAGCTTCTTTAACTTCGGCTCTTATTTTTCCTATACTTGTGTACTTTTGTTCGAGCGCGGGTATAATTTCTTTGACTTTTTTATGGCACTCTTTGCTTATTGTAACTAGCTGTTTGTGGAGTTCATTTTTAGGGTCATAACGCGGAATAGGAAGCTCAAGTACCTTTTTAACAATATGCCTCTCTCCCCATAGACCGCGGGACTGCATAGGCTTTATTAGTTTGTCAATTATTTGAGAATTTAACCATGCGACTATATAGAATGCCTCATCTTCATTATTTGTATCATAATAGTAAGTAGTGTGAGCAGCCAAAATCCCGCTTAACTTAAGAATAGAATCATCTACTTTTAATACAGTGTCGGTGTTCTTTATTACACATGCACAAAGATATGTTCCCGAAGTGTTGTAAACAACTTTAAATCTCGATTTCGGGTTTTGTTGGGTGAGTTTCTTTCTATAATCTAACCAAGAATAAAGGTTTACCTTTTCGGCTTTCTCTGCTCTCTTTTTCTTCCAGACATCTTCCGCTTGTTTTAGCCATTCTTTTAATCCTACGAACCCTCTGTCTCCCGCTTCTTTTGAAGTAACAATTCTGAATTGACTGCTAGCCGGTTCTATCGGGAGTACTGCAACAGGAAGTCTCGTATAATAGAAGGGAACTATCTCAGACCCTGTGACTACAAAGTATAGAAAGCGTGTTTCTACTGACCCTTCGAACCTTATATCTGCATACTCTTTCTTCGCTCTTTCCACGGCTCGTGTAGAAGTTCTCAAATGTGGGGTTCGGGGGTTCAGTCCTAATTTAGGATGTCTAACAAATTCAACAAACCAGAATTGAGAAGGAACAATGGTGGCTCCTTGAGAGAACATATCATAGTAATCGCTTCTAATACCAGAATCTATTATTTTCAAAACTTTGCTGAATTCGCTTGTCTCTAGAAACGACCTGCCGCCAATTGTGTATAGCTGAAAGTAACATTTAGATAAAGTGAACAACTTGTGAGCTTCTTTTAGTTTGACATTCTTTCGAGGAAAAACGCCGCTGACCTTGCATCCTTCAACTGGAAATTTTGTTTTTCCTTTGGCTTCTCCAAAAACTACGCAAGAAGGAACCTTGAACAAAGGAGTTACATCTTCTAAATCGATGAACCCAGAAATGCAAGTGGTGTGATTATATGAAGCTGACCTAAAATTATGATGCTGGTCGCTTACAAAAATACTTCGAGGCATGACGAAACTTATCTTTCCTCCCTCTTTCAGATATAAGTCAGAAGTTCTGAGGAAGAACAATGTCGCGATTTCCATCTGTGTAATAAGCTCAACCTTGGCGGAGTCTAACAGATGATAGTCGTCTATAATGAGCTTCTTGAGGTAATTTTGATAGTCTGTACTTTCTATGTAACGGTATGAAATCCATGGAGGATTGCCTATTAAGATATCAAACTTTTGTTTCTTTAAGAACAAAGGTTTGTAAATGTTCTTTAGGATAAAACCCCAAACGGTATCACGTTTTATTTGAATCAGAGCAGCCATCGCATTTGCTGATTCGTACAATATCTTGGCTATCGCCTTTCCTTGTTTATCCTTTAAAAGATGCGGCACCCTTTGAAACAGAAAATTGTGAAAAGCTTCTTCATCAAGCGTCTCCCCAGAGGCAACGGTCCTCGCATAATCTTTCATGACCTCTACGCAAACATCAGTAAATTCCGGGTTTTCAGCCACTTCTCGCGGGATTCGCAAATATTGAGAATCAGCTTTAATTTTGTAGCATTCAATTTGATTAAAAATCTCAACATCTTCGTCAGGAAGCCTTATGGAATTAGCCATATAGATGGGCACCGCGATAGAACCTCGTCTTGCGTTAAGAAGGTCCGTGCCAAGAGATAAAAGATATGTTGTTCTAGAAAGTATGACTGCAAGCGGATGAACATCCACCCCTTGGACGGTAGAAATTATCTCCTCAATCAACTCGCTTTTGCTCATCTTCTGACTCAGTAAGTCCTTTTTACGCCTAATAGTTGCTGCCAGAAAGGTTCCGGAACCACACGCTGGGTCAAGAACACTTTCCTTTCCTGTTTTAACCATGTCGTTTACCATAAATTCTGCAAGCCAATCCGGAGTATAATATTCGCCTAAGTCATGGCGTGCTTGCGGGTCTACTAATTCTTGGTAGAGTCCTTTAAGAATATCTTCGTCCACTTTGGACAAATCATAAGAATCAAGTCTTTCCAAAATCATTCTTGTTGCTCTCAAACCGTCTTCTTCTCTAGCGACCCACGAAAAGAAGTCTTCCTCAAGAAAATTTTGAACACCCCATTTTTCGCTGAAGATTTTTCCCTCCAAGATTTCCGTAAGTTGCTCATCAGAAACGGGCAGAGCCCCTCCAGAGAAAGAAGCATATGCCAACAATTTAGCTAAAGTAGCAAGATAAGTATGTTTTATGAATAGCTCTTCGCTTTCCACACTTGAGCCGTAAACTATTCTAAGAAATTCCGCCCATTGGTCATAAAGCGTTCTTTCCTTGACTTTTTTCCAAGATTCTTCGAGAAGCGTTACCGTCTCTTTGTAAGCTGGCATATTAAGTCCAAATTCCTTTGAAAACTCTTGGGCTGTAGCTGGTTTCAGCACATGATAAAGCATGTATCGGTCTAACCACAAGAAAGCGTGTCCTGCTTTAACTTCTGCTAGACTAACTCTGTCTATCTCGTCTAAATTCACATCATTTGGTAGAACTGTCTCTCCTTCTGGAATATTTGTTCTGGGTCTAAAAACAATGAAATTCACTCCGTCAGTGGCTATAGTAAGATAAGGTATCCTATTCTTAGGCTGTTCAGTCCAAAGGATAGCTATGTATTTTCTTAATTCATTTTTGGCTTCGTCTAGACTTGCTTTGTCCAAAATTTTCTTAAACTCAACTATGAGATTACCTAAAAATGCGTCGGGTCTTCCTCTTACAACAAGGGTGGTTGTTTTAAGTTTTATGTGCTTTTCAATCTGCGGATACAAACTCTCAAGATAATCCATATCTATTTGTTTGAAAATGTCTCTTACAAATTCCAGAAAAAGGAAAGCTTTCCCTGCTTCAGAGCCTTGCTTATTTATATCCTCAAAATATTGTTTTAGGCGTTGAGAGAAATTTGGTGGTGCCAACTCAGACGTCAAGGCTATTCCCTTATTCTTTTAGTATAATCTATTATAAAACATGTCAACTATAGAGATTTAAATAATTTGTAAATTAACAAAGAATTGAAGATGAAAAATTCTTAAGAAGAGTAACCTAACTTGACGGGATGTGTTTATCGCTTCTAGGGCAGACTAAATAGTAAGGTCGCTTATTTTCGCTTTGGGTGCGTATGTCCTGACCGATTCTATTCCGTTCTTACATCCATCCTTTGACACGTAGGCTTCGCTTGTAGCTATTATCTCACCATTGGGAGCCTTAAGCCTAAACCTGAATTTCCCAGATACATCTTTAAATATCTCGAATTCCGCTTCTGGCATATCTTCCACTCAGTATTTTATTAGACAAAAGTCAGTTATAATATTTTTCAAAGTAACCAAAAAGCTCTCAAGAATTAGACGTTTCTTTTTTATATAAATTCATAAATTATATATTTTGAAAATAAAATAACTGAAATGTATGTTCGCAAAAGAGCCCTTCCCCAAAACAACTCCATTATGCGATAGTCTATTGAGAAATCTTGTCAATGCAGTTGAAAGCCCGACACCTTTTGAGCAAACTAAAGCTAATGGATGGTTGGATAAGCTTTGCAGTCGAAAATGCCAAATCTGTCTCAGCTGGTTTTATAGAAACTACCGTAATCATCCATCGCCATTTGTACAAAGCCTCGCAAAAAAGGCTTACCATTGTGAAATGTCTTTAAATCCATAGAAATTCCAAGTAGTTATATACCTAAACTCGCAAAAAGAAGAAAAACAACCTATTTCGCCATTTTTCACTTCCCATGAGATTATTCGCCTTACAAGAATTGACAGCATCGTGACTATTATTTTTCCTTCGAAGCTTTAGATACTGATTTACATCTTTCACAGTAAAGTTCCGTAGCTATAAGGTCTCCTCCACAATAAGGACATTTTGGGTTGGCTACAGTAGGCGTTACAAATCTTTTTCTCGCAATTGGCAACGCCAAAAGGTTAACTGCTACCCAAGCAACTAAACCTTTAAAAATAATAGGGTCTATCTGGACCACTTCAAAAGTATGAAGAAGCAAAATCACAGACAAAACGCCCAAGTGAACTGAGGAAAGACGAAATTCAATCTTAGGACTTATATCCAGAAAAACTTTCTTCATTAACTACCACTCCAGTACCGCTCCACAATAGGGGCAAACCCTAATCCCCCTCTGAATAGGCTTTCCACATTTTGGGCATCTTGGTCCAAAAATTGAAGCTAATATGGCTAAGCCTACTAAACCTAGAAAAAATGCAACAAGTGCTCCAATAATATCTTCGTCTTTAGGCAAGGCTACATCATACTAAGAATAACTTAGGGCATACATAAAAGTTATTTTCTCTTATACTTCTCAGTTAATATTTTGAACTGCATTATTTATTCGTTGTTGTAGTTGATTAAGACATTGCTTTAGACAACAGTTTAGGTCATCTGCATTTTTGGCAATACTCTGTGCACTGCTTATAATTTTTTGTGTTCCTTTTCTAATGTTCTTCAAATACTCATGATATTTAAAAGCTTCAGCTATCGCTTCTTCAATCTTCTTATCCGCAAGAACTTTCCTTACATCCACTTGTCTCGTATTAAAAGGTTGCAAAGCCATGAGAACTGCTCTCAACGCCCCGTACGCTATTCTAAAATTGTCTCGACTCGTCACCAAAACAACGCCCTCAGAACAAGGCTCAACCATAAACCCATTAGCCCCAGAAGGCATAACCTCCACAGCCAATATAGCCAACCGCTCACCCCTAACTTTCATATGCTTCCAAACTTGCTCCAAAAAAAGACCTACTCCAACCACTATGATTCTCCTTAGACTCTATAAAACCCACTTGCCAAGACTCCGCCAAAATTCGTGTCCTTACAGATTTAGTGGTTCTGATACATGGAATAACTTCAACGTCCACAAGAGTAGTCTTGACTTAATGGAGTACATTTACCACTATTTGTGACGATGACTGAATCTTCTCGCTTATAGCCTTCATTACACTCAGTGCTGCAGGGGTGGCTTTGTATGCGTTTTCAAGCAACATTCCACGATTTGTCGGTCAGTTTCGTCATAGTTCTCGCTGGGCATTGCTGCAAATTTGAACAAGATAGTTTTATTTGGAGATTTGCTGCCGTTCCAACAATCCCTACGATCATGAGTATCTAATCTCACCCAGATTCTCCGGATTGACCTATATCCAGTATTTCATATGAAGAAATGCTAAAGTTACCATTAGGTAATTTAGAGCCAGCAATAACTATGTATATACCAGCTCGCTTTGGAACAGCATCAGAATCTTCATATGAACCGTCCCAATCGAGAATAACCCTTCAACTTTTTTGGCATGGGGACCATTAATGAATAGTCTATTAACTTCTAATAAAAATTGTGGTAAATAATTTGCGTGGCGGTTGTTAATGCTCATGTGTATGATCATTTTTATTAAAATTAACAAAGAGTTGTTTAAAAAGATGTTCTTTCAATCTTATTTGATCCTTTAACATACACGATTTTAGACACAAATTTTTTAAGATAAACTGTTCATGTACATTTATAGGTATAACAATAAAAAATTATTTGAAAAGGAAGAAAAATATTTGAATAGGAAGAGAAAAAAGGAGAAAAGGGAAGTGACTTCTTAATGTGGACGTATACCGCTTATATCTTATCAAAGTATTTAGCAAAAGAACCTAGTAAAGAGACTGAATTAAAATTTACAGAATTCGCTAACTTTGTCTTTAAGGTTCTATGGCGAGAACAAAAGCTAGTATTTCATGACAGCATAGAGGATCTGTTGCTAGACATTAAGTACCTTGAAAAATTGGGAATAGTGGCTCTTCGAGAGGACGAAAATTTGGAGAAAATAACAATAAGCGTTAGGGACAAGGTAAAGTTGAGACAAGCTGCAAAAATTGTTGAAGAGTCCGCCACGCTAACTGGGGTTGAGTTACTTAACACATATGTCCAAAAAATTAACAAAGCTATAGAAAGCCTACCTGTGGCTCCGTAGTTATGAGTATATCTACCTTTTGGTCCGATGTCTATAACACCTTTGCTCCACTTTTTTACGACCTTGTAGGTTTTTACGAACTACAATTTAATCGAGACCCAGCCAACATAATAGAATATGAAAATGTCCGCCCAAGTTTTGAGGTCCTTCCAATTTATGGCAAAAGTTCCTTGCCAAAATATGCTATGTATCTTTGTCAGTTACCCCTTGTTAATAGGCTAACTGAGATAAGACAACTGGCGTATACTTATGTGTTATACCCTGGTGCAACGCATACTCGATATGAGCACAGCAGAGGTGTTATGCATAAAGGAAAAGTTTTACTTGATAAAATAAATGGAAATCCTGAACTAAACGATAAAGGAGTAAAGTTTAACAACGACGACAAAATATTGCTTGATATTGCAGCATTACTGCACGACTTGGGTCACCCTGCATGGGGGCATGCGTTAGATGGTATTACTGGATATGTGGTTCAACTGCTTAGGGAAATAGATCTCTTCCACTTCTCGCCTAAGAAATTAGATATAACCATCACCATTTATCTCCTAATGGAAAATGCACAATTGCGTAAAGCGTTAAGAATCTGCGCCGGAGAGATAAAAGACGCCAACCTACGCAATTTGTTCGATAAAATCATAGCACAGATAATAATGGAAGAAGAATTTCCATTTTGCGAAGAGCTGGAAGATCCAAACATATTAAAAAAGATTCATCTGTTAACTACTGTCCTAGGTGGCTATGGCGGTAAGAAAAAAGAGTGGCGTATTAATGCAGATAGGCTTGATTGGCTTTTAAGAGATACACACCATGCAAACCTTATAGCCAAACTTCCTCCCGATCTCGAATCAAAGTACCGTGATTTCTTTGAGCGCAATAAAAATAACTACTTTAGCATCGATATCGTGAATCGGGAATATTTGAGTATCGCTGATACAAACTTTAATAATCTCATAGATGACTTAAGAGAAACAATCTATTCGGCGATATATGAAGGGATAGAAAGATCTTTCGCCGATTCTATGTTGATACGCTTAGCTTACTCCGCAATAAGTGTCATAAACCTAGTCGGTCATGAGATTGCAAGCGCTCCAACGACTACCAGAGCCGTAATGGGCTATCTGTTAATGCATGATTTTTTGATGAAACAATATACGCATAAAACACTGCACCTGGCTAAACAACATATACACCGATTAGGTTTAACAGATCCAATTGCTACATTTATCAC
>JAVZLK010000022.1:0-25798 GCA_038883795.1 Bathyarchaeia archaeon
GCATACATGCCCCGGAAAGAATGTAGCCTTTTAGGGTGCTTCTTGGATTATTGCTTTTGCTGTGCTTGTTCCTATGCGGTTGGCTCCAGCCTCTATCATGGCTAGTGCATCAGCATAGGATCTGATGCCGCCCGCAGCCTTCACGCCCATGTCTTTCCCAACAATTTGACGCATGAGCCTAACATCTTCCACTGTGGCGCCTCCGCCAAACAAGCCAGTTGAGGTCTTAACAAAGTCTGCCCCAGCCTCCTTAACTAACTTGCAAGCGGCTATCTTTTCCTCGGTAGTTAACAGCGGCGTTTCAATAATCACTTTAACAATTACGTCTTGAAACAAGCGTTTAACGTCGACAACAGCCCTTATATCCCGCCTAACAAGCTCATAGTCTCCAGATTTCAACGCATCCAAATTAACAACCATGTCTAGCTCGCTTGCTCCGTCTTCGATGGCTTTTATGGCTTCTAGCGCTTTAACTTCTGGGAGGGTAACACCGAAGGGGAAGCCTACCGTGGAGCAAACCTTAACATTTGTGCCTTTAAGGAGTGATGCAGCCAATTTCACATATGTAGGGTTTACAACAACACAACAAAACCCATACTGAGCCGCATCACGACACAAATTTTCAACTTCACTCTTTGTGGCCGCAGCCTTAACAAGCGTAGAATCAATAATTTTTGCAAGCTGCTCCCGCGAAATACCCAACAACCTACACCTTAACCTTCAAAGAAACATCCACGCATTTATTGATTTCTAAAAGTGGCGGGTCTGGGATTTAAACCAAAAAGGGTTCAAGTCCTTTATTAAGAACAACTCTTGTGCTGATTTTCTTAGAGGTTAAACCCGCATAAGCTGCAGAACTTGTGTTCCAACCGTGCTTTGTTTCGTCATTGCGGCCAAACTTTTGTTTCGCTTTCAATTTATTTCTAATTCTAAAAGTTTTGGTGTGCAAATTTCTTGTATCGGAGAAGCGGCAGACACCTAATTGCAATTTTTAGTCGGTGTCGAGCTTATTCTGGTTTGTACATGATAGTATATAATTCTCTAAGTTTATCGGCGATCCAGGGATCCTCCTCGTATCTTCATAGCCTCTATTGAGAATTTTTCTTCTTTCTCCCATAGGTCTTCTTTTGTCAGCTTTTCAGCTTTCTCCATATATATTGTGTTGTAAACTTTCCATATTGGTGTTAATTGCTTTATATTGTGAGTTCATTATAGCTTCCAAGTAAAAAATTTTATATCCAAAATTAATTTAAACGGTAATTTGGTGGTGGGTTGAGCCCTTTTTGCAAAGCCTTATTGGTTACTTTTATGCTGCTTTTTACACTTAATTGGATGAATATAGCACTTATGAACGCATTTTTCAGTAACAACATGATTTTCTCGGATTCAGATGCTAAGAATGGGGCAATTTACTAGTGTTAGTGTAGCTTTGTCGGGGAGAATGCTAGTTATTTATACGCTAATTTATAACCGGTTTTGGTCTATTAACGCTAAAAGCATGGTCGTGGTATACATCCATCGCCATGAACATCTAACACAATAATCATACATTAGAATCATTAATAATAGTATACCTACTAATCCGCAGATCAGCATTCCAAATATCGTAATATATTTCTGTTAGCTCGTGCTAATAGAAATAGACTTAACTGTTGATTTTGGCTATTTGCAATTATTGCCCATTTTGTCCTTTAGTTTTAAAGCTGCTTGTCTGATCTTACCTTGAAGATTAGACCCGGTGGATGGCTGATAAAATGGAGTTATTTCAGGGATTGCCCTTTTGGAGAGTACAGGCTCAAAATTATATGCGTATGAAATGCAAAAGAAGACTAGACACATGGACAGTAAAAGGAAACATAGCGACAAAGTCATAGCCGAAAATATCATACTCCTTGATATCTTAAAGAAAGTAAGAAACAAATAAACCATATAAATTATAAATTTGTGTGTGTAGTGATGGGAATTGCCTACTATTCTGTGTAGAAAGGATGGCTTGTGGAAAAAGAAGCTTGAAGAGTTTCTGAAAATGGATCCTATAGAACATGTTACGTTGTTGGCGATTGGAGAGGTTAAGGTGGATGGTTTAAGATATTTGAATAGTCGGAACGACTTACATATATTAAAGCTTGAGACGCGTTATTTGAAGCAGCGCAGGAAAGGTTTGGGTTCTTAAGGTTCAAGTTATTAAAAAATTGGCGTAATTTTTGTTTGGCTCGTTTTCCGCAAATTTTAATAGCTTTTGTTTGGCTAAAATATTTTTACCTTTTAGTTGTTGAACGGGTTTAGTATGGGTCGTCGAAGGAGGGGGTAAGATTCAGATTCTGATGGATATTCTAAGTCTATGTTTGAGGGATGCGAAGGTTACCCAGATTATGTATAAGGCTAATTTGAGTTATTCTACTATGCGGAGGTATTTGAATGTGGCTTTAAAGCAAGGGCTTATTGTTAGATTGAGGGATGCTGATGGCGGATTTTCTTATCGTATAAGTGATATGGGTAAAGTTTTGCTTGACACGCTTAGAGATGTTAAGCATGCATTAAGCGGCTAGGTTTCAGGCTCTAGGTTGCATATGGCTATTTCCTTTAGTTTTCCTCGAAACCTTACATTAAGTTCAACGTCCTCTTTCGTATAGTTTCCTATGGATATGTCCTGAATTTTTATTTCTTGAGATTCTGGCAGTATTATTGTTCCGGTGGCAGGCTTAATGTCCTCAAATTTTTCATTTATTTGTGAAATCCATTTTGGAAGTTTAACTGTGCCGGATTTAGGGTTATAGTCTACAAGGTTGTGTTTACTTAAATCCAACAGAATTTTATTTAGTCGTTGTGTGGGTATTTCGAAGCTTTTCGCCAACAGTTTTAGGGTGATGTTTTTTCGTTCTTCTATCAGTGATAGTATATCGATCACACTTAGCATGTTTGTCTTATAAAGGGGTTTTGATATTTGAAGGTTTCAGAACTTTTTGTCTATGTTCTATTTCGTTTGTTTCTGGTTGATTTCGGTTAATGTTATGTAAGTTATATAAAATTGTTCTAGACGATTAAAATAGATTTTTCATACATACCCATTTAAATACCGCGTTTTTGATTATCATGAAAAGGGAAGGAGGAGAAGGCGGGAGCATCCAGCAATCGCGTTATAAGCTTAACATCCGCCCCGGCCACGGGGGGATAATCATAGTGGATGGTACAGTTCCTACGGAGTTTGTGGAAGAGGTTAAGAGGCAGTGGAAAAGGCTTTGGCGCGATAGAGTCGACGATAGGTTAAGGGCTGAAGGTATAGCGGATAAAGACTACCCAATGCTTTTTGTTGGAAGAGGAACAATCATCTACGCCACTCGAAGGTTTAAAATGCCTACGTTAAAGGAAATTTTGGAATTACATGGAGTGGACAATGCTGAAAGGTTTATCCCCCCAAGCCCTCAGGTTGGCGGGTGGAGGAAATTCATAAAAACAACCATTTTAGCCAGCAACTCCGGGCGCAAGGCGAAAGGGGTTTCCATCTACCCCTTTGATAATCCTCAGAAACAGCAGTTGAAAAAGGGCGGAAGGGGCTGGCTCCACATAATATAGAATCCTCTCCTCCCTTAATTACAAAATAAGCCCTCTATTCTGCGGTTTTAAGCCCTTTATGTTGGTGATTTTATGGGAAGCTATAGGGGCAGGTTAGACATTATAGCTGACGTGCTGAAGGCAGTCAGAGATGGTGCTAAAAAGACATGGATAATGTATAAGTCAAACCTAAGCTATGAACTTTTAACCAGGTACTTGGATGAGATTATGGCTGCTGAGCTTATGGTTTTTGAGGCCAAAACCCAAAGGTATATTATAACTTCGAAGGGCAGGGAGTTCTTAGCAAAGTATAAAGAGTATTCGAGGCATAGTAAACGCCTTGAAAGACAACTTGAAGAGGTTAAGAATAGGAAAAGAACTTTGGAAGATATCTATCTAAATAAAAGTTTGGCAAATTTTCCATCAGAAAAGTCTGAAAAAAGCAACGGTGTTGAAAGTTGAGGAATATTAAATCGCTCGTTCTGTTGGTAGTATTAGTATTGTCACTCCATCTTCTGCAAATTTGTGCGGCCGCTGAAAGGGACGAAGCCCAAACCGCCCTAAACCATGCTGAAAATGCCTTAGCTTCTGCTTATTTAGCGGTTTTTAATGCTGAAAAAGCAGGAGCAAACGTTTCAAGCCTCATTTCTAAATTGGATGTGGCGGCGGATTGGCTGGCGAGGGCCAACAACGCATTTAGGCTTGGCGACTATAATGAGGCTCGCGAATTTGCAAATATTTGTATTAATAATGTTGAAGACTTAGCTGATGAGGCTGAAATTTTAATGTTGGTAGCTCAAAAGAGCCTAAGCGAGAAGCTTTTTTGGTCGGCTGCATACTCAAGCATAGGCATAAGCTTCCTTTTTGTTTTTAGCCTCTTTGGATGGAGATATCTTAAAAGATTTTACATTAAGAGAGTTTTGAAGATGAAGCCGGAGGTTATTAGCGAAGATGAGTTTGGATGATCTTAAACTAGTCTTCGTATTCGGCTGTTTTATGCTTGGCCTAATTATTCTGTCGCCAACCCTAGCCATGATAATCAATTTGCCCGGCGGAGAGAGGTTCACCGAACTTTGGATTTTGGGCCCTGAGCACATGGCTGAAAATTACCCGTTCAACATAGTTAGCGGTCAAGTTTGCAATATTTCCTTAGGTATAGCTAACCATATGGGATGCTTGGAGTATTATGTGGTTTACGTTAAACTTAGAAACCAAAGCGAGCCCCTTCCAAACTCCACCCTTGGGACGCCCAGCAGTTTAGATCCGCTTTTCGAATATCGAGTTTTCCTAAGAAACGGCGAAATTTGGGAGAAAAATCCTTTACTTTTTTCCTTCGAGTTTTCATTTAGTGATGGTCTTTGCAATGTTTCAAGACTTATTTTGGATGGTTACCCATTAAACGTTAATAAAACTGTTTTTTGGGACGCTGAGAATAAGGGATATTACCTAATGCTTTTCTTTGAGCTTTGGATCTACAATTCTGGCGACTCAAGTTTTCAGTATCATAACCGGTTTGTGAGTTTGTGGCTTAACTTAACCTCCTCCGTTTAGTTGTATGTGGAAAATTTTTGAAAAGTTCTATAGTTAAAATCCTTAACCGTTTATTAAAGACTTTTCTCAATTTTAAATTACCAAAACTTAGCCTTCAATCATAAACGGTGTAGCTAGAATTGTGGGAGAAAGGCGAAGGAAAATCTATACTTGCCATTGTTCCTGCTTTAAACGAGCAGGAGGGGATAGGGCCAACCATAGCTGAGCTTAGACTCTATCTTGGGAAGCCTTGGATCCTCGTCGTTGACGGTTGGAGCTGGGATAAGACCGTGAGAATAGCCAAGGACATGGGCGCTGATGTTGTGCTACAGCAAGGAAGCGGAAAAGGCAATGCCATTGCAGAAGCCTTAAAATATGCGAGGATCAGTATTGGCTTTTTAGACTATGTGGTTTTCACGGATGCTGACTACACTTATCCGGCTGAATTTATTCCGAGGATGATTAGGATTTTAGATGAGAATCCTGATGTTGGGATGGTTTGCGGCAACCGGTTCAACAGTCATTTCCAGTTAAAGTCTATGCGCAACATACTGTATTTGGGTAATAGGTTTTTGGCGTTTACCCATAACCTTTTGAACGGCGTTAACATGCGGGATCCACTTACGGGGCTTAGAGTTGTTCGGTGGGAAATAGTTAAGGACTGGCAGCCAAAGTCGAAGGGTTTTGATTTAGAGGTTGAGCTTAATCATCTTGTGGAGAGAAAAGGCTACCGCATAATTGAAATTCCAATTTATTATAGGCCCAGAGTTGGCGAGAAAAAGCTAAAGCCTAAACATGGATTCACAATTTTGAAAAGAATATTTTTGGAAAGTTTTTAGAAAAGTGATTTCAAGAGTTTGAGTTTAATGTAAATTTTAAATGTTTTTCTATATGACTTTTCCACAAGCCTTATAGCCTTTAGCTGTGTAAGTTGTGTCCTTCAAAGGGGAGAAGGGAGATGAGGCGGAGTCTTCTTTCTATGGCAATTTTAACACTTTTGGTTTTGAATATTTTTGCAAGGCCTTTGATGATTCCGACGGCCTCCTCATTTGATGAGGCCACTATTTACATATTGGCGGATGGAAGTGTTGTACCTGATACGGCGCCTATACATCGTGAAGGCGACATCTACTATTTGACTGGTGACGTGTTTAGCCATGAAAAATATGGAATAATGATTGAAAAGAGCCACATGATTTTGGATGGCGATGGTCATAAAGTTTTTGGAAACTGGACTGGGACGGGCATTCAGCTCAATCACGTTGAGAACGTAACGGTAAAAAATGTACAGGTTGCCCAATTCTCTGTTGGAGTTATGTTTGAAAACTCAATGCTGAGCGGTATTATCAATTCAAGAATTGGGCCTAATGGTGCTTTTGGTATTTTAATTGATGATTCGTCTAATTCTAACTTTGTTAATCAGAATGAAATGGTTGAGAACTCAAAAACTGGAGTTTTTCTGAGCGGCTCGGGTTATTCTAAGATTCAATATAATCATATTACTGGCGGCTGGTTTGGGATTCAGCTTCATTTTTCCAATGGTAATGATGTTTACAGGAACAGCATTACGGGAAGCGAAATCGATGGTTTACATATGTTATTGTCTTTTAACAACAACATAACTGAAAATAGTTTTACAAATAATTTTGTTGGCTTAACTCTTAACTATTCAGCCGCTAATACCGTAGCGGGAAATTACTTTTATGATAATTATAGAGGAATTAGCCTTCACACTTCCTCATATAACCTAATCTACCATAACAAATTTGAAAACAGCGTTAACGTTTATGATTATTCATGGAACAACCCATCCATCGACCCGTCAATTAACATATGGGATGATGGATATCCATCCGGCGGCAATTATTGGAGCAATTATTCTGGCATGGACCTTTATCATGGGTCTTACCAGAACATGACCGGCAGTGATGGTATAGGAGACACTCCATATGTCATAGACCCTAACAATGTTGATAGATACCCGCTTTTCACTATGCCCTGGACACATTTCTGGCCGATGTATGTTAATGCACAGGTAGGAACAACTTTCAGCGTGGATATATACGCGTCTAATGTTTTTAATTTGTGGGCTTGGAAGCTTTATCTTCTATGGAACAATGAAATCTTAGAATATGTAAACTGCACATTTGGCAACTTCTCAAACTTGGTTAACAATAATGTCATTCATTTTTCAGACTCTATAGACTCCTCCTGCATAGTATTTATGGAGTCGGCACTTTCGGCAAGTGCGAATCCGGTTTCAGCAAGTAATTTACGATTAATTACGGTGAATTTTAAGATTCTTAAAGCTGGATCTAGTTATTTATTGCTCATGTACCCTGAATTAAGGGGGCAAGATCAAAATAGTGAAGCAGCTTATCCAGGATGCGGTGACGCCAATGGTGACGGAGTAATTGATACTTTCGATGTGTGGATAACATGGAGTTACGTTAAAAATGAAAGATATGCCTCAATTGTTGACTTTAATGGTGATATGAAAGTTGACCTTAGTGATATGGCGATAGTTACGAGCAATTACGGTAAATATTATGGTGGGCCCGGTTGGGGATTGACAAAAACCATTTACGAAATTCCAACATTAGGGCAACTATCATGGTGCAACGTTACGGGCACTCCGCCGGTAAGCGAGAAATATGATCTTTCGGTTACTGTGGTTAACTCTTTTAATGGCGCTGTGGGTGGCGCTCTTGTAACCGCTGGAAACGTTTCAGGTTATACAGATAGTTTTGGAAAGGTTATGCTTTCTTTGCCGCCGGGAACTTATGATGTTCATGCCACGCATCCAAGTTATAAGCCTACAGTGTGGACTGTTGATTTAGATAGACCTAAAAGCATTACATTAACGTTGGAGTTACCCTACGATTTTGAGGAACTCCCCGACGAAAATATTATCGTTGAACCTGTTGACGGGGGCTATAATATTACATTGTTCAATATACTTGCAAGCTCGGCTGTTAATGTCTTTTTTGATTGGGATTACGTGGGAACAATTCAGGCGAACGAGTGGATGAGCTTTAATTACAGTCAAATGCCAACATTAGTTATAATAGCAACATGGAATGCTTCGGCAGATTATCCGAAAGCCTGGTTTAAGTACCTCCTTCCGGTTGAGTTAAAGCCTACCACCGGAGAGGAAGGTGCCCTTCCTAAGGAGGATGTGCCATATGTTGCCGCGAGCATTTTTGTTAATCCATACCCGCCCATTTACGGCCAAAACACAACCATCGGTGTAGTTCTTCAAAACCCCTATGACCATTCGCTTCACATTAGCCGCATAGACTTTCAAATTTCTGGATTAACAATAGCTGGAGAATTTAAGAGCGTTGGCTACTTGTCCAATATAACTTTGCAGCCACACGAAGAGAACATTTTCACTATTGTTTGGCTTGCAAACGTGTCCGGACACCATTGTGTCAAGGTGGTTCTAACATATTCGCCCTACATACAGACAGCCCAGAGAAACATAGACATAGAAAACGACATGAACTCTGGAGATATCGGCGAAATGACCTTTAACATTACAAACCCCTATGAGTCAGCGCGTTTAATCACAATCATCTTAGAAGAACATATCCCGCCAGGCTGGAATGTCGATTTAGAAATCAACGGTCGAAGATTAGTTACCTCACCGTTTGAAATAGTTGTACCCGGCGGTGGGGACCTGCAAGCCATGCTTAAAATAATTTCAAGCAGCAATGAACCAGGCGCGGCTGTTGTCGATATTAAAGCGTATATTGGGGAAAAGCTTATCGGCGGCATTCGTAAAATCATGGTAAGCAAACCAGTAAGCGAAACAAGTGAAGTTTTAAGCTTTATTATCAGTCAAGGAAACAGCCTCTACAACATTCAGTTATGGGTTCCAAAATCCAGCTACGACCAAGCGTTAGAGTCAATAAACGATATTGCAAGACAATATCCTGGACTTGACAGGGCGACGCTTGGAAAAACATATTATTTGCATCGCCACCTGGCCTCGCCAAACGCCTTCCCAGTAACCCAAATCAGAGTCTATCGGCTATCAGACGGCAGCCCTGTTACAGAAATCTCTCTTAAAACAGCTTTGTTAAGCGGGCTTCTACTTTACTGCCAAGAGCTCTATGCTTTTGCCAGCCTATCATCACTAAACAGTTTCAAAACACTTGGAGATCAATGGCATCAAACTTATCAGCAGTCTACGCCAATTGTTTTCATATCAGACACGCTTGCTGCCACTGCGCGTCTGCTCACAATAATAGTCCCAATAATAGAGGACATTGAAGATATTTACGGAGAATTAACGAGTGAACAAGTTAAGGGAAGCGTAGCCCTAATTTTTGACATTTTTTCCGGCTATGATTCGTTAAAGGAGCAGTATGGAGAAGAAAACGCCAACAAAATAGTTTCAATACTTAAAGATTATGGCTTGGTAACCTCAGCAAATTATAACGGCATCAAAGTCTTAACGGTGACTAAGGCTGACCCATCCAAACTTGCAGGGGCCGTGAGCAAAATAAGAGATGAAGTTTTTGGAGACCCGCTGACATCTGACGCTGGAGATATAATTTCTGAATTTATATCTGAATTGGTTGAAGGAGCGGTCAGCGAATTCTCCGCAAGCGCTGTCTTAGGGCTTTATGCTTATTTCGGTGTTGAGTTAACTGCCCATACTGCTATAGAGATTGGTGTCTCTGCGGCACTCACAGGCTTTTTGGAGTCGGTGATTCCCTATGCCCTTGCAGGTGCAATTTATTCCTCTTATATTGCTCCCATGGCTGAGGCAATTCATTCAGCTTGGGTTGATATGGGGCTTGAGGCGCAAATATATTATAAAATGCAAGAATGGGGAGCCAAGGTGGCGAGTCCTAGAAATGGCATATTAAATCTTGATGACGCGAAAGTTTTTGCTGGCGTTTATGGTATACAAGGGCTTGTAGAATACCATTATTATGAGTGTGTTTATTACTATAAAAGTCATCAAGCTTTTGTTTCGCAGTCTGAACTGAATGGCTACAAGAATAGTGCATTTTTGGCGCTTGACAGGGCTGAAGATTGGGCGGATATTCTTGAGCAGATAGATGGCTATGCTGCAGCGATAGTTAACAGTTTTGACCCTGAAGGATTGACCCTCAACTATGTTCTTAGCCCGCCTGTTAACCCGTTGCCAGCCATACCTGAAAACGCATTCTGCATTGCATTAATAGCACGTTCAACTTTCGACCTTAATCTAACATGTGGCAGATACGTCTTTACGGTTCAAAATAGAACATGGGACTCGAACTTTCCATGTCCCTTCTACTTTGACGATGCTTATGGCTCGTCTTTCCTGCTGATTTTCAATCCGCCAAAGGGAGAATACATTGTAAGGGTTCCTGTTCAAACTGAAATTGCACTTGTCACTGTCCAGCTAAGTGAGGGAGAAGTTCATGTGGAAACAGTGCTCAACGTGACGGCTGACACCCTGCATTTCAACATGCCTTTAGCAACGGTTGAAAGCTGCAATGCTGAAGGCGAAGCCAAAGACATTTTCTATGTAAGCGAAAATGTGTACATTGTTGGAAGAGGATTTGCTCCCAACACGCGTTACGAAGTGTACATTGTAAAAAAGACCGTTTGGATTGACGGAATGCCCATACCTCAACGTGTAAACGGCACCCTAACCTATGTGATTTCAGACGAGAATGGGAATATCGCTGTTTCTCTTGTTTGGGCTAAACTGCTCACGGTTGGCAAATACGACATAGTTATAGACGTAAATCATAATGGACTATACGACGAAGGGGTTGACGCCCTAGACAGCGGAGGCATAGAAGCCAAAGGAGGATTCTTTGTAATTCCAGAATACTGGCTTGGAACCATAACAGGGCTAAGCAGCTTCCTATCAGCACTAGCCTCCTATTACCTGCTTAAATTCAGGCTTAAGCTCCGCAGGAGATTCAAAAAGGCGTATTAAAAACACGCTTTTTCTATTTTGTGTTTTGAAAAGGGCTTTAAAGAATATATGAGGATATGCTCTACGCTATAATTGAGGCGTTATCTAGGAGGTATGGAAAATTAAGCACACAGTTGTTTTAGCCTCCGGGTTTTTTGATCCTCCTCATAGGGGTCATGTTGCCTACCTACAGGAGGCGAAAATGCTTGGAGACTGGCTTGTGGTCAGCATCCACAGGGATGAATGTTGCGTAAAGAAGAAGGGATACTGCTTCATGCCTCTTGAAGACAGATTGGCTGTCATAGAAGCGATAAGATATGTTGACGAAGTTGTCATCTGCAGTTCGCCATGCGACTTAACAACTTGCGATGCCTTGCGAAAGGTTAAACCCAACATTTTTGCAAAAGGAGGCGACAGAACTCGGAGAACATGCCAACATCCGAGGTTGAGCTCTGCAAAAGGCTTGGAATAAAAATTGTTTATGGGGTTGGCGGCGGGAAAGTGCAGTCAAGCTCATGGCTTGTGGAAAACTGCAAGAAGTCACTAAATAAGCCTTAAAACCATGTATATTGTAAGTCGTGTGTCAACTGTCTGTCTTTCGCTGTACAACGGGACAGACAGTTTCTGTTTCGTCGTTATCAGCGTTTTCAGCGTGAAAGATTCTGTTTTTAATGGTTTGACAGTTGGCGGTGGCGTTTGTTTCCGAGGATGCTTTATTATTTGTTAAGGCTTAGGCGGAACCTTCGTTTGAAGCCTTCTATGTTGAGGGATTTGCAGTTAAAGAAGTTTAGAGCTTTGGTTAAGTATGCCTATGATAATGTTGCCTTCTATCATAGAAAGTTTCGGGATGCCGGTTTTAGACCTAGCGATTTTAATGGATTTGACTGTTTGAGGAAGATTCCAACCGTGACGAAGTTTGAGTTGCAGGCTTGTAGTTCGCGGGATTTGGTTGCTGGAAATTTTAATTTAAGCTCTTTAGTTAAGAGAACTACTAGTGGTTCTACGGGTGTTCCTTTAACGGTCTACGTTGATTGGCGGATTGAAGACTTTTACTCGGCTGTTTGGCTAAGGAGCGTGTTGGAATGTGGACTGCGTGTCAGGGATAAAATGGCTATTATCGCCGATCCGAGAACTTTTCCTAAAGGTAAAAGTTTTCCTCGACATTTAGGTGTTGCTGAAAGGCGGTATATTTCAATTTTTGAGTCGGCTGAGGGGCAGAGGGCTTCGCTTCAAGAGTTTAAGCCTGATGCTGTTAAGGGTTATGCTTCAAGCCTCTACATTCTGGCTGAAAGGTATGGCGAGGATTTAAGGCAGATTGGCGCACGCCTGGTTTTTAGCGGAGCTGAAACTTTAAACAAGGCTCAAAGGCAGGTGGTTAGCTCAGCCTTTGGCGCTGATCTTTTCGACTTTTACGCTTGCACCGAGCTTGGCTGGCTGGCTTGGGAGTGTACGGCTCATGAGGGCTACCATATCAACGCCGACAGCGTCCTATTAGAGTTTTTAGACGAGGATGGTGAGGCTGTGGCACCAGGCGAAAAGGGAAGGGTTGTGGGAACAAGCCTAATCAACGATGTTATGCCCCTTATAAGGTACGAGGTGGAGGACGTAGCAGTCCCCGCTGATGATGTATGCTACTGCGGCGTGACTTTACCCTTGATTAAGTCGGTTGAGGGTAGAGCCGACGACATGCTCGTAGCGGCTGACGGAAGGCCGATTTCACCAACAGTCTTCTTCCCATACCCATTTGACGATGTTGATTGGATAAGGCAGTTCAGGGTAATCCAAGAAAGCCGCAAAAGGCTTGTTATTCAAGTTGAGGCGAAAAAAGCTGTTAACAACAAAAGCGAAATAATTGAGGCAGCGGAACAAAAAATCCGCTCGCTTTTCGGAGAAGAAGTCGAAGTAGCCTTCGAGTTTGTCGACAAAATTCCACTAGACAAGTCTGGAAAACTTAGAAAAGTCATTTCGTATATAGGCAAGCGGAGAAGAAGCTGAATGAAAAAGTTCTGTGCTTTTGTGTTGTTGTAGCCGTTTTCTGCAAAAACAACAACGTTCAAACTAGATTATTTTTCCGATTTTCTTTTTCAAGCTTATTTTTGCCTTCTTTTTAACTGGGCTGGAATGTAATGGTTTTGCACAAAGTCTCCGTGATTATTTCGGTTTATTCTAAGGATAGGTTAGAATATCTTTTGGATTGTTTAGATTCTCTTAGGAGGCAATCGTTTAAGCCCTTTGAAGTTATAGTGGTTTTGGACCCGCTGCGAGATATTGTGGATTTTTACAAATCTAGGTTAGATAACGATGTTAAGATTATTGTTAGTAACGGTTTTGGTTTATCTAATGCAAGGAATGCTGGTGTAAAAAATGCGGAGGGTGATGTTGTAGCTTTTATTGACGATGATGCTGTGGCGGACCGGGACTGGCTTAAAAACCTTATGAAGAACTATTGGAGCCCATACGTGGCAGGGGTTGGAGGATCTATTCGCCCATTATGGGAGAATGGACGCCCTATATGGTTTCCTGAAGAATTAGATTGGGTTGTAGGATGCTCGTATAAAGGATTGCCTGAGGGCAAAGCGTTTGTGAGGAACATAATTGGCTGTAACATGTCATTTCAACGTTGGATTTTTGAAAAGTTTGGCTATTTTAGGGTTGATGTTGGACGGTTTGGTAAGCTGCTTTTAGGAAGCGAGGAAACCGAGCTTTGTATTAGGGTTCAAAGCGAGAATCCAATGCTAAAGTTTGTTTACGATCCTTCAGCCGTTGTTTACCACAGAGTTATTCATGAAAGAGCAAGTTTCAAGCACCTTCTTAGAAGGTCTTGGGGCGAAGGTCTTTCAAAAGCTTTGATTACCAATTCAAGGTGGAATCCAAGCACGACTTTATCTACTGAGAGTTGGTACTTAAAGTACATGGCTAGAGTTGCTATCCCCTCAAGGCTTAAAAGGATACACAAGATAGAAAATATTTTGCATATGTATTCAATGCTAATTTCCTCTTTCACTGTGGGGGTCGGTTTTCTCGTTGGCAAAATAGTGAGGCTTTTAAGATAATGGAATAATGTTTAAAATATTTTCCCTCATCTGCAATAGCCTAGGTGTTTGTTTATGCTAAAAATTGGCATTGTTGGCGGCGGCCACATCGTTAGGCATAGGCATATTCCAATTTTTAAGAAGATTAACGGCGTTGAGGTTTTTGCTGTATGCGATAAAGTTGAAAGTGTTGCAAGGTCTGTTGCTAAAGAATTTGGTGTTAAACACTATTTTACAAGGCTTTCTGACATGTTGCAGGCTGACGTAGACGTGGTTGATGTTTGTACTCCGCCTATGACGCATTACCCTTTGATCGTTGAGGCTTTGGAGGCTGGTTGCCATGTTCTGGCTGAGAAACCCCTTGGAATGACTATTAAAGAAGTGGACGAAATGTATAGAATTGCGGAACGTAATAATGTTAAGCTTTGTGTTGTTCATCAGAACTTGTTTAATCCGGCTTTTCAAAGGGCTTTTCGCATGGTTAAGGAAGGGGTTGTTGGAGATGTTTTAGGCGTTGATGTGGGCACTTATATCCGTAGAGATAATTATATGTGCGTTAACAAGGACCATTGGTGTCACAAGCTACCCGGCGGAATTTTCTTTGAAATTTTGCCGCATCCAGTTTATCTCTTGCAAACTTTTCTGAAAAATGTTGAGCCTGTAGGAGTTTTAGCTGAACATTTGGGTAGTTATTCTTGGATGAAAGTTGATGAACTCAAGGTTCTGGTTAAGGGTGCTAATGGTGTTGGTTCCATCGTTGCTTCTTGTAATTCTCCCTTTCATGGAGATTCGCTTTACGTTTTTGGTAGCAAAATGTGTTTGCAAGTTGATCTTTGGGGGAGATACGTTATCAAGTACAGACAGCGAACCGAAGAGCCTCTTTCTGTTGGTAAGCATAATTTAAGTTTGTCATCACAGTTTTTTTCTTTAATTGGCGCTACAATTTCTAACTCTTTTACTGTGATCTTTAGCGGCGAAAAGGTTAGTGCGCATTATGGTTTTTTGAAGGCTTTTGTTGAGGCCCTTGAGAATAATGGTGAAATGCCTGTGAGCGAGGAGGAGGCTAAAGAAAATGTTAGGGTTGTTGAGGCCATTTGCCAACGGGTTGATGAGATTGCCTCTTAAATGGGTGGTTCCATGGTAAATTTCGCAAGGCTTTTGTATTATTTAGGCTGTGGGCTGAGGCGCCTTTATTGGGATGAACAGAAGCTTCGTAGATATCAAGAGAAGAGGCTTAGGGCTGTTGTTCGTTACGCGTATGAGCATGTTCCCTTTTATCACCAGAAGTTTAGGAAAGCTGGGGTTAAACCTGACGACATTAAATGTTTAGAAGACTTGCCCAAATTGCCTTTAGTTAAGAAAAGTGAGCTTCGGCAGGTTCCGCCTAGACAACGTGTTTCGTTGGAATTTGATGTAGATAAGTTAAAAGTTATCAGGACAAGCGGTTCGACTGGCGAGCCTTTCACAACTTATATTTGTGGAAAGGAAGACGATTGGCGTAAAGCCATCTATATGCGGGCTAACATTAGCTGCGGTCAAAAGCCCCGTGATAGGTGGGTTGTCATAACTGCACCACACCATTTTCATGACACAACAGATATTCAGCGTAAGCTTGGCATTTATGCACAGACTTGCGTGTCAGTGTTTATGCCTGTTCACGAACAAATTGAAGTTGTTAACAAACTTAAGCCAGATATTTTAGATGGTTATTCAGGCAGCTTATTTTTGTTGGCTAAGATGCTTGACGAAAAAGGTTTATCAAATGTTCGTCCCAGGATAGTTTTTGGATCAGCTGATCTCATTGATATGGCCTCACGTAGTTTTATGGAAAGGGTTTATGGCGCTCCATATTTAGACCAGTATGGATGCGCCGAAATTGATAGAAGTGCCTGGCAATGTCCGGAAAAAGTTGGTTACCATATGGATGTTGATAGCGTAATTACGGAATTTGTCGACGAAGATGGCAAAAATGTTGCTGTTGGCGAGAAAGGCGAGATTGTCTTTACAAGCCTATTTAATTATGCAATGCCATTAATTCGTTACGCCGTGGGCGATATTGGTGTTCCTTCAAGTGATGAATGCCCCTGCGGCAGAAACCTTCCTCTTATGGAGGTTGTAGAAGGTCGGCGGGATTCTTTCCTGGTTTTGCCCAATGGGCGTCTGCTTTCTCCAATGGCTATTCGAAATGCTTTGGCGAATTTTTTTGAATACATACTTCAGTATAGGGTTATCCAAAAAAGGACTGGCTTAATTGAGATTTACGTTAAGCTCAGAGATGCGCCGATTGACAAGGATAGGCTTTTAAGCGATATAGTTGCTTACTTTAGCAGAACAATTCATTTAGAAGATGACATAGAAGTAAACGTAAAGTTTGTGGATGATATACCACTAAGTAAAACAGGAAAGTTAATGGCAGTCATTTCAGAAGCGAGTAAATAATTTCGTATTGTTGGTGGTTTGTTGAGGATTTTACAGGTTTATATGGGTCCTTATGTAGCTGATAGAGGTGGGGGTGTTTCTGTTTATGTTCGTAATATTTCTGAGCGCTTGGCTAAAAGGCATGATGTTACAGTTTTCGCAACTGATTTTGGCGGTTTGCCGCGCTTTGAAGTTGTGAATGGTGTTAAGGTTGAACGTTTTAATTGTATTGCGCCTGGTCGAGCTTACTTTTTCTCTTGGGATATGCTTTTAAGGTTACGGAAAGCAGAATTTGATGTTGTTCATGGGCATTGTTATCATGCCTTTCCGATGCATTTTTCGGCTCTAGCCAAATGTAAAAGATTTGTTGTTTCTACACATTTTCATGGCGTTGGGCATTCTGTTTTTAGGGACTCTTTGATTAGGTTGTTTAAGCCTATTGGCAAGCGTGCACTTAAGAAGGCTGATTGTATAATCGCTGTTTCTGAATATGAAAAGAGTCTTTTGATCAAACAGCTTAGGCTTGATCCTGAAAAAATTGTTGTTATCCCCGCGGGGGTTGATTTTAGTGAGTTTAAGGGCTTGAAGAGAAGGAAGCGTGGTTTTAGGAGTATTTTGTATGTTGGCAGGCTAGAGGCTTACAAAGGTGTCCAATACTTGGTGGAAGTTTTACCTAAATTACCCAGTAATGTAGTTTTAGAGATTGTTGGTAAGGGTTTGCTAAGGCCTTTTTTGGAGAAGAGGGCACAAGAGCTGGGTGTACATCGTAGAGTTAGGTTTTATCAGGATTTGCCAAGGCGTGAGCTTCTGCAGTTGTTTGTTGATGCAGACGTTTTTGTTTTGCTTTCGCGATATGAGGCCTATTCTTTAGTTGTGGCTGAGGCATTGGCTGCTGGAACACCTTGTATTGTGGCGAATACTTCTGCTTTGAGTGAATGGGTTGATGGAGAAAGTTGTTTTGGTGTTGATTATCCTCTTAAGCTAGTGGAGTTGGCTAATGTGATAAATTATGTTTTGAGAAAGAATGACCATGGAGATGCTGTTTCTCAGCGGTGGATGAAAAGGAAGATTTTAAGTTGGAATGAAGTTACTCAGCGGTTAGAATCTCTATATTATCCTTAAAATAGGTGGGAGCTGGTGAAATTTGTTTCGTTGGTTTTCTCGAGATTTAGGATCTTAAGGTTCCTGCGGCTGTTAAAGCAAGGTATTTGAAAGTTTGTTTAGCGAAGTTGTCAATGAAGCTTAAAGCAAATTGTTAGGGGGTGGAATTATATGGCTGAACAACTAGAAGTGACTACTGCGAAACAGTTATTTAAGCACATTCCGGTCTGGTGATAGAATTTTGCAAAGATATGTTGTGGTTCCAAATATCGTCGAAGTGAATAGCAATGTCGATCACATACCACATTTTGCTCTAGGGCCTACCCTATTCAAAGTTTCGCAAGTTAAACCTTGTCAAATTAAAGTTTATTTTCTAGTGTATCCAAGAGTTCCTTCTCCATTAAAATTACAAACCTCAATGTATCCTTTTCGTGTTTGTGAAAATGTAGTTTATTATGAGCACCCATTGTTCGGTGTCTTTAAGCTACAAATAATGCTTTCTGATCTGCAGAACGCTCCTAAAATATTCGTAAATAACGAGGTTTATCGCTTAATCCAGCGACCTATAGGAAATCTCCTGCCTGCGGGTGTTCTCTGTACCGATATAATTTGGGCTAAATTAGCTATGAAAAATATGTCTATAGTACACAGCTCTTGCATATCGCTAAGCGGTGATGGTATACTATTGTTAGGTCATTCTGGCGCGGGGAAGAGTTTAGTAGCGTATCTTTTTCAAAAAAAGGTTGACTCAGGGTTTCTATCAGAGGACATAACTATTGTTGATGAGAAAAGAGCCTATGCTTGTCCATATACTCAGTCGTTCCTTAACGAGGATTTGTTTATCAAAACCTTATTTATGGATAAAAGAATAAGTAAAAAAGAATATTTGCGAATTAAATTTCTAAAACGCGTTAGGCGCCTATTGAAACCTTCGCTTTTTCTACCTTTTAAGCTTTTAATGTTCCCTCCAAGGATTAAAATGACGGATAAGTTTCAAGAAAAAGTCGATGTAAAGAAGATATGTCTATTGGAACGCGGGGATACTATTGTGAAGGAATTAGACAAAGATGAGATGATCGCAAAGATTTTGTTGTTAAATAGACTTGAATTTTATTATGAGCGGGATCCTTTCTTGACGGTCTATTCTCTGAATAACCCGGATTTCGAGTACGAAAGATTATTGATAAGAACTAAGGAGATACTGACAAAATTGGTCGAGCAAGCGGACTGTTTTCTGATTAAAACTAATAACCCCTCCAGATATTTAGATCTTATACAAAAGCGTTAAGAAATTAATCGTTTCAAAGTTTTAGAGTTTTAACTGTTGCAAGCCTAATCATAATACTGAAACTAAAAAATTAATGTACCTTTCAATGTGGTATTAAGAATGATGGTCTCCGTTATTATTATAACGAAAAATAATGCCGCTACTATTGAAAAATGTATACAAAGCTTGATTAATCAAGAGTATCCTAAGGAGCTAATGGAAATAATATTCGTTGACGGACATAGCTCGGATGGCACTGATGTTGTGATTAAAAAATATGCCAGCATGTTTCCGTTCATAAAGTTGTACTATGAAGATGTTGGAACAATGGGTTACGCTAGAAATGTGGGAATTAACAATTCCAAGGGTGAAATAATCTTGTTTACCGATGCTGATGCATTTCCAGAAAAACTTTGGATCAAAAAAATGGTAGATGCTTTTTCTAATAATTCAAAAATCGCAATAGTGGGTGGACTTGATATTTTAATCAACACAGACAGTGTCCAGAGCGTTGTCGATTCTTGGAGACGACTGCATAGAAGTTTTGGGATTAAAGCAATACCGAAGATTAAAACTGTAAATTTTGCAATAAGACGTGACATATTAGTTAAGATTGGTGGTTTTGATGAAAAGCTAAACCATGCTGATGAGGGTGATTTAAAGGCTAGGGTGATTTCGGAAATTAAAGATGCGGAAATACTTTACGACCCAAAAATTGTGGTGTACCATCAAAGAGGACCTATGAAATTTAGTAATAGGATGAAAAAGTTGTTTAAAAAAAGTTCAATGGGTGTTCCAGTAATGTTAAGAAAGCATATGCTTAGAGTATATTTGAGGAACATTTCTTCGCCAAGTGGAACAAGTTTATGTTTTATTTTCGCCTGTTTACTATCTCCGCTACTGCTGCTATACTTGTTACTTTTTCCACAAAACCTCATACCCATTTTAATCGGTATCATAAGTATAGGTTTTGTTATCATCGCTTTCTATACAATAAGTGTTAAACGAGCAACTGGCAAATGGTTTCTTTCACTACCGTTAATTCTTGTTTTGGATATTATAGTGAGACTTGCAGGAACCTACTATGGATTAATAAAATGGTTTTTCTTCAGACTTCACAGAAAAACTTAATCTATAGGTTGATTTATATGCAAATACCACGAAAAGAAGGAAAAAACTCTTTCAAATTGTTAATGTTCAAAATCCTGATTATTACCCAATTACTTATGCTTATTGCAACATCCCTGCATACTCGAACCCCTCTAATCTGGATATGGGCAATTTCATCATTCATTCCACCTGCTATTATTTGCGTTTTGACAGATAAGAAGAGATTTGTTATTCCATCACTTCTACTTCTTTACATATCACAACACGCAATTTTTGTTTTTTCGCGATCACCATGGGGATACAATTCTGGATCTGATCCTATAAATGATTTGCATGTTGCTAACGTAATATCTGAAAAATCAAATTTTATGTTAGGTCAAGTTGGTTATGCAGGAAGACCATCTTACAGTTACTACCCATTTCTACATCTTTTTTCAGTCTTTCTAAATAAAATTTCAGGCTTACCGTTAAGTTTCATAGCAGTATATGTAGTGCCTATATTTAATGCTTCAATAGTATGTGTAATGTTGTATTTTTTAGCTCATGAATTATTTGGACTTAACGCCGTAGAGAGGAATGTTGCAACATTGTTTTTTGGGCTATCATATTCTTTTACTACATATCATTCCGGATATACAAGAGAAGTTTTTGCGTTTCCTCTTGTTATGTTATCCGTATGGATGGTCAATCGATTACTCAGACGCTCAAATCGCGCGTACGCCATCACATTATTTGTCTTTTTTACTGCCATAATATTTTCCCACCACATTAGCTCTTATGTACTTTTTGTTATATTGATGGTCATCGTATTAAGCACCTGCATTTTTCGACAACGTAATGTATTAACTCGGTTATTATTACTTTATACAGTCATCGTGTTAACATATATATCATACGTTACTATAACGATTTTTATTCAACATATACTTTCAACTTACAGATCATTTCAGTCAGTATCGTATCCAAGTGCGCCTCATATAATGAAATATTATGAAACTTGGAGGGCCTATTTGGCCATGATTCATTACTTGATCATAAGCGTACTTGCGCTTGCTGGATGGTTAAAGCTCTTTTTACATACAAGAAAAGAGAAAAAATGGGATAGTTTTCTTATTCTGACTTTTTTCGCCTTTGCTTTTTTGTTATGTGCCTTATTAAGGCTTTCAGTTCCTGAATACACGGAAAAATGGAATTGGACTTTCTATTTAGCATTCAGAGGAATCACATGGGCGTTTATAGGACTTTCAGCCATAGCAGCGCTTGGCTTTACGCATGTTATAAAAATTAAAAATCATGTCAATTTGAAATCTTGTCTCTTGTTAATAGCGATAATCTTCGTATTGGCGGCGGGTAAATTTTCTCAATATCCTTTGTATATTGACTCAACAAAACCGGTTCACGTTAATTACTCGCGTTATGTTTCTACTTTATGGCTTAAGGATTATACTCTGCACGGATCTAACTTTTTAGTTGCCCCCTTTGGGTCTGAATCTTTTTATCCATCATTAGAAATGGCGCCTTACGCTTACCTTAAGCCGTATTTCCTAGACGATGCACCTTATGCCAAATTTTGTGGTTATATTCCTTTAATCGGAGGTTTTTTCGATCAATATGAGAATGCAACCGATGTCCAAATAATATACTGCAATGGTGAAACTCTACTAGGTTACAAAAGCTAGATACACGAGAAACTGTTGATTTATGCGTCACTTACACTTAAGTATTTTTCATGTACAAGGCATTTGCAATAATGCAACCGTGTAACCATTAAGTACTAAGGGTTCTGTTACATTGTAGATTTTAGTTTGAATTTCTGGATTTTCATATGAAATTTTTTCATCAATCCATAAAACCGTTACTTGTCCACTAATGCCCTGAAACCTGACAGTTCTATTTTCGTTTGATTTACAGATTAAAATAATATTAAGCTTTTTATCATGAATCCAAGCAATACTTTTAACATCCCCAGATGAACTTTTCACTTCTATAAGCTTATCCCCGATTGCTAAATTGCTTCCTATCACGAGATGAACATAATATGGATACCATGGTTGATTGTCATCTAAGTTGATCATACCGAATCCGAAACCTCCGGATGGTTTTTTAATCGCTGAGGACTTACTACTTGAAAACTCGAAATAGACAAAATAATCTAATCCCTTTGAAATACTACCTTTTAGAACTAGAGCTAACCACACGGCGCCAGCCATTTGTTGAATCTTCGGGTCCGTTCCGTTCTCCCAAGCGCTATTAAAGTTGCTTTCTGAAATTATTGCTGGCAACCATTTTCCACGAGTGTTAAACCATTTTTGCCGTGCATCACCTATGCTATATAACGCTGACCATGAAACATCTTCAAAACCCCTTATCTCAGCATACCTAAACATTTCTTCATCGCTATACTGCCCAGTAATATCCGCATCGTATTTATGAAAGTCTAGAAAGTCAACATCATCACCATACCGCAACCAATAATCAAAAACCCTCTTCTGCGTAATAGCATCATGGCTAAGCAAAATTTTTGGATTTTCCGAGCGCATAGCCCTAGCAACGGCATTCCAAAACTCAACAAAATATCCCAACTTCGTCAAATTCGCCGCATTCCAACCAAAATAGAAGAAAGGCTCATTCATAATTTCATAAAACCTTACGGGCAACCCCAACTGTTTAAAATGCTTAACCCACTCAGCAGCATAAGCAGCATAACTCTCAGCATAAGGAAGCTGAGTGACAGGATTAACAGCCATACCAGGCGGAATATAATTCTGAATGTTATCCCTTGCATAGCCCAAACAGAAAAGCGGCTCTGCTCTAATCTCAAAAATTTTCTGAGTAAGCAAATCCACCCAAGTCCAATTCCAAACTCCAGTTTTAGTAGGCTCATCCCAGTAAATGCAAGGCATAAGCCTTGGATTGGTAGGTCTAAAGTCAAAAACTCGAACAAGCTTGAAGCCAACATCAATTGCCAGTTGTTGCTGAACAGTAGAGTCTAAAAATTTCTTCCACCTTTCCCAATCAAGATTAAAACCTAAACTCAAATTGTTAATACCAATAACCTTATTCACATCAACAACAACGTCAACGCGAGGCCAATAATTAATGGTGCCACTGGCAGATATAACGCGAGGAGATTGGAGACCGAAGCTTACTGAAACGGCGGAAAAGATTATTGTGACTATTAGAAAAATGGTGAATGCTGCTTTCTTACAGGCGGTTAGTTGCAAGACTGCCCCCACTATAGAGTATCGCACTATTTAATAAATAATAAATGTTTCCGCTCACCAGTACAACAAAACTACACCAAAGTTTTCTAGATAAATAATCCATATGCCTTTATTAAGTTCCAAAACAAAATATTAGCGCGATAAGTCCTATGAAATATCGGAATTAAAATAATAAGGAGAAAGGAGAGCTAAAAACATGAGTTTAATTAAAAAATCTGTTTTAAGAAAAATGTTATGTTCAGTATTCATACTTATGTTGTTAGCTAACATAACAACCTTACTTGTAAACATAATTTCTGCGTCACCTGCATTAACCCTTAAGTGGTCAAGAAATCTGGGGCAAAACTCTCAAATGTGGATTGGCGCGCTAGCGGCTGACATCAATAATGACGGAAAAATAGAAATAGTCGTAACAGGCGGCTCCGGGCAAAGCACATCAGACGGTTTTGTAACGGCTCTGGACGGCGCTACGGGAAATATAGTATGGCAAGTTCAGCCCGGGGGCATCACCACTCACAGCCCATTTGATATCGTAGATCTAAACAACGACGGAGAACTGGAAATAGTCATCTCCACTCTAAGCGTTGGAACGCTGGCATTACACGCTAAAAACGGAAGCACATACTGGAGAAACACAGCTGCAAAATCGGATACACCGCCAGACGGACACACTAATGCCATATTTGACATTGACGATGACGGCTATATGGAAATCTACGTCAGCGGCGGCAGAGGACCTTTCCAAGGCTATGATTACATAACTATGTTAAGCCATGACGGACGAATTCTGCGCCAAACAACATGCTGGCACCCATGTTATGGCGGCTTGACAATAGCCGATCCAGCCTTTAACGGAACCTTCATCCTGTATCAAGGCGATAGAAGCATCAACTACAACCCCCCCAATGACCCATACAAATACGGCGGTTGGGGAGTTCGAGCATTAGATGCCCGCACACTAGCACCCTTATGGAATGACTCTGAGATCCTCTGTAGTAGCCAAGCACCCATGCTTGCAGATGTTGACAAAGACGGGATACTTGATGTAATTGTTGCCCACCAATCCAGAGGACTCGCAGTCTATAACGCTTTCACCGGAGAAGTGCTAACGACTGGCGGAAAATATCGAAAAAGCCTTGATCTTGGACTCAGAAGCCACTCGCAACCAACAATATATGACATAGACTACGATGGAAACCTTGAATTTATAACCGCCCGCGACTCGTCAATATATGTCTTCGATCTTTATGATTGGAAATTAGACGCAATCCTGCCAACAACAGTAATGGAGCCACCAAAAGTTGGAGACGTGACAGGCGATGGCAAAATGGACATAATCGCCGTGAACTCCACAGGCATATACATTTACACATACAATCAAGCAACCAAAAACTATGAAATGGTGGAATATGTAACGCCTGGAGGAAACGCCTTCACTCTCGTAGCAGATGTTGACAACGACGGCTATAATGAATTAATTGTCACTACAGGGGGTGGAACAGTCCGCTGCTACGACACGCCAGCTAGAACACCGAACCCGCCGCCGAGAACAAACATACAATTCTACAGCGAATACCATCTGGGAGCAGCAGAATACGTATCTCCACCAGGACCCAAGGCGCCACAAATAACCGAACCTTCACCTACAGACGGCGCAACAAACGTTCCAATAACTCTCTCCCAACTAACCTTCAAACTAACAGACTACCAACACGACCCAATAAACTATACAGTAACAACTTACCCAGACATAGGCTCAGCTAGTGGCAAAAACGTCCGCAACGGAAAAATCACAGTTCCAGCATCAGGCTTAGCCTACTCCACAACCTACACCTGGACAGTTACAGCCACAGACGGAACCCACACAACCACAAAAACCTTCACCTTTACAACAAGCGACCTGCCGCCTTGGTATAACACGGACTGGCAATACCGCAAAACAATCATAATAGACCACACAAAAGTCAGCGGCGACCAAACCAACTTTCCAGTCCTAATAGATCTAACAGACCCAAGCCTAACAAGTAAGACGGAACCAGACGGAGACGACTTCCTATTCACGGACCAAGACAACAATAAACTGGACCATCAGATAGAATATTACGATAGCGCATCTGGACATTTAATCGCCTGGGTGAGAATCCCATACTTATCCTCGACAACAGACACAAAACTCTATCTATATTATGGAAATCCATCTTGTGAAAGCCAACAAAACCCATCTGCAGTTTGGGACGCAAGCTACAAACTCGTCCTACATTTGAATGAAAAATCGGGCACCCACAAAGATTCAACAGTTTATGGTAATAATGGTACTCCATTTAATGGTGTACAGCAGGGCGTAGCAGCCAAAATTGACGGCGGAGACACCTTCGACGGCACAAACGATTATATAGAAATAGCGCACAGCGACACTCTTGCAGGCTTCACTGAAGCCTTAACCGTCAGCTTCTGGGTTAGGCTAGAGGACACAAGCAGGAGACAAGCAATTCTAAACAAGTATAACACGGGAACAAACCAGCGCGGCTGGTTTATAGAATACAATCCAGTAGACCGCCCAACCCGCCCGTTTGGATTTTATGCTTCGCCAGATGGAACCAATTACCGAGAATGGTATGCCTCTTTTGTGCCAGCC
>JAVZLK010000023.1:0-25392 GCA_038883795.1 Bathyarchaeia archaeon
GTGGAAAAAATAGAAAAAAGCGGAGGCCACATGCTAACGAACACATGCGCCGTCGTAACATGGACAGAAAAACTTGGAATAAAAACAATAATGACAAACTCAGCAAAAACAGCTCATTATGCACCCACACTAAACAAGGCAGAAACAATACTTGCACCACTAAAAGAGTGCATAAAAAAGGCTTATAGAGGATAAGGTTTATTCGAATGAAAAAGCATCTTGCATGGTGCCACAAAAGAAAGCTCCGGTAGTATAGCCCGGTCAAGTATTCCGGCCTTTCGAGCCGGAGACGCGGGTCCGAATCCCGCCCGGAGCACTCCAAATCTGCTTGCTTCAGCAGAAAGAAGCCAGAAACGGGCTTTTTGCCCACTGGCTTGCGGGACCGTCCTGGGACCGTCCCAGCTATGTTGGGAGGACCGTCCTATGCACAAGGATACGATAAGCGAATTGAAGAAGCGTGTGGATGAGCAGTGTAGGGCTTTGGGTTCTTTAGCTTCAAGCATGGAAGGAGAAGATAGGCTTGGAGATTTAATGAAGCGTGTGGAAAAGCCTTGTGAAACTTTAAGCTCTTTAGCGTCTGCTGGCGTTTCGGGCGAAGGTTTTGTTTTAAGTTGGTCTGAGACGAGGCAGCTGTTTCTGCAATACATTGAGTTTAAGAGGTATGAGGCAGCCAATGCGAAGAACATGGTTAATTATTTGGACAAGTTTGTTAAAGAGCCTATAACGGCTCCTATTGACGTTATGAAGATGTTTTCTGGTCTAAGTGTAGGTCAGAGACATCATTTGAACAGGGCTATACGTGCTTGGCTCAAATGTTTGGAAATCAACAAGCCAAACGGGCAGTTTAAAGAGTTTCTTGACGCTTTGAGGAAGGCCATTCCTAAGGATGAGATAGGCGTGGACATTAAAATTCCAGAGGAAACGCAGATAGTTTCAGACTTGAAGAGGATAGCTTCAGATCCATTGCCTTATCAGGCGGAGTATAACTTGCTTTTGGACTCAGGGCTAAGGCTCGTGGAGGTTGTAAAGCTTTTGAACGATTTTCCAGAGGCTGAGCATTTGGAAGGTTTCTATCGCTGCCCAGTTGGGCTTTTCAGAGGTTCAAAACAAGCGTACTACTGCTATCTGACGGAATACACCTATCAGTTGATAAGGAAACTGAATGAAAAGGTCAAAGGAGCCACATTGAAAAAGTGGCATCAAACCCGCAATTATACGAGGGCGAAGTATCTGAGGAAGTTTGCCAACGACATGATAACAAGCGAAAGACTGAATGTTCCAGAAAGTGTTGCGGATTTTATTCAGGGGCGTGTTCCAAGGAGTATAGGGGCAAAGCATTACATGCGCCTGAAACGGAAAGCAGACCAGTTCTATCCAAGATATGCAGAATATATCACAGAGTTGAGGCGAAAAGCAAGTATTGCCCTTGATGCCCTTTAGTTTTTTATATTGTGCAGAGATTGACATTTTTTATAGACTACAAAATGGCAAAAGAACAAGAATGTTCGGTAAATGTATGAACTTGAAGTTTTAGAAGACTTGAGACAGCAAATTGAGGAAACAAAATCATACGCTATTAAAGAATATTTTAAAGGAACTTTTCAATTTTGAAGCCAAAAACCATTTCATTTATGGCAAAGAAAAAGTTGCAAAGTTGTAGCAAGTTCACATATAGGCATAAACATAACAGCTTTTCTATAGAAGTGATAAATAGAGCTATTTTTTGGTTATTGATGTGAATAGATAAACTTAATATTTTAATAAAAACCAACTTATTTTTAATGTCTGCAGTTGCTGCTTTAATTAGGTATAATCCTTGTAGTGTTCATGCGAGAAGAGGCTCTGTTTGTCCCTTCTCATACAGGGGCATAGGACAGCGTTGCCCTTACCCTCACGGACTTTGCGATTCCTTAGATTATGATGGCTGGTTTAAAGATGTTCTTGCAGGCAAGATAAAGTGCTTTTATCCAAATCGAATTCGCTTATTTGAATCAGCAGGCGGTATCCTTGTTCTTTATCATACTCATAAACGAGCAATAGTAGGTGAAGCTAAAGTAATCAGGGTTACATCGGAAAAAAAGATGTATTACTATTGGTTTGACAAATTTCTATTATACCCCAATCCAGTTAGTGTCAGACTATTGCGAACAGACCCAATATTGAAAAAACTTGCCAGAGGTGGGACATGGACAATAATATATCTTTCTAAGGAAACACTGAAAGAAATACGGGAACTTTCTGAACTTTGGGGTAAAAGCTCAGAAAGATTGCAAAGAGAATTGGAATTAGCAAAGGAACAAGGTAATAGGTCTACCCTTCCCAGAGATGATGTGTTTTTTGTAAACATAGGGATGGAAAAGTTAAATGATATGGGGGTAAAACCTGAAATATTGGAGAAAACTCGGGAAATTTTTCGTGAAGCCGTGAAAAGAAAGCTTCTACGCGGTAGGTCATCAGAACTTATTTTCTACGCTTCATTGTTTCTGGCATTTAGAGCTCTCGGTATACCAAAAAGATCTGATGAAATTCAAAGAATAGGAAATATTGAACTCAAGAAGTTAATATCATCGGTAAACCTTCTGAGAAAAAATATTGAACTCAAGATACCGTTCTTAAGCTCAAAAGAATGGATTTCTTATTACTCGAGAAAACTTGAAGTACCTGATAAGATTGTTCAACTTGCCCTTAGTTTATCTGAGAATATGAAAACTGAAGGTCCCATTAAACACAGAAGCCCTATTTCTGTTGCAGCAACTGCTCTGTACGTGGCGTATCTTACAGCTGGCGAAAAGATAATGCAGGAGAAAATCGCGAGTACCTTTGGTATAACTTCAGTCACTCTGAGAAACTTGACAAAACTCTGGTTTTCTTATAAAAATAAGCAAATAAGCCACATCGCTGTAGTTTCTTAGGACATATGCGAAAACCTGCAAATTTGCATTCTATGATTTCGAGTCAAGTTAAATTTTCGTTTTGATAGATTTCCTCGCCTTGGTTATCCTTGTTGTGGTTATTTTTCCAGTACTCTTAGAGATCCATTCTCTGAATTTTTCTCCACATTTACAATGATAGAGCTTTACATGCATCTTAGGACCCTTTCTATGCGTTGGGCCATAATCCCACTCTTTAGAAACAGGGACGTCTTTACCACACGAGGGACATTTTGCCATCCAAACACCAATTTATTCAAACATTGAAAGTTTCTTATATAATTTGCTCCTTTTCAACAGATTAATATGTTTAAAAAAAGCAGTAGTTGTCAAAATACGTTTCGAATACTTTAATTTTTGTCTTTTTGGAAAATTAGAGCAAACTGATGAACTTGAGTGGCTACAAAGGCGTATGGATAGCCAAATGGATATTGGTTGAGTGTCTTGTCGAACCATATACGGTATCCTCTGAACGTTAGATTATCGATTTTGGACAATTCTAAGGTAATATCGCAGTGAAGCATGTTGTGGTGCTTCTTTGTCGGTTGAAAATCTTTGCAAAATACAACTAAATGTCCCCCTTCTGTAAGAAACTGAACTGCCTTCTCCAGAATCTTGCGCAACTCTGAAAGAAAGTCTTCATAAGGTAAATTACCTATATCTTCCTTTGAAAGAGTGAATGGTGTTGCTTCGCCTCTTCCACGTTTACGATCATCTCCACTTTTCTCAACGGTCATCATGTTAGAGTATGGTGGATCAGTCAGAATTAACTTAAATTTTCTTGAGGTTACTTCAGCATGTTTATCCATATTTCGCGCATCATCAACTATCATTATCTGCGGTTTTATTCCTTCTTTTTCACAAACTTTGTAATAGATTTCAGCATATCTACTTGATAAATCAATACCTACACCATTTCGCCCCGTAATAGAACAGCCAATTAATGTTCCACCTACACCAGCAAATGGATCAAACACCCACTCGCCATATTTTGTGAAGAAATTTATGAATTCTGCCATAAGCTGTGGCGGCTTTGGAGAAGGATGAATTCTTCGTAACTCATGTCCATAACTTTCAGGCCCTGCTACTGGATATTTCGTTTCTAAAACTGATAAGGTGAAATACGCCCATTCTCTTCCTGTCAAGTCATTTAGGGTATTTCTGACATCATATATTCCTCTTTCGCCTAAATCAATACCATGTCTATTGACTCTGGTTGGTTTTAAGTTAAAAAGACGAGATTGCATTAGATGTTTGCGTTGTGATTTTTCATCAACTTTAGACATGCATACGCCTCCCTCTTAATAGTAAAAATACTGAAATAAATCTATAACATAGCCCCTTTGTACGGAAAGTATTTTTTCGATGAACTAAACTTATAAGTATTTCTTGCATCCAACCACCTCGGACAATAAAATGTTGGCTGAAGACCTATTTATATTCTGCTAAAAAACCTTTGGTGATGCAAAACAAACTTGGAGTTGGCTCCCGCTTAAGCCAGCCCAAATCCGAGGTGGTAAATCCCAGAGAGGAGCAAGCTCAAACGGGAACCACATCATTGTTATGGAGGGCTTGCAAATAAAATCTTCGATTTGTGTAAAGGTTTGCATTTTGTATAACTGAAAAATAACGACAGAAAGAATTTAAGTTCGACCCTTAATAGAATTTCGTGAATCAGAATGAATCTATGGATTTTAACCGAAGAAAGACCAAAGAAAAAAGTAGTTGAGATGCTTCTGAACAAGTTAGGAGAAGATAGACAGCTTAGGGTCACCATTGATAAAATTGGAATCAT
Organism: Bathyarchaeia archaeon; assembly: GCA_038883795.1. Lineage (GTDB taxonomy): Archaea > Thermoproteota > Bathyarchaeia > Bathyarchaeales > Bathycorpusculaceae > JASEJA01. The sequence continues at coordinate 4,726 of JAVZLK010000023.1, forward strand.
GCCTATCGTAAAAGAAGAGAGGTTTTCGTTTACATATCAAGTGACTGGAGCAAGCGTCGAGTCAATTGATAACATATTCTTGAAGATAGTTAGTGGTGATAGTAGTTTCGTAGACTTCTTGGTATTTTTGCAAGAAAAAGCTCCTGAAAAAGATTCTGTCCCCATTTATGCTGTAGAAGAAACTAAAACAGCTGACATAGAATCAAGAAATACAGGGGTTTACCAACGATGTTCTAAATTCGTTTTTCTTGACTTTTATTATCCTAATTGTAGGAAAATTATGTTATATAACTTGCAGATAGACTCTCAAAGTGAACCCACACAGACTAATATCTTTGGAACACGAATGTTGATGACTATAGGCGTTGAGATACTTGGAAAAACATTAGAGAAGGATATTTTCAAACCATTTCAGAGCGTAGATGAATTTATAGAATTTAAAAGCAAGATGAGAAATCCACCGGCTGGAAATGTTCCTATCTCTATAAATAAGTTCAACGACCGTATCGAAGTTTCTGGCAGATTGTTTAAATCTGGGAGTCTAAGTCATGATCCAAATATTGGAGCTTTGAGCATAATTGCCAAAACATTGAGGGTCTTAGGTTGGGACAAAGACATTATCATAACTAAGCATGGATTGTCTCAAGAACACGTAAATCCAGGAAACAAATTTGTCAAAATCGCAAGCAAATTGAACGTGAAACTGGATAAATTGACTATGCCGAAACCTGAAGTGAGCGAAGAATACTGGCATTATGAAAAAAACTCCGAGAAGATTGCTACAATCTTTCTCCATTTAATATTGGAGGATATGGAAGGAATTGAAGTTATATATGAAAATCATGCAGGTTGCGAGAGGGGTTACTTCAAGACACAATCAGGAGATTGCATAGCAATACACAAGTACATTGAAAATGAGAAGGTAAAAGGTATCTTAAACATACCTGACTTAATAGTATGTGACAAGAGTAGAAAGCAAATACTCATTTTGGAAGGTAAGCCTCATGATAATTTAACTGCGGGATTAGACGCTCTAAAAAGATACGGCCATCTGCAGAGAGAATACATCGAAAGATATTACCCAGGCTATACTGTTAGTAAGCACGTTGTTTTGTTTGGGGGATATAACTCTCGAATAATGCATCCTGAAGTTGCCTTCTTGCTTAACTCCAATGGAGACTTGATTTTAGCAGAACATACCCCAGACGCTATAAAAAACGCTGTTAAAGAGCTATTAAAAAAATAGAAATATAAGCTATTTAGTGACTTTTAAATAGAAAAGCAACTCCTTTAGCAGCGTGTTCTGTAGGCTTCTTCTATGACTTTTGAATCGCCGATATGTCTTACTATATTCCATTACATTCCCGCGTGTTGATAGAATACGAACTATTTCATCACGAGGAATTATTCCTTCACTGTTATAACTCATTAGAATATGCTTACATTTTGCGTTTGTAACCAGATCTTCTAATGCTGGGACGCACTCTGTCTTTGAGCAATATCGTGACTTTTTATCTTCCCAGAAAATCAGTCCAGTCTTTGTGTTTTTTATCTTTTTGTCCCATATAGCAATAGCCTCAAGAATATGATAGTTCGCTGCATATTGACGTGTATTGTATGGTGGATCTAAATATAGAATATCACATGATATTCGTCTAATTAGCTGATTTGCATCTTCATTGTAGCATTCATGACCTGCTCCATAACATAACAATTGTGGTGGCCTTAATAGTAGGCGCTTGAAAATTCGCGGGTCGTTTATCTTTAGAAAAGCTCCGTATGTACCTGCGATGTTTGAGACGGATGGCACAGCCTCCAGTAGAGAGCATAATAATACATAAAACTCGTCTTCTGAAATTATTCTATTGTCTTTCCATAATTGAATGGTATCTCTGATAGCGTCAATTTTCTGTGCATTCTCAGAAGAGAAGTAGTTTCGCCTAAATTGCGAGTTTGTTGTTCCTTGGAACGTGTAATTTTGATATATGAATCCCTTTTTAGGGGGTAGCGAATTAAGAAATTGAATTACTTTTTTCAGATTTGGCTTGTCAATAACTGATGAAAGACCGCTAAATGAGGGTGTTTCGTTTATACCAATATACGTTCTCGCAAAGACATAAGAGTACTTCATAATGTCATTTGCGATAACACGAAAACCTTTTTTCTTGAAAAATTGAGCGACTACTGTAGTTCCAGCGAATATATCGCAAAAAGTTCCGCTTAAAATATCATGTTCTCTAATTGGACCATATATAAAATCAACAAGATCTTTCTTGCTTCCGATATACCTCACGCCATTACACTCTCCTGTGTTTTTAAACGTCTTGAAACACGTAATGATGCTTGTGAATCTACAATTGAAGTTTTGACACAGCATTCTTCAGCAATGTTGTGTATTGTCATTTACTCTACCTTTTATGTCGCTTTTCCTTAAGCCATTCATCGTATTTTTCCAACGCGTTATCAATGTGTATATGAATGAAGTCTAATGCATTATGGTATTGTGTGTTCATTTCTTTTACTGCTTTGTTTAGTTTTTCATATTTTTCTTTTTGAATTTCCACATATTCATAGTTCTTTTTAAGGAATTTAAGTCTCCATCTTACGGCGTCGCATAAGAACTCCTCTCTTGTCATAAATCCTAAATGCTTGCTTGTTTCTACGAAATTTTCAATCTCCTCAAGCAGTTCTGTAGGCAGTATAACAGATTGGTTTAGCACGACTTCTATGGCATCTTGGTAAGTCTGCATCTTGCCTGTCTGCGCCATAAGTGTTCCAAGAGTTGCTGTTAGTTTTCTGTGGGTTTCATCTGATATTCTAAGTGTCTTCATTCCTTTATTCTTCCTTTATTTTCTTGCTTATTGGCCAGCCTTTTTCGATTAGGATTTTCCTTACTTTTGGTATGTTTAGGGCAAATTCAACATGTTTGCAGTTGTCAGAGCCGCAGTATTCGCACAGAACCTTGTTGGGTTTAAAGTAAACGTCTATTATCCTTCCTTTTGAGACGCCGTTTCCGAGGCTTCTGTCAAGTATGCGGACGCCGTACTCGCTTATGTTAAAATGCTCAAGCTGGGGCTGCTCTGGTATTGGCGTTAGAATTTTTAGTTCTGTGCATTTTTCTCTTACTGCATCTGTTATGAAGTCTGCGAGGCTTTTATAGCCCATTTCCGGATGAGCCTTAACATATTCTTCTATTTTGTTTACGAGCTCTCTTTGGAGGGTTATTCCTCTGTATTTGCCTACGGGCATATACCATACCTACACCTTACTTATGCGTTAGTCAAGCCTTAATAAATTTTCGATTGCCCCTGCCGAGGTTTTTAATTTCGTTATGTAGGCAACTCTTATATTTGAACCACATGAATACCACACAAGCAGAGTTTGAGTGGGGTATAAAAATTGCCTACTGGAAACTACAGAAGCGTGTCTGTCAGGGAAGAACTCGTGGAGCGTGTTGAAAGGCTGATTCGCAGAGTTAAAACCTACCATAGTGTTGCAGAGTTTGTTTCTGAGGCTGTTCGTTTGAGGGTTGAAGCCATCGAGAGGCAAGAGAAGCCGAGGGAGGTTGAAGATGATGAGTCCGAAAAGTGACTTGCGGCTTTTGGTTAAGTCTGCTGAGGATTTAGCCTACGCCCTACGCGATACGCTTGACGTTCTCGCTGATCACGAAGCCAGAATTAAGCTGATTGAAAAGAAGCTCGGCGTTCTGGCTGATTTAGAATCGCATGTTGTTGAAAAGGCAGTTGTTGGGAGGCGAGTGGAGTGAGGTTTCAGCTTGTCGCTCGAATAACTGATGCGGAGCTTCTGCGGAAAAGCATACATGAGCTTGGCACAGTGTTCTATCAAACAGATGGCGAAGGCAACATTACAAAGGTTGTTTATTTCAGCGGTTCAAGGGTTGTCGAGTTTGTTGGCAAAGTGGATGAGGGCTTTGCTGGAATCGTTAAGGCTATGGGACATAAGGTTAACTCCATCGAAGTTGACGAGTTTCAAGGTTTTGTTCGGATTGTTCAGGGTTAATGCCGAGATAAAAGGCTGGTCTGGAGTAGGTTTGAGGATTAAGGCGGTAGTGATGGTTTCGCGTAAAAACGACGTGTTTCATACGGGAGAAGCTGTCATCTACCGCACTTATTTGAGCTATCGAAGGTTTGAGGTTGTAAAACAACCGAACCTGCCATGGAGCACCACAGCTTTGTATTCAAAGAATGCCTTGATTTTTTATGGGTACTATCGCTTTTCAGGGTTTCCTGTTTCTCATGTGCCTGCATTCTACCGCAAAGGAGAGAAGGTTGACGGATGCGCTGTGGCGTTAATTCTTGAGCCAAGCCAAATAGACCTTGACTTTGGATATCCGACATTGTTTCTCAGCGAAGACGAGGTTAACGTTGTAAGGGAAGCCTTCAAAAAAAGCGACGATTTGACACATGACCTTTTGGGAAGAGGCTGGGCTGGCAAGAGACCATTCCAGAAAGTGGAGGACTTTATGTGAGACGTTTAAGAGATGGCTCCATGCGCCGTTGTAAGCTGTGTTACCCTTTCACACATAACAAAGCAGATTACAGGATTATCTTTGGCAATGAAGAACGCCAATTGTTGATTTGCAAGTGGTGTTTAGAAGACCTAACTTTGCTCGGCTTCAACGCCCATCAAATCATCAGTTTGCGGGAGGCTTCTAAATGACTGAAAGGATTCTGTTAGGCTTCGAGGTCGGTTCCGGCGAACCTGTGCATCTGCCACTGCATCATTTAGCAATTTTCGGAATGACGCAGCTTAGCGGTAAGACAACCACGCTTGAAGCTTTGATTAGCAGGTCTGGGCTGAGGGCTGTTGCCTTCATTACCAAACGGGGCGAAGCGGGTTTCACCAGCTATAATTTAATCACGCCTTATTACAAGCCTCGAGCTGATTGGCAGTTTGTCGAAGGCTTAGTTAATGTTGCCCTTGGAGAGAAAGTCAAATACGAGCCTGGAATGCGCTGGGCAATAATCAAAGTCAGCAAAGGAGCCAAAAACCTCAGGGACGTGAAGGCTAAAGCTGAAGAAATGCTCGCTAAAGCAAAAAGAGACTTTCAAAAGCAGCTTTTCGAGAAGCTCATCACTTATCTGGAGATTGTTGTGCCAGAGCTTGAACGTTGGAATTTCTCTGACCGGCTGGAGTTGTCTGAAGGCGTTAACGTCATGGACTTGTCTGGCATGCGCCTTGAAACACAACATTTAGTCATCGCCAGCACAATCGATTATGCTTTTCAAAACTTGGACCATGTTGTCGTCATAGTGCCTGAAGCATGGGAAACCCTACCGCAGTTTAAGATGACGCCTGTTAAGTGGGTTGCACAGCAATTCATCAGAAAAGGCGCTGCCATTGGCAATTACTTGTGGCTTGACAGCCAAGACATAGGCGGAATAGACAAGACTCCGCTGAGACAATGTGACAACTGGCTTATGGGAAGAATGAAAGAAGCCCATGAAGTTGAACGTATTCTAAAGCAGCTTTTAGGAACGAAAGTCAAGGCTGAGGAGATTCAAACATTGCCCTTAGGACACTTTTACGCTGTCATCGGGAACGAAGTTAAGAAGGTGTATGTTTTGCCTGCAGGTGTTCCCGAGGCTGTTGGCAGGGAAGTTGCTCTCGATAAGCGTGGCCCTGAGAGTGTTCGTGACGGTTTTCTTAAACCGAGAATGGAGGATGAGGATTTGGTTTGGAAAGAACGTTATGAACAGCTTAAAGCGGAAATCCCACGGCTTGTTGAAGAGGCAAGACGGCAAGCATACCGTGAAGCTATGCAGAAGCTTGATGAAGTCAAGAAGCAATGGAACGTTGAAGAGTATCAGCAAACCATAGCCCAACTGAAGGATGATAAGGCAACGTTAGAAGCGGAGCTAAAGAAGCTTGAGCCACTGAAAGCCTTCAAAGAAGCCTTAATGAAGTTTTTAGGCGAAAACGCACCTTTACCCGATTTGTCTATACCTTCTGGAGTTACTGTGCAACATGAGGCTCCAGCCTTAACCGTGCAGATCCTTCGCAAACCGCTTGTGTTAAGCACCGACAACGCTCAAGGAAGATTAGCATTGCTTTATGCTGAAGGCTTCTTCGACGAGGAAGAGCGAACAATCAGCATAGTGCAGAGAGAAATGATGAGGCGAGGCTGGCCTAAAGACCCAAGGCTAAGCGGCTTTTTGGATGAGATATGTAGTTGGGGTTATCTTCGAAAGCGAAGGACAGACCGTTGGCTATACCAAGCAGCCATAAAATCGGCTGAAGCCCGAAGCAAAGGCTTGCTAAAAGAGGTTGAGGTTTCATGAAGCAAAAATTCCTTGCCATAATCCATTCGCACGGTGAAAAACCAGTTACACCAATTGACTTGGCACTTTGCCTCAAACACTTGCCCCTCAACACTTCAAAAGCTTCATTTCAGGTTAGAGAGCCAAGGTGATTTCTTGACTGAAAAAATTATGTTAAAATGTCCTTTCTGTGGTTATGTCTGGAAGCCTCGAGTTGAGAAGCCTAAGGCTTGCCCCCGCTGCAAAAACCGACTGGACAGAAGGAAAAGGCGGTTGCCTAAATGTTTCAGAAATACGTGAGTTGATGATTGTGGGTGATGATAGTAGTAGAAAAGACAAGATAATAGATAAAGAAGAATTATTAAATAAATTATTAAATAAATCTACTATCATCACAAGTTTTTCTGTCGGACCTGAAGATGTTCCAATTCTTGAACAATTCAGGCAGATTGCGAAACGTGAAGCTGGTCCAAGAGGTTTCAGCCAAGTTTTGATTAAGGCTATGCAGGAGTACAACAAACGCCACGGCATAGGTAATCCGCAACTGCTCATAACACATTACGCTAAAGCAGAAGAGCCTCAGCCCATGCATGTTTTATGCATTTATTGTCAAGGAGCCTTAACAGACGGACGCGTATTCTGTCAGCGGAAGGGCATGTGGATTCCAGGCGTGTCATGTTACAGCTGCAAATTTAACAGGCTAAGGAAACAGAAATGAACAATGTTTTATAAGTAGTCAGTTAACGGCTTTTCCTTTCTTGGTCCTTTTGGACGAACTGGTCTTGTTCTCCCAGCTCCTCTTTTTCTTTTTTTCAGCTCTTTAAAGTGTTGTCTGGAAAGCTTCTTACAAATAACTTCCTGTATTGGTCTTTTGGTCTTTAGAGTAGGGATTGGAACGAGAAACATGTCTGGTTTCTCTACAGTTTTTTCTATAATTTTAAGTTCCCAAAGTTTTTCAAGTGCTTCTCGTATCCAGCTTCGCTTTGCCTGAATAGTTGGAGTGTCGAATTCATGCCATGAAATGAAAAACTTCTTCATCTGCTCATAGATCCAATCTAACTCAACTTCGCACACTTTCCTCTCTGGCACCTGCTGAATTGGTGCAAAAACATATTGGATTAAAACTGTCATAGTATACTGTACAGGTGGTTTTTCTTTAACAAAAGTTAGTGACCACCTCAAATAAGTTAAGACGCACTCTGGTATGAGTATGCCACCCGGGGTCTGAATTAGATTTTGCATTTCAACATGCCGTATTTTGCCATAAACTGGGAACACTCTCATTTCCTCTTTGCGTTCACCTCCCTTGGGTGATGTTATCGTCCATGACCACACAGCGAATCCATCTTCACGAAAGAAAGACCATTCTTTTGAATCGGATAGTTTCTTTATCATGTCAACGGTTTTTTGGGCGTCATCGACGTGACAGATCAGAACCAGATCCTGTGAATCAATACTTTCTTGATTCGTGCCCCAACCTGAGCAAGGGGATACATATTTTTTTAATTCCTTTAGTTCTTTTTCGAGCAACCCGTCATCGAATGGCAAGGACCATTTTAACTCAAAGAGCACAGCTTTTCTTTCTTTTTTGAAGATGGCCATTACATCGGGTCTCAACTCATGGCCTTCAGTGTTAACCAATTTGTGCTCAATGGCAACAGCCGCATTTTTCAACTGAGTAGTGATAAAGTGATAGATCGCAAAAGAAACTGCTACTGTATCTGCGTATTTGCGATAGTTTTTTGTACATTGATCTTCATAGTAACTCAAGCTTGTCAACTTGGCTACTCCGCAATGCTGTGGATATCTCCATCTCCGAGAATCTCTTGGATACGGTTTGTTAATCTCCAAGCAGACTGGGGGGTAGCTTTAATAATAGGGGTTATAGTGACGATCTTACCTAACACTGTAACGCCAAATGATGAGCCGTCACCATAGTCATTGAGGTTTGCCACAAAATAAGGATTTCCAGCATGAACAACTGAACAAGAATAGTTTTTGCTAATTCTATCAGCAAGCCTCTGAAGTTGTTCTCTATCGAAATCAAATTTGTAAGAGATGCTGAAAGGTCGCAAGATGACTTTTCCATCACTAATTATGCGTTCTCGATGGGAATAGAATCTTTTCCAATTCAGTCCAAGGTCAATCGCTTTTTCAACAACATTTTCATAAAAAGCAGTGAAGTCTCCAAATGCGAGTTTGCACACGCCACGCCTTGAAACATGAGCTCTAAGAATAAGTCTCTCTGTTTCAGCGTCTCGAACTTTGAAGTCCGCCCTATCAAGAGTGACTCGAAAATCCTTTGATAGTCTTATCAAATCCTCTTCTGCATTCTCTTCCCACAATTGATACGTTCCTTTCTCACCTGTGAAACGCTCCATTCTCTTAGGTTCACGTTTGACAGTAATGAAGGTCAATGTAGCTCTGCCGTGATATGCACGCTTTACTGCATTAATAAGGGCAGATATTTGAGAGTAATTTAGATACACCCTTGAGACCGAAGGGTATAATGCACTGAAAAGTCTCTGCAAAGCGCGATTAACAAAATATGATTCTTCGTTACAAAGAACTACCCATGTTCCTTTATGACTCGTATCTATAATCGCATATCCTTTTACTATGTCTCTCCAAACCAATTTCTTTAGCTGAAGACCGTAAAGACCTTCTTCAAGTTTTTTGACAGATATATTGTAGATTCTCATCAGCTTTTCTCTGTCTTTAAATATGTCCGGCAGATCTTCAACTTCAAGCTCTGACAATAAAATTATCGCCTTCAAAGGTGGCTTTTTCTTTCTTGTAGTATAGAGCTTATTAAAAAACAAGTTCATGCCAAGACGACTTTCAATGCTGACAGTTTCTTGCAACTTTTTTCCCTAACCCAAATACATTTAGATAATCTCTTACGATATAACTATTTACCTGACCATCCGTTCTCTCGGACAATGATTAAAGAACTAATCGGACCGAAAGAGAGTTATTACGTTATTTGTAGACCCTTCTACGTTACCAACTTTGGAGAGCCTATTTATTAAAGATAAGTTTCATTAAAGCCTAATTTCAGATTTTCTTTTATTTTTGTGGCTTAATATTGTTGTTGGTGTTGAATGCTTGCCTATTTTCCAGCAGAGCGTTGATTCTGAGCTTTACGAGTGGCTTTTGAAAGAGCAGAAGAGGCGGAAGGCTCGAAGCACCCAAGATGTAATCCGTCAGATTTTGCGGGAAGCTAAGGCGGAGGCTGAAAAGCAACATGGTTAGCGTTAGGCAGCTTTTAGCCCAGAAACTCTTTGGAATCCACTCCGCACCTTCTCAAACACAAGCTGAAATCCAACGTGTTTACACAGGATTAGGCGCAGAGTTTGGTCAACCCCTCACTCACGACAACATCACTTTTGCAATTAAACGTGAGCCTGTAGCCCACCGCATTGTTTTTGCTGTGGCCCATGACATTTTTGACAACTGGTTCACGGTTGAACCTCTTGAAGAAAGCACAGACAAAGAAAAATTCAACGAAACCGTTCAGAAAGTCCTGCTTCTGCTTAACGCCAAAGATGTTTTCACTCAAGCTGCGGTTTTTGAAAGAGCCTACGGCTGGAGCATAATCGTAATAGGCTACCAAGACAAAGGCGTCACATTGAAAGATCCAGTCTTGATGCCTGAAAAAATCGTAAGCCTCGAAGCCTACGCCCCAACAACGATAACAAGCGTCCAAACAGACAAGAACAGGCAGAGCGCCCGCTTTGGCTTGCCAGAAACCTACAAAATAAAAACAGCAGAAAACGAAGAAGTTGAAGTTCACTTCAGCCGAGTCATCCACTTCGCCACTCGCCTCTTAGACCATCCTTGGAAGGGCATAAGCGTTCTCGAACCTGTCTGGGACGACTTGACTGTTCTGCGTAATATTCGCTGGGGCATGGGACAAACCATGTATAGGTATGGTTCAGGCTTTCCAGTAGTCACGGTTAAAGGCGCTACTAAAGAGCAGATAGACCAGTACAAACGTGAATGGGGTCCGTTAACGGCTCAAACAAGCATGTGGGCAGACGAAAACACAACAATAGAGTTTAAGGGCTTGGCTGGAAGAGCCTTAGACCCAGAACCATATTATACGCCTATAATGGAGAACATAAGCGCAGGCACAAGCATACCGATGGCGATTTTGCGCGGAGCCCAAGCTGGACAATTAGCGGGAAGCGAAGTAAACGAACGCGAATACTTCAAGCAGATAAGCGACTGCCAAAGCCGATATGAACCCTACATCATGGATTTAATTGATCGATTAATGGAAACAAAACAGATTCCAGATACACATTACCGCATTAACTGGCTTGGCGGATTCGAAATAAACCCAAGAGACCAAGCAGCCGCAGAACTGGACAAAACCCGCAGCCTACAGCTCAAAACAAACTGGATGACAATCAACGAAATAAGACAACTTGAAGGCTTAGAACGCCTTCCAGGCGCCGACATAGTCTTAGGCTTAAGCAAACTTCAAAATGGAACGGTTCCAAACATAAGCTCTGCAACATCAAAACGAAAGCTGGAACTGGAAAGAAAATTTGGAAAACCTGTAGACAGGCTATTAGCCGATGGAATAGCAGCGGGCAAAAGCGTAAACAAGATCTGCAAAGAACTCGGCATAGGAAAACAAACATTCTATTGTTGGACGGAAGAATATGGACTGAGACATTAAGGCTTTAATCTTATGAAAACACGGGCTCAAATCTAATAAAACTAATTGTATAAAATGGTATAGGGGCTCAAAAGTGAACGAAAACGAATTCAGAGATATGGTATACAACGAATTGAAAAAGAATCTGCCAAATTACATAGTGAAGAAAGATGAAAGCCTTCTTTACAAGTTATTTATAGATGCTCGAGGCAAACTTAGCCCTTCAGATCTTGACAGCCCTAAAAGAGGACAATTAGCTTTTCAAACTGATATACTGATAAAAAATGATAAAGTGCCTTTAGTTGTAATTGAAACAAAATATGGTGGCTTTTCTACCCATGACGTATTAACCTATTCCACTAAGGCGATGAAGCACAAAGAAGTATATCCATATATTAGATATGGCTTTGTGATTGGCGGGGAGAGCAAGATTAGTAAAAAATTTTTTACCCACAATTCAGGCTTTGATTTTGCTTTTGCAATAGGAAATATGGAGAATGACTTAAAAGAATTAATTGACATTGTAAAGAAGCAGATTCAAGCATCCGAACTTATGTTAGCCGTTCTAACAGATAGAAAAGTAAGAAAATACGTAGCGAATATCGAATTAGCTTGAGGGCTTTTATGTCACAGTCCTTTGAAAACGCTGTTAAAAACTTGCTTACGCAAATGGGGAAAAACGCTGGTTTTAGTTGTAAAAACGAATATCGTTTGAGAATCAATGGACTGAGTAGATACATCGCTTACATCGACCATGTATGGCTCGAGAAAGTCCCTCATCCCTTAGGTCACTCCAGAGAAATCCCTGTTGTTGCGTTTGAAATTACGAAAGACATCAGCACACTATGGAACATGAAGAAAATGAAGGGCGACATTGAGAACTTGCGCCTTTCAAATGCAGCTTTAGGAGTTTTGGTAATACCCACTTTAGATGATCTGAAAAGCCAAGCTAAAAATTACGGAACAGGCTCCGAAACATGGCTTGAAAACCTGGAAAGTTATTTAAGAGCTTTAAAAATGATAGGTTTCCCGTTAAGGCTCGAAATTTGGTGCTTTGATATACAAAGAAATATTTTTTCATCATTTCCTATAACCTAAAACGGTCTGTTCGCTGAACCTAAAAGGCGCCTTTGTCTTGGCTACTTTGTGAGTGAAAAGAGATGAACCCGTTGAATGTCGGTTTGGGAGTTGTTGCAGCTTTAATCTATGCTTTCCTTGGTTATTCAGCGCAAGACAAGCCCTTTAACTGGAAAAAGTTTCTGCGAACAGTCGCTATCGGCGCTTTCTCAGCTTTAGGCTTGGATTTGGCTGGCTTAACCTTTGACGTTTATACTGCTTTAGTGGGTCCGACTGCTATTACCGTGTGGCTTCAGAAATTGGTTGACACCGCTAAGCCCTCTTAATCTTGCCCATCAAAATCCGAGAAAGGAGCTGATTGCCTATGCGGAAGTATGGTTTGAAAAGCGTTGAGGCTGACAGCCTGCAAATCAAAGAAGATGAGGAAACGCTTATCGTGCCCGCAGTGATTACTCGAGAAGGCGTTTACGATTACGATGGTATGCTTATTTACGAGCCTGCTTCTGAGGTTGAGAAAGCAGCTTTTACGGCTTTGAACGCTTGGGTTGTCGAGGAACATCCGCCAGAAATAATCCTTTCCAAACCGCAACTTATCCGTGGAACTGTACGAAACGCCAAGTTTGAAAAGGACAGAATAAAGGCTGAACTTGTGTTCTTCAAAAACCGCTGCAGCCCCCAATATCTCGAAGACATTAAAAGTGGCAAAGCAAGAAGCGTCAGCATAGGCTTCTTTTTCGATTGTATTCCGCAGCCTGGCGAGTTCAAAGGGCAACACTACGAGTATGTTAAGAAAGACATTCTCATTGATCATGTGGCTGTTGGAAGCTGGCAGGGAAGATGCAGCTACCCACTCTGCGGAATAGGCGTAGATAGCACGCTTAAAGGCGCAGACCCATACCCAAACGAGCATAGCTGTCGCCTAAGAGAACCAGAAACGCTAAACATAGTGGGCAGCGGCGAACGCAAACACAACGGAAAAACCTACCGCGTCATCTACGGCAAACCAAAAGACAAGCCAGAGGCTGGTTCAGTTGAGCAAGCCTACCGCTACCCAGTAAAAACATGGAATGAAGCAGAAGCGCGAAAACACTGTGAACAACATGATGGAAAGTTTGAAGTTGCGGAACCGAAAGAAGAAGGCGACGTTATGCGAGAGAAGAAACAAGAAGAAGAGACTGAAAGAGAAAAACTGCACAAGGCTGCAGAAAATCGAGAAAAGAAATACGGCATAAAATTCCGAGAAGACAAAGGACATTTAACACCGCCAAAAGATTACCCACAGAATGAAGAGGATTATGCTGATCCTGTGAATTATGCTTATCCGCTTGTGCCGGAAGAGCGATGCAGAAACGCTTTAGCCCGCTGGGGCGCCTTCAGAGAAGAATACGAGCAGAGCGAACGCAATATTATCTATGAACGTATTGTCAAGCGTGCCTTAAACTATGGCATGACAGTCCGCTACAACCCAGAACTGCCAGAAGCCAAAGCCCTACCAGAAAACATCAAAAAACAGCTTGAAGGCTACGAATCAGCAGACAGCCTAATCGCCAAGGCAAACGCACTAATTCATCAGTTAAAAACATACAATAGCAACTAATACGTTATACACTTGGTTTTTATAGATGTTCTTCTCTCTTTCCTTGAGGTCAGGTAATGGAAGATTATTTTGAGACAGTTAGGCAGGTCTTAATTCCAATGTTTTTCAAAGAAGCGCAATTAGGCAGGTCGTTAAGAGAAGACAATCCGGAAATGAGGAAACAAGTTTTTAGAGCATGTCTTGAGTTAGCAAATAAAGCCGATGATGGAACTTTAAAAAATATAGACATTAGAAACAAAATTATCGAAGTCAGCAAAAACGCCAAATGTTCCATTGGTCAAGCTCAAAAAATAATCAATGTTTACCTAAAGTATTATTGCATCCTCACAAAGAAATCACCAGAAATAATCAGAGAACTCGATTGCCCACTGGATAGTCAAATAATGTCTAAGTATCAAACATCAGGAGCCTGGAAAATATCATTAAAGGAAATGACGAACATTGATTGGTACAATGCTTGGCAAAAAAGGATGGAATCCATCGGAAATGGAATTAGATTAAGCCCAGACATCAAGACATATGATAAACAAAGGATACAACTTTTCCTCAAATCCGAGTAGAACTTTACTTTATAAGCGGTCTCTTTACCGAACTTTCTTTCCATGAAAATTCCAATTTGCTGAACCAATAAAATTCATAGAATAGTTTGTTCTGCTGAACCTCGCTGAACCCAAATTATATAATGCGAATACCAGTTCTCGTGAAAAACATGAGTGAAGAAAAGCCAACAGAAGATGTTAAAACATTAAAGGCGAGAATAGCGGAGCTTGAAGCTGAAAACGAGAAGCTCAAGACTACAATGACAGAGGCAAGTAAAACCTTGACGGCTTACGTTGAGAAGGAAAGAGAAGCAGTAATCAAATCAATAATGGAAAAAACCACGCTTTCAAAAGACGAGCTGGAGAAGTTGGATCTTGCTCAGCTTAGACTCATCCAGAAAGGAGCTGACAGCGTTAAAGGCACCGTGAAAAATGTTCGCAGTGCTGGAGCCACTACGGGCGAAGGCGAAAACAAGCTGACGGTTGGCTGCCTGTACCATAAAAAGGAGCAGTGATTAGGCTATGCCATTTGTTAAACCTTCTAACAAGATTTTGGTTGGCGGAAACCCAATCGTTGAAGAACTCATAACCGAAGGAACAAGCTGCAAGCCAGGCTTATTCGTTAAGAAGGGCACAGCTGACCATCAGGTTCAGCTTGCAGGCGACGGAGAGCAAAAGCCCTTAGGCGTATTGGACGCAGACCCAAGATATCCAATTGCAAATGCTTTCCCGGACAAGCATCCAGTTCGTGTGTTGAAGGCGCCTGCGGTTGTGGTAGCCACTTTGGCAAGCGGAAACAACGTTGTTAAAGGTGCATCGCTGGTTTGTGCTGCAAACGGAAAACTGAAGGCTGCAGCCACCATATCCGTAAGCGTTCCATCAGGAGCCACTAACGTGACATCAAACGCTGCTCAACCAGACCTCTTGGAAATCGGAAGCATTCCGCCCTACGGTCCGATTGTGGCTTATGCTGAGGAAAGCGTTGACGCTTCTGCCGCTGACAAGTCGATTATGGTTAGGCTGGTGATTTAGAAGATGGACCCACTTTCTCTTGTTGGAAGAGCCCAAGCGCCATTGCGTGAAGAGGAATGGAAACAATTAGACGAGGCTGTTGTCAGAGCTGCCCAACCCGTGCTTGTGGGACGCCGTGTCTTGCCAGTTAAGCAGCTTGCAGGCGTAGGCGTCATGACCGTGGACTGGGACGAGCTATCGGAAATGAGCGCTGCCCACATCAGCATGTACGGCGAAACACCAGCAGAAGACACCATAATCTACACGCGCAAAAGCCTCACAGTGCCAATACTGCACAAAGACTTTCGCATACACTGGCGAGACTTGGAAGCGTCAAGGCGTTTTGGAGCACCATTGGACACGGCGAACGCAGAATCCGCAGCCCTTGTTGTCGCCCAAAAAGAAGACCGTCTGATTCTTAACGGCGAAATATCTGGCGAACCCATGTTGGGCATAGAAGGATTAACAACTGCCACAGGAAGGCAGACACAAGCAAGCAGCGGAGCGTGGGCAACAGCTCCAAACGCATTAAACGATGTAAGGGCAGCAGCCAAGAAACTGCTTGAAAAGTATTATCCGCCTCCTTATGATTTGATTGTTCAGCCAAGCGCCTTCATGGACGCCCACACGCTCATAGCGAACACGGGTATAACTCAAATCGAGAAAATCAAGGAGCTAATCGGCGGAAACATCTACATAAGCAGCCAGCTTAAGGCTGCAGACGGCGGAACAGACAGCGCCATACTAATCAAAAGCGGAGCAGAAAACGCAGACCTATGCGTAGCCCAAGACTTGCGCACATTCTATATGCAAACTGTCGACATGAACCACCACTTCAAAGTCTACGAAGCAGTGGTTCCACGCATCAAGAGACCAACAGCCATATGCGAGATAACAGCTATAACATAGCCAAATAGTAAGGTCTGAACGCATTTCATTCTCCTTTTTATTTTTTGGATTAAGCCTTCAGAATAAAAGGCATCTTTTAACAGCGTAACTTTTCATGAGCAAAGTGCCTACTCATGTTTATGATTTTAAAACTCTGCATAAATGAGCTTTATTGAATACAAACTTTCCTAAATAGAAAAATATATATCTAACTTCGCTTATGTAACTCTACATGAGCATATCTTTCAAAAGATTTGGAGGTGTTAATATGGCAAATCTTGACCGGTTAAATATACAAGTAGGCAAAAATAATGAAACTATCATAACTATCTATCCAGATGCTGACAAAACACCGCGAGAACTTCGTATTCTTACACTTGATACGGTTGCCCGTTTATTAGGGATTGATATTAGTGAAGCACTAAGAAAGGTAATGACCCCTGAACTAACGGCATCTTCTATTGGAGAAATTGTTGACGCTAACGGTTGCAGATATGCAGTTCCAAGCGAGATAAATAGTTTAGCTAAAAGCGGGCAAGCTGGTTGGGTGACATTATGTGAAAACCATATAGGCGAAAGAAACAAAACAGAAGCCAATCAGCTTGCAAGTGAAGTTAAAGCCAAATTTTCTAACATTTTTGGTTCAACTTTCGAAGGCTATTTATCGGTTGGTATTGCAAAAAGCTTCCAGAAATTAATCGACTTAAAATTCATATCTTACGATGAATATAACCCCGATCCTAACAACCCTGGCTGGATACGTCGGCGGTACTGGGTAGAGCCTGAACAAGCACAAAAGATGAAAAAAATAGGTCAATAGGTGAGCTGGAATCTCCCTTCAACGCATTATTCTATTTTCCTCTTTTTCTTTTTAAATTAAAGTTTCAGAATGGTTTATTATCAAAAATAGGCAAAAATTCATCATGGATTAGTCATGTTCCTGACGGTTAAACAAAGGATTCTGGTTATATTGCTTGAGAAAGGATCATTACAAAACAGTGAAATAGCCAAAAGAGCAGGTATAACAGAACAATGGTGCAGCGAAATCATAAACGCCTTGCAAGAAGAAGGCTTGATTGAAAGCCAATTCATAACACCAAGGAGAATAAACAAACTCACGAACAGGGGCGTAGAAGTAGCCAAGCATTTGAAAGAAATAAGCCAAACGATAATTCCCCCTGCAGAAAAAATTTTTCACTAATTTAATGACTTGCCAAACTCTTTTTGGTACTTGCGCTAAGCCCTTTGTAAAATTTTTATAGTGTGTATAAGACATTTTTAATGATGTTTGGTGGTGAGTTTGCTACCAGAAAAGGAATCCAAACGGTTGATAGTTCATTTTCAAATCGATAGTGAAAGAGCGGTCAGAGATGCTTTTGCTCGATATCATGCTGAACTTGGTTACCCTAAAATACTCGTTTCACAGGAATCATTTCCCGATTATATATTAGAGGATGCTTCTGGAAGCAAAATTAGAGCGGAAGCTGAATTTCGGTCTTCTGGTTACAATCATCCTATTGACGGTTGTGATCTCGTCATTTGCTGGGAGGTCGATAGGAAATTACCTATTCCTACTTTGGAACTATGCAGATACATAGAGTTACCACACGTTTTTGATGGTTTTAAGGAAGGAGAACTTGCTGATATATCAGAGCATGTCAAACGATATGCTGTTGTTGCAGACAAAAGTAAAAATCTTATGAAAGAACTTGCAAGCCTTATCAAGAGAAGAGACCATCGTTCGATATGCTCAGATTTGTATGCATCAGGGGAATCATACGATGCGCCAGTTGTTGCTACAATATATAGCCAACAATATGGAAGAGAAGGATGGGAAGTAAATCCGGTTGTAATGGTTATAAATTTTCTGAATGAGGAACTCATAATTGAAGGTAGGCTATATTCATATTTGCCAAATTTCAAAGTTATTTCCTTGGACAGATGGAAGGAACTATTTCATGATGCACAAGAGGAAAGTTTCAAATGTTTCTTAAAGCCATACGGTCCCGAAGAACCTTATGAAGTCAGCATTGACACATTTGTTCAGAACATACCAGATCCGAATAAAATCTGGTGCGTTGCATTTGTTAGAAAATATGACTTTAACTTCTTATATGAGAAATGTGATTTAGTTATCAGTTCATTATCTACAACAATTATTTCAATGCTTGACTTTTTGGAGAAAATTAAATTATACGGTCAACAAGGTGCATCTGTGTAAATGTAAATACATCACTTGAGAATTTTGTAAATTATGATAAAGTTAATCAAACGTGAATGTTGGTTCTTTTCTTGGCGGTTCTCTTGCTACGTAAACGCTTAGGGCTAAGCTCCAGAAGCGATCGTCATGTGTGCCTTCTGGATGGCTAAACTTGATTTTTCCGTCCTTTGTCAGCTCGAACCGTTCGATGTTTAGTTCTGCTATCAAGTTGCTGTCGTATGGGATTTTGAGCCTTTTCTCAACCATGCATTGTTTTAGCCACTGAGCCATTTTCTCTTTTGTTTCCTGCGTGAACTTTACGCCTTCAGTCACCTTTATTCCAGCGTTAACCATGTCTTCAACAATGTAGTCGCCCACGCCTGACATGTCCACAAGCACTTTGTTAATTCTATTCCAGCGGTCGCATAGGGTTTTCACATAGCCTATTACGCTTGCGTAGGGCGTTTTAAGCGGGAACTGGTGCATGTGGATTAATTTTATAGAAGAATCTTCTACCTTCACAACTGAAAATACGCTGTAGTCTTGGTGTTTGCCCAAGTCAAGACCAGCATAAAACACGCCCTTCGCTATTTCTTCGAAGCCTATGTAATCCAGCTCGTGGTCTATGCAGCTTGTTATCAGCGCCTGCGAAAGCCAAACGTTTTCGTCTTCAGCCCATTCGGCGAGCATTTCCCTTCGCCAACGCCATGGGTCGCCTTCCAGCTGCCTTTTAATCTTGTCGAGGATTTCCTGTTTTAATGGTCCTTTTGGCTCTAAGGCTTGTTCGTAGGTTATGTGGCTTTTTGCAAAATCCGCGTAGGCTGGGTTATTCCATATTTGCCAGAAAATGCTGTCCGTATGCCAAGGTGTGCTTGTGCATATGAATTTGCCGTTTGTTGTGCCCAGCGTGAAGAGAATGGCATCGTAAAGTTCTTGATCGTTTGCTATGAAGTTGAACTCGTCTGCGTAAACCAAATGCAGTGTTGGTCCTCTAATGGTTTCAGGGTTATTTGGGAAAGCCTCGATGACGCTGCTGTTTTTTAGGCGGACTATGGTGTGCTGGGGCTTATGGTAATAGCCCTTTGAGATTTTGCGTAAGAACTGGTTTATTCGGCGTATGACAAGTTTTGTCTGTCTCCAGCTTGGTCCTACTATGCCAATGTTTGTGTTTGGATGGGTTAAAGCGTAATGCAGCAGCAGAGCCGCTATTGTGTGGCTTTTTCCGCTTTGGCGGCACCATCTTGCAGCGACAAACTGGTTTTTCTGAAACTTGCCGATTAAGTCAAGCTGGTATTCTGTGGGCGTGAAGCCTAAAAAATCACGCATAAATACAACAGGGTCTTCTGGGATTTTCTCTTGTAAGGCTTTAAGCTCTTCATGCAGTGTAGCCAGTTCCTGCTTTTGCCTTTGCCTCATCAACCAGCCGCCTTAACTCTTTCAATTGCTCGTCGATTTCCCGTTCATCGAAGCCTTTGGCTATGCTCTGCATAACTTGGGCTGTGTAGGCTGCCACCCTCGCCCACATTTGCCTCTGCTTAACCGTTAATTCTTTACTCTGAACCGTAACTTCGCCTCTCGCCATTTTGACGGCTTCGTTAAAGATCTGCTCAAGTTCTCGCAGAAGCTTTTCCCTCAGCTTTTGAGTGTCAACCTTGATTTTCTCTTGTATTTCGCCGATACGCTTCGACAGCAAAAATGGGCGGGAAAATTTAGCCATTTTACCTACCCCTATCCCCCTACGTTTTTTGCGTTAAGAAAATGCCCGTAATGTTGCCTACAAGCCCAGCAATAACCGTGAAAACTTCACTGTTCCACTTACCCAAAACAATCAGATGCACTGCTTCTAAAGCGGTTAAACAGCCAACCATGCCAAGGCTAAAATAAACCGCATAAAGCAGCTTCTGGCTCGGCGGAACCTCAACCCTTCTTCCACGCTTCACCTGAATAGTCTTCGTTAAAGCCTCTCGAATCGGATTCCTCACCTATTCATTCCCCAAAATGGTTATTCTCCGCATTAAGCGTCTCGCTCTACCATGAATGAAAGCTTGCTGACAAACTTGCACGTTCTCGGCATTCATCAGCTTAGGCAACAAAACCCGAATGTTCTCAACAGTGCCCACAGGAATTATTGTGCAGTCAATCTGCCCATATCCTTGTGCAAAAAGCCATTGGCTCGCCACAAGCACAATGTGTTTGGCACGTTTCCCAAAAGAACCAATGTAAACCCCATAGCTTGTTACTGGTAGGTCTATTTCGGCTCCGGATGCTCCAGCCTCACGCAATTCTTCAACAGTTTCCAGCTTACCCCTTGAAGCATCCAGCCAAATGACTTCAATTAAGTCGCCTAACTGCAACTCACTTAACTGTTTAAGCACTTTCTTGCTCATCGGCACATAACCACACAT
>JAVZLK010000024.1:0-24534 GCA_038883795.1 Bathyarchaeia archaeon
CTTATCAACCGAAACAGCTTCAGCTATCTCCTTATCAGACTCCAAGCCTAAAGCACGCATCACCACGACAACTGGAACCTCGGTGGGAACGCCCGGCATTGAAACGTATATGGCGCCGTCTGACTTCATTTTCAACTCTATTCTGGCTCTGAAGCCCACTGTTGTGGAGAACATTTTCGCCATGTAAACGGGTGTTGCGCCCTTCTCGTCTATGTCCACTATTATGCGGTTTGGAGCCAAATCCTCCATAGCCACTATTACACGTTCAGAACCGTTAACTATGAAATAGCCGCCTGGATCGTCTGGGTCTTCTCCACATGCTATTAGCTCATCTCTTGAAAGCTGCGACAAGAAGCAAAGTTTTGATTTCAGCATGACCGGAATATTCCCAATATAGACAAGTTCTGTGTCTTGCTCCCTGCCATCGATAACTGGAGTCATTTCAAGGGCAATTGGAGCCGCATAGGTCAGGTTTCGAAGTCTTGCTTCCATTGGGTATATTTCATGTTTTGTGCCGTCAACCTCAGTCGTATACGGACCCGTTATCCTGGTTTGAGGGTCTATTATCCAAACCTGTCCAAGCTTGACTTTGTAGGGGCTTTCTGGAACCTCAATCGGAATTTCGCCAACCTCATCGATAACTTCTTGCAAGCCATGATCAATAAACTCGTTGTAGGAGTCTAAATGTTGGCGGACTAAGCCCTTCTCTTTAAAAAACGCTTTTAACAAAAGGTTAGCGTCTTCTCTTGAAATTTCAGCCAATTTTAACAAACCCCCGCCGTTTTACCCTTAAACATGCGTGAGTGGAATTATGTGGTGCGGGTTTTCTCAAACTTTCAATTTCCTCCAACAGTTGGTTCATCCAACCGAAAAATTGTCTCCAATTTATAAGAGCTAAACACAGAAACCACACACCTCACTAATAAACTTTTTCATGCAATCCTCAACTTCTTTCTTGCATCACTCACGTTTTAGCCCCCAATTTTTAATCATTTATTGGACTGTTTCCCTTCCAATACGACCCTACTCTCTAGGTTTTTCGGCGTCGGTAAGCTTAAATTTCAATTATCCAAATTGAAACATGGGCGGCGGTAGCCAAGCTAGGTCAAAGGCGGAGGACTCAAGATCAGGCGTTTAAAGGCTTAAAACTCCTATGAGCCATCCTCTCCCGTAGGGGTTCGCCGGTTCAAATCCGGCCCGCCGCACTTTAGTAGGAATAGGTTTATCGTAATCTTTAATATACGCCATAAGGACTTTATTCTACACGGTGTTTAGTGTTGGGTTTTATTGGGGATTTGGCTAAGGCCATACTTATTACATGGGTTGTTTGGTGGATTGCTGCATTGCTTTATTTCACTTTTAGTGGGCAGACTGGAATGGCATTGCTATTTCTTATTGGTTTGCTTATTCCCTTGTCAATGATAGCCTGCGAGTATAGGCAATATAAAAAGAAAGGCTAACACACTATTTTTAGGGATTAGGTAATACTTCGAAATGTTCCAAATAAAAGACTGTGTTAAGGTTTTCTGCTTGTTCACAATGGACAATCACTTTAGCGGAGTAGTCTGTGGCATTTATGTTTTGGTATGTTGATTCCAGATGATAGCTTCCCACAGGAATACTCATGAATGCTGATTCACCTTTTCTTATTTCTTCTATAAATTCTGTTGTTGCCCACTCGAAAGGTCGATAGGTCGAATTTGAGCTTGGCGGTCTAATGAAGTAAAAGGTTACAATAACGTTTCTCGCTGTTGCGGTTCCATTATTTCGAATTTCAATAAGCGTATAAGTGTAGGATACGTAGAAGTTAGCCAACTCAAAAGAAGGTTTGCCCGTCTGCCGACCATTATTAATAAGTAGGCTGAACATGGGTTGTGTAAGACTGATGATAAGAGCGATTGTGCTCAAGATAACAGCAATCACAGATAGATTTGGTCTAGTTTTCATCCACATAGGCAGTGTCAGTTTCGCCAATTTCACAAAGACCAATACATAAATAATATCGATGACAATTACGGTCAAGAATAGATAGCTATAAGCCTCAGAAACGGAAGGTACTGAATCGATAAAGAAACCGAAATTTTGACTGCCAGCAACAAAATTTAAGAATCCAAGGTATAAGGCTAAAACAGTTATTATGGTAGCAACTAAGATTGCATATTTTTGTTTGACCTTGAATAAAAGTAAATGAGTGAAGACCATTGCTGGAATATAAAATATTAAAGCGCCTAAAGCTCCAAAGGGCCAGCCTAAAGGATTCTGTTCAGCAGCAACTCCTAAAATGTCAATGGCATAGTAAGTGCTAATAACGTCGAATGTCCAACAAGCAAGTGAAACACCATACATGGAAATTAGAACTTGTTTCAGCCTATCCAAGCGATTTATGTTTTCTTTTCCCATTTTCCACTTCCAACTTTCATAAGCTACGATTAAAACAGGAATTACTAAAATCAGAAGAAAAAGCGTAGCCGCCAAGGTCTTTCCCAACACAAAAAATGTGACAATATTCAAAATCCAAATAATAATTGTCATCATGATAAAGCCCTTGGCAAAACCTCTTAATGAAACCATAGCGTCACCTAATTCAATTCGCCCTTACCTTAAGTGACTAATTAAAAACTGCGTGTCTCTACATTCTATGCATGGCAGTCTTCAGGCAAACAAAATTGACATTTAAAACGGTAACCTTGGGGGAATTTTAAGCGTATTTTTGTTGTGCGTTTAAACGGAAATGTTTATTAAGACTTGCGATATAATAGGCTGAAAAACTGGTGAATGAAAGATGAGAGAAAATCTCGACACAAAAATGGAGAAAAACAAAAATAATTTTGAATTCGAATTAATCGTTGACGACCTCATAGTATACCATCTTCTTATTCAAAGAAGACCAACATAACAAAATTAGGCTAAACTTTTAAGATAGTTCTAAAGTCTCTTGAGGCATTCGCAAAAAGGAAATTTAAGCAAAGGATATATCCATCGACACTGTTAGAAAATCCTTACAACAACTGTTTAAAAGGCGAAAGGCGTGGAATTAGCTGACAAAATACTCAAGTTGAAAAAGGAAAAGAAAGCTGTAATCTTAGCCCACAATTACCAAAGACCAGAAATCCAAGACATAGCAGACTACGTTGGCGACAGTATAGAGTTGAGCAGAAAAGCCATGGAGGAAAAGGAAGCAGAAATCATACTTTTCTCAGCCGTTGATTTTATGGCGGAGTCCGCTGCTATTTTGAATCCTGAAAAGAAGGTTTTGTTGCCTTCTTTGGGAGCCCGCTGTCCCATGGCGCAGATGCTCACGGTGGAGGAGATTAAAAGGTGGAAGGCGCTTTATCCCCTTGTCCCTGTTGTTCTTTACGTGAATACTTTGGCTTCAGCAAAAGCCTACTGCGATGTTTGTTGCACTTCTGCAAACGCCGTTAAGGTTATAGAGGCTGTTAATGCTGAAACTGTGCTTTTTGGACCTGACCGCAATTTGGCAGATTATGTTCAAAGGAAGACTGGGAAGACTATAATTCCAATTCCAGAGTGGGGGTTCTGCCCAACCCATCTCCTCTTCCAACCGGAGGATGTGCAGTTGCTTAAGATGAAGTATCCAGAGGCTGTGGTTATGGTGCATCCAGAATGCACCCCTGAAATGCGAAACATAGCCGACTACATTGGAAGCACATCGCAAATGTGCCGCTACGCAAAAGAAAACAACTCAAAAACTTTTATTGTAGCCACCGAAGAGGGCCTCCTACACCGTTTAAGGAAGGACAACCCAGAGAAACAGTTTATTTTGGCTTATGAAGAGGCGGTTTGTCCAAACATGAAGTTAAACACTTTGGAAAGGCTTTACATAGCCCTAAAAGAAGAGAAAAACGTGGTCACGGTTCCAGAAGCCATAGCAAAAAAGGCTAGAAAGGCTTTGGAGAAAATGTTCGAGTTAACGAATTGAGATAAGCCTTAGAGAGAAACAAGCATTGTTTTGAGGATTTTCACGCCTTTTCTTGCTGCCAACTCATCGCTTAACTTTCTAATTTCTGCGGCATCGCCTTTCACGGCTATAGCTTCTAAACAGTCACGCTCACTAAGGTGAATGTGCATTGTTGAAGAAATTATGCGCGCATAGTCATGTTGAATGTCTGTTAGGGTGCTTTCTAAACCCTTAACTTCGTGGTCATAAATCATCATGAGCACTCCAGCTTGCACTCCTCGCTCTTCTTGAAGCCATTTTCTTTCAGAAACAAAAAGTCTGACGGCATCTTGAACAGCTTTTGAACGGTTCTCATAACCCATTTTGTGTATTATTTCGTCAAAATCCTTAAGCAAGTCTGGCGGAAATGTGACTCCTACACGGATTATTTTTGTCATAAACTTCCCATTTTAAGGTTGATGAGTTTACCATAAAGCTTTTATGCGACTATGGTAACACTAAAATATTAAAAAGTGTTACCGAGGTTTACGTTTGCACATTCCAGATGGATTTCTAAGCCCAACCATATGCGCTTTAATGTACGCCATATCCATAGGCTTTTTAGTTTGGTCTTGGCGAAAAGCAAGAGCCACCTACTCGAGTGCTCTTACTCCTTTGTTGGCAGTTTCAAGCGCCTTCGTCTTCGCAGCTCAAATGATAAACTTTCCAATAGCCTACGGAACAAGCGGTCATTTAGTGGGCGGCACATTCCTCTCAATATTGTTAGGGCCTTACGCTGCAATCTTAAGCATGACCATTGTCTTGTTAATGCAAGCCATATTTTTTGCGGATGGTGGCTTATTCACTTTCGGCGCCAATGTTTTTAATATGGCGGTTATAGGCGGATTAAGCTTCTTTCTCATAAAATTCTTCACAAAAGACTTTAAAAGGAAAAGGTGGCTTTTCCCAAGCGTTTTTATAGTTTCTTGGCTTTCTGTGGTTTTGGGCGCTTTGGCTTGCGGTTTACAGATAGGTTTGTCCCCAGTTTTTTCTGAGGTTGGAGGAATAGTAGTAACTGTTCCCGCCATGCTTTTTTGGCATGTGCTAATTGGTTTAGGCGAAGCAGCAATAACTACCACGCTTATATCTCAACTTCAAAGGCTGCAGCCTCATGTGCTTAGTGGTTTAACAATTCTTGGGGGAAGACAAGGTGAAGGGATACTTTAAAGCATTAATTATCGTATTGATTTGTCTTGCCATTCTAATTCCTTTTGCTTCGGAATTTCCAGACGGGTTAGAAAAAGTGGCTGAAACCCTTGGAATAGAGGAAAACGAGCCTTTATGGAATGGTTTAATGCCCGACTACCAATTGCCAATAATTGAAACGTCTTATATTTCAACTCTTGCCGCTGGCATTCTAGGAGTCTTCCTAGTCTTCTGCACCACATTTTTCCTTGGAATAGCACTAAGCAAATCAAAAAGGGAGAAATAATGAAAAGCAAAAACTATCTTACAGCAGTTGACATCGCTTTAGTAGCCGTTTTCAGCGCCTTATGGGTTATCCTCAACCTAACATTGGGACGTCTAGGTTTCACATGGTTTGGGCTTCCAATATTTTGCGACGTTTCAGTCTTCTTAACGCTTCTACTTGTCACATGGGCTACAGGCAAGTTTGGAACTGCATCTATAGTTGGCGTCATAGGCGCCACAGTAGCTTTGCTAATAACGGCTTCATGGCATAACGTAGGTTTTGCTTTATCCGCCATACTCTTTGACATATTAATGTCCGTGAATAAACACAAAATCCGATTAAAAGCCTACAATCTAATTACAGCAGCTCTAGTAACTATTGTTTCTGCATATTTTGCTGGAGCAATCATTGGAACAGTCTTTATGAGTAGATCGGTAGAGTGGGCTTTAACTTTTTGGGGCGGGTGGCACTTAGTAGGCGGAATAATCGGCGTAATAGCTACGTTTCCAATTATTGGTGTTTTGGAGAAGGCAAATGTGAGGGGGATTAAGGGTGCTTGAGGAAAAGCTTAAACTAGCAGTGAAAGAAGCTGAAAAATTTCATGGACATTTGGGTCCATTTCTTGTTTTAGGCGTTAGAATGGGAGAAGCTGCCAAAAAGATTTTGAAAACAGCAAATTTACAAGTAACAGCCAAACTTCCCCTCTTAGCACCCTTTTCATGCGTGCTGGACGGAATCCAAGTGGCAACCCAATGCACAATTGGAAATCAAAAGTTAAAAATTGAAAACTCATCAAAAGAAATCTCCGCAGATTTCCAATGCGTAAAAACTGGAAAAATATTAACGATAGCCATTAACCCGAAAATAACAGAAACCTTAACGAAAAAATTTTCAGAAGGCGCATCAAATGAAGAGCTTGCATGGGAAATTGCCCGAGCACCTGAAAACCAACTTTTAATTATAAAAAAGCAATAATAGTTTAATGACATATAATTGCCGATTATCATGGAAAAACAGGATTTAACCTTAGCAAAAAAGCGCTTATCAGAGGAAAAAGGTTTAACGCTTACTATAGCGAAAAATGGAAAAATAATTTTTGAAACTTCATCTCACGGAATTTCAGGCTTTTTAGAGGCTGTGGAAAAGCTTGGAGACAAACTTAACCGGGCTTCTGTAGCTGATAAAGTTGTTGGGAAAGCCATAGCATTGTTATGCGTTTACAAAAGAGTCAAAATGGTTTATGCCGCAACCATAAGCAGAGAGGCAAAAGCCTTTTTTGAAAAATATAGGGTTTACCATGAATGGGATGATCTTGTTGAAAACATCCTGGATTTTAAAAAGAGGGGAATATGCCCCTTTGAAAAATTGGCAATGGACATTTCAAACCCAAACAAGGCTTATGTAAGGCTTAAGGCTTTACATGATTCCTTGAAACGCAAAGGATGAAAGGACATGGGCGAAGAACACGAACAGTTTATATCTGGGGAAGATGAAGAACTGAAGCGTATCAGAGAAAAGAAAGTAAAAGAATTAAAGGAGAAAAGACAGGAGATGTCAGCGGAACCAGCCCACGTAACAGATTCAAATTTTAACAAAATAGTAAATCAGCACCATTTGGCTTTGATTGATTTTTGGGCGCCGTGGTGTGGTCCATGCTTGGCTTTAGCTCCGACAATTGATGAGTTGGCTAAGGAATATTTTGGGAAAATTTTTGTTGGAAAAATTAATGTTGACGAAAACCCGATAACTGCGGAGAAATTTCAAATTTTCAGTATACCAACTCTCATAATAATGAAGGATGGAAAAGAAGCGGACAGAATAGTTGGGCTTGTTCCCAAAAAACATATTGAAGCTGTTTTAAGAAAACATTTAGGATAGGATTTTTATGGAAATTCCAGAACGAAGGGTGATAGGAGCGCTCCTACTTCTTTTAGGAGTTTCCTTTTTGGCTGTTGGCATATACACTGGACAATTAAACACAATATTAGAAATGTTGAAAAAAGCAGTTGTTACGCCGTGACAACTATAAAACTCTTAAACCAATACTGCATAAACTCATTAACAATTTAGAGGAATAAAAATGAGCCCAAAAATCGAAAGCAAAAATGCAGAAAGAGATGCACTTTTGGAAGCGGCCAAACTCATGCTTGTAGCCGCAAGAACAGCCCCAAAAACAGGGGGAATAGACGACACTTTAACATCAATCGTTTATGGCGAAGAAAAAGATGCCATCGCCGAAAAAATGGAACAAATAGGTGAAGAAAGAAAGATTGAAGGCTTCAAACGCGATGCGAAAAACGTTAGAGATTCAGAAGCCGTAATCCTAATAGGTGTTAGGGGAAACAAAAATTTTGGATTAAACTGTGGCGCATGCGGCTATAAAAGTTGTAAAGAGTTTGAAGAGGCGGAGAAGAGGCTTGGAATAGATTTCACTGGTCCAACATGCATTTTCAAAGCCTTAGACCTTGGAATAGCTTTAGGCTCAGCCGTTAAAATTGCAAGCATATTGAACGTTGATAACCGCATAATGTATCGTGTTGGCACGGCTGCCATGAAGCTTGGGCTTCTGCCAGAAGCAACAATTATAATGGGGATTCCCATATCGGCTAAAGGAAAAAGCATATACTTCGACCGCAAATAATTTTGTCTTAAACTTGACTCCTCATTTTTTCATACATTTTCTCAAATGTCCAGCGGATGCTTGATTTGAGCTCCCTCAAACGGTCTTGGTCCACATGCTCAATAATTATTTCACGAATTATGTCGCCTTCTCTAACAACATGGTAAGAAAAAACCTTGTCGGGCGCCAGTTGCCCAGTTCTGGACAGTTCATTGTCTTTTTCCTGCATTTTTGCAAAAACCCTCTCTACAAGAAAAGGCGTAAAAGGCGGAGTGGCCACGTTAAAATTTTTGCCTTCTGCGGGCACAACACGCACCAAGTCTCCGCTTGTGTAAAGGTTTGCGAGGACTTCGCCATCTGCAGCCTTTAATGGCGTAACGCTTTCATATTCCATGATAGGCGCCTTTTCGGTTGGGACCTCTTCTTTTGTCGGTAAAGCCTCTATTTCGGCTGGGGCTTTTGGAATTTCTGCCCGTTTAAACCCTTTTTCGAGTAGTATGGAGTTCACTGCTTCAAGCATTGTTTGTAATTCTTTAAGTTCATACTCTAAATCCTCAACCCTTTTTTCAAGCTTTTTCTTAAAAGCCACAAGCCTCTTTATTTTTTCAGCTTCTTCAGACATTCTATCTCACAATAATATTTAGCGCTGTTTTCCCTTATCAAACCTTTCAATTCGCAGTTAAGCCATCTCCGCAACCGAGCAACTTTCTGGAGTAAACTCCAAATTTGAAATGGGTTTCAGCTCAACCTTCAACTCGTTTTTTAGAAAACTTTCAAACTCTTGAAAAACAGAACTGTCCGTATTGTTAAGTTTTCTGCACAAGTTTTTCCCTTCCAATAAGGGACTTAAATCGTAGAGGGCTATTCTCTTGGAGAACTCTGGATTTTCAAATATCGCTTTCATAAGAGTCTCTGATGGTGTTTCTGAAAAAAGCCAAGCGGTATAATAGGCTTCAACAACTCGATAAGACAAGCCTTCCCTAACAACGCATCTTCTATGAGAAGCTATATTTTTAAAGGAGGATGGGTGAACCTCCCTAGTCCAGAGGAAATTGTGATATTTGTGGTCGACCTCCACCCAATCTTCAGTTTCAGAAGTTTTCCAACCATGAAACCTGCAGAAATCCTTAAACTTTTTAATTATTTCCCAAACTCTAGGCATCTTCATCTTATCATCACAAACCTTCTGATAGAATCTTCTAGAACAATATTGTATTATGCACACATAAATTTAAACTTGTTTGTCAATTTATCTGTAAAAATGTAGGATAAAACATTTATAAATTGAAAATTTGTAGATAAAATCCACCATTGCCTACAAGTTTACGGAAGACTCGGAATAAAATTCTGAAGGAAAAATAAGCAAAATTCTACATTTTTCCGACAAAAAACAATAAATTCAAAAACAATCCATTAATAAGCGAGGCAGAACCGCCCCTTGAAATTCAAAAACAACACATTAGCATTAGATACCACAGACTTGAAAATTTTGGAGACTTTGCAAGAAGATGCAAGACAAACTTACACAGCCATAGGAAAACGCTTAGGCATAGCCCACTCCACAGTTTATGACAGAATAAAAAGGATGGAGCAATACGGAATAATAAAGAAGTATACGACTATGATAGACGCTGAAAAAACTGGAACAAAAAACATCACAGCCATAATGACCATCTACACAGACCCAAAAGAAAGCGAAAAAGTTGCAGAAAAACTATGCATGGCACCCCAAGTCCTAGAAGTTTACACATCCCTCTCAGAAGAACTCCAAATAATAGCCAAAGTCATAGCCGAAAACCAGGAAAGCCTCCACGCCTTCATCGCCAACTCCATTGCACCACTCAACGGAGTTCTAAGAATCCGCACTTCAATAATTACGAAAAAGTTCAAGGAAACCCAATTTTCAATAGCTAATGACCCAAAAAAGTTAACACTTATAAAGGAAACACACAAAATAGAGGAAGAGAAATAAAATGAATATAGAAAACGCTACAAAAATTTTACGAACAGTACCCCGAGAAAAAGCCTTCTACTTCTTCACCTCAATAGGAAATTATACAGGCGAAAGCGCCGCATCCCTAAAAGAATTCATGGAAAAAATAAACCAAGTAAACATAAAATCCTTGGAATTTCACCTATACCGCGGAGACTTTGAAAAATGGGTGGGAGAAGTTTTAGAAGATAGAGATTTGGCGGCGGAAATTAAAGGTCTTCGAGATTTGAAATACTCTGGGGATATGCTTAAGGAACATCTTTACAACATAGTTGCTAAACATTATGAAAAAATGAGTGAAGCCTCTTAGTTGGCGTATCTTCTTTATTAATGAATATAAGCCGTAAATTCCTAAAATAACTAGGTACGTTATGTATTTTAACACTTTTTGAACTTAAAATGACTTCCCAGACTTCCTTATTTCCTACTTCTTTAGGAAAATAGTCAAGTTTTCCCTCGTATTCATGGAAAATAGTGTTACATTGACCTACAGCGTATTCAATTGTCTTATTCTTTATGAACAATAATTCTAAAAGCTCAAGTGTTATTTTGTCTGAATCTGTTATACTAACATTTCCAGTCCATCCGACATATAATTTTGCACCTTTATTTATGAAAGCTTGCGCCATAGTCGGATATTTGAGGCTCCCACATCCCATCGCAATAATTATGCTTCTGGGAAAATTGCCATCCATGACTTCGACAAAACCAGGACCCACAGCGAAATACTCTTTTAATTCCCATGGGTACCAGGCGATGCTTAAACGTTCACCATATTCTTCATATTTTCCTTCAATATAGGGTTCAGAAGTAAAAAAGTCCACAAGTTGAGTATTGTTTCTTACAGCAGAATGAACTCTAAAGATAATTATGCCAGGATTGGATTTGGGAAGATTTTTATAAAAATTTACAGTAACTTCCGCGCTTCTGTTTTGCATAACTGTAAAATTGTATCGCTGTAAAATTTCGGTTACATTTTCTATGAAAATTTGATTTGGCACATGCTTTTCCAATTGGTCCACTATGATCGCCTTAAAAGAAAAGGAGGTTTCAAAATTTTGAAAAAGAAAAAAAATCGAAATAATTAAAATTGTAAGAATCAATATGACGCCAATCAATTTTTTATTAAGAACTCTTTCTTGATCCCTATATTTTTGTTCCTTTCTTTTTTTCATAAAACATGCTCCACAATGAAATATTTAATTGAATTTAAAAAGAGCGAGATGTACCTATTTTCTTTTGCGTTTTGTTAGGCTTAATATCGCCCCAAATAGGACGATTAATGCCGTGTAAACGATTGTTTGGAACATTAATGGAGAGGTTTCTTTTGCCAAAGAGATAGCGTATCCGCCGACAGGAACAGAAGAAACAACTATTCTTGCAGTTCCAGACTGGGCTATATTGTTGTTGGCGTCTGTAACATTCAAATACACATAGTATACGCCTGTGGCTGTAGGCGTGAAAATCCAACTGGTTCCATTTGCGCCTGAAACTGGATTGCCGTTTAAGTACCATTGATACTTGTATGGCGTTGTTCCACCCGTGACTGAAGATGTGAATTGCACTGATTGTCCAAGAATTATGGAGGCGGACATTGGACTTATAGAAACAGACAACGGAGGAGGTGGAGCCAATGCGAAGAAGGCTTTCAAAACATAATTATTATTCATTGTAACAGAGTATGGGTTGGCCGAGCCTACATTTGTGCCATTGAGTTCCCAATGGTCAAAAACATAGCCTGAACTTGGAACTGCCGTAACAGAAACAACCGAACCAGCATTATAAGTGTATGTGCCGGGAGAGGGGTTCGTTGTACCGCCGGCGGTTGTCTCGATTTTAAGCGTATAAGTTATCAAAACGAAAACTGCATGAAGCGTGTGATTGCTGCCTACATAAACGGTTACAGGGTTTGCAGAGCCAATGTTAGCATCATCGTAAACCCAATGGTCAAAACGATAATTGGTGTATGGAATGGCTGTGACAGTAACGTATGTTGGAACATCATAAGTGTAGGTTCCAGGCACAGGGTCCGTAGTACCGCCTTCAGAAACTGTTATCCTTAAAGTATGGGTTTCAGCGAAAACTGCTTGCAAGGTGTGGTCGTCTGTCATTAGAATGCTGATGGGATTAGCTGAACCAGCTGGGTTACCGTCTAAAAGCCAATGGTCAAAGCGATAATGCGTGTTTGGAATGGCTGTTACAGAAGCATATGTGCCATTAGTATAAGTGTATGTTCCAGGCGGTGGGTTAGTGGTTCCGCCCGTAGAGCTCAAAATTGTTAGTCTATATGTTAGAAGTGCGAAAACAGCATGCAAGGTATAGTTTTTATCCATTAATATTGTTATTGGGTTATTTGTTACATTGTTGCCGTTAAGCTCCCATCTAACAAACTTGTAGTTCAAGTCTGGAATTGCTAATACCTCAACCATAGTGCCAGAAGCATAAACATGGGTGCCGGGGGAGGGGTTGGTGGTGCCGCCACTTGTTGTCGTTATTGTAAGCGTATAATTGATTATGGCGAAAACAGCATGCAAAGTGTGATCTCTGTCCATTAGAACATTAATTGGGTTGATTGAGCCGGCTGGAGAACCATCCAAAACCCAATGGTCAAACATGTAATTAGCCGAGGGAAGGGCGGTCACAGTAGCATATGTACCATTCTCGTACACGTAATTTCCAGGTGCGGGATTGGTGGTTCCTCCAGCTGTTGCGGTTATAGTTAATGTGCGGGTAACAACTGCGAAAAATGCCTTTAAAGTGTGGTTTTTATCCATTAAAACTGTTGTTGGATTATTAGTGCCATAATAGACTCCATCTAGTTCCCAATATGCAAAGTTGTAGTTTACATCTGGAATGGCAGTAACCTGAACATTTGTTCCCTCAACATAAGTATATGTTCCCGGTGCTGGGCTAGTTGTTCCACCCGTTGTTGTTATGATTGTAAGAGTGTAAGTTTTGGGGTTAACAGTAACTTCAGCTTCATTTGACAAAGCGACTGCAGATGCTCCATCCGTTACCTTCAAACAAACAAGGTAATATCCCGTGGAAGTTGGAGTGAAATTCCAAGATGGATCGTTAGCTCCGCCCACTGCCGTCTCATTAAGATACCACTGATAACTATAGGGCAGTGTGCCGCCAGAAACGGTTGATGTAAAGTTTACTGATTCACCTAATACGATAACGCTTGAAATGGGCTGGATTAAAACTGAAAGGGCTGGATTAACAGTAACTTCGGCAACATTTGATTTCGCCTCACTGCCAACGTTATCTGTAACATTTAAATGAACCAAATAATAGCCAGTTGCTGAAGGCGTGAAAATCCAGCTGCTCTGGTTGGCGCCGTTCACAGCGCTTCCGTTAAGGTACCATTGATAACCGTAAGGCGGGGTGCCGCCAGAAACCATGGAATTAAAGGTTACGTATTGTCCTAAATCGATAATGGCTGATGTGGGGGTTATGGAAACTGTGAGGGGTTGAGCAGCTTGATAAAGAACTGTTGAATCCTCAGAGTTTGGAGAATATGCAACCTCAGTCCAGGAACATGGCGTTCTGTTGGCTACGGAGCCATAAGCGTCAAAATGCATCCTTGCACCAGTAGCATCAGAAAAGGTTACAGAAACAGTAAGGGTCACGGTGC
This sequence comes from Bathyarchaeia archaeon, assembly GCA_038883795.1. GTDB lineage: Archaea > Thermoproteota > Bathyarchaeia > Bathyarchaeales > Bathycorpusculaceae > JASEJA01. The sequence goes on from JAVZLK010000024.1 coordinate 13,620, forward strand.
CTTTAGGCGAAATTGTTCCAACGTTAATATATGTGTCATTAAACCATGTTGGATAAACACAGTTTGGCCAATATCCTTTGCCGTACGGGTTTGGTTTACCATTTTTGAAGGCGGATTTTGGTATGGAGGTCCCATTTATTGTTAAGGTTTGAAGATTGTTGTAGGCAGCATCGTTAAGGGCAACTATCAAATGCGTATCATAAGATTTTAAGTATTTACTGGTATTATTAATCTTCAACATAAAGCTCCAAGAATTACCCGTTCTATTTAGAAGCCAACCCTCATCTATCCATGGGTCACCAGTATTCTGCTTAACATAAACGCCTTCAGGAAGATAAACCCTCAAAATAGCTGGGTCAACAACTTCCACAATCTGCGAATACAAACCACTCAAACCGCTGTCATCCGTAACCGTTAACGTAACAGTGTAATTAGCATATGTTAAGAACTCATGGTCAATTATGGGCGACGTAACCGTGGTTACGTTTCCATCACCAAAGTCCCATGTATAACTTACAATCGACCCGTCGGGATCATAACTTCCAGAAGCATCAAAAATAACAGTCTCATTTGCCACGGGATAGGTGGGCGAATAGGTGAACAAAGCCGTTGGAGGAGTATCCTCATAAACCACCTCTAAATATGGATCCTGCCCCGTTCCACTATATTCTTTGCTTGCAAAATATCTGGCATAGTTAGGATTATTCTGCGAAGGATCATCCAAAAGCAGCTTCACAACAACGCTTAAAATCTTATCACCAGAATACTGCGCTTGACCATAAGGCGTAATATCCCAACAATAATATTTGCCAGTTCCACCAACAGAGACGCTAGTAATATAAGCGCCAACGGCAGGCGCATTATTCCAAGTTATAGTCGATTCACTCCAATCATCGCCAGTTTCATGCACATAAATCTCAACACTGGGATTAGCATCAACGTAAGTACAATACAAATAAAGCTTAACAGAAACCAACGACTTGCCATTAGGGATGGAAGTTAAATCAAACTTCAAATAACTCCGCCTAGTCCTAGAATCAGACCTAACCCGCAAACTCGTATCACTACCATGATTATCATTAGGATACTCAGCCTCAACCCAAGAATCCCCAACAGGAAACAAAACACTAGCCTGCTGCCCTGCCCCACTCAAAAACACGAACTGCGGAAAAACCAATAGAAACACCAATATAATAACTGCTAAAGAGCAAAGTCTGCGCAACTGCTCCCTCTCCCTCGGCACCAATATTATTGATTTAAAACTTTTTAAGGCTTCTGGAATTAACTTCTATACAATTGTGTTTTGTTCTTTAATTATGAAAAGTGCCATAATTTCAATTAAATTTGATGAAATATAATGTTTTGAATATAACTAAACGAAAGAGAAAATAAAAAGGGGGAAGAGAAAGTTTAATACTGGCTTATTCTACAAAGAAATTCTTTGCGTCCTTTTCGTAAGACTAAAACCATAGAGGCAATGGTCAATGTAGCAGTCATGAATATTAAGATGATTTTTGACGGTATTTCTGGTATCACCCATGTGCCAATAATGTAGACACTCTTTGTACTGAAATTGAAATTGAATGTTAATATGGTATGGGTACTATTAGATTGAACTGTTGGAATCACAGGTAGACCTCCAACTATTATAAGCCAGTCTGAATCAGTTGCGTTTAGTAGATCTTTTGGTATTGTTATGTTAACGAAGCCCGTAGTCCCGCTAACGCCTGTAACGTTAAATGCTAGCAATCGATGTGCACGATCAAACACTAGTGGATATGGGTCAATAATACCGTTGCTGACTGTTTGGATGAAATATGTTCCCTCTGTTATAGTGATTTCATGAATTAGAGTTTCATATGGAAAGTCGTAAGTTCCTGATTCTACATCGTGAAGTATATTAACCATTCCAAAGCCTTCAGCCGTGCCGTTATATAATAATGTTGTGTTATAAAGAGAGAGCGGGCAAGAACCTATGTTGAGTTTGGTTTTGAAGGTTAATGTTGCCAGAGTTCCTGTTCCAGAGGGATACTCAGTTATCGATACAAGCGACATGTTTACCTTGACATATGCTTCCTCACTGGTTACATTCTCATAGGTGAAGACAGTTGCGCCAAATGATTTAAGGAACGAACCTTCCTCCACGTTAACCAATTGCAAAAGATCGCTGTCATATCCTAGTTTGAATTCAGCGTCAGTTAGTTTCCATCCTACGTCAAGGTTGCTGATATCCACGTTCACTTCAAAGGTTTCATCTCGCATTTTTGCAGTATAAACGCTTGGCTCCACGCTAAGCAATGGTTTAGGTAATGGGGCATAAGTATACATACAGTGGTGGGCTTCTGCATATGGGATCCACTCACCAAACTTGTCCAAGAAGAACTGGTCGAATATTGGTAATATCGATATGTTAAACGCAACAGCTTCGTGCTTCAATGCTCTAAATGTTAGCGTTGCTATTACTCCCTCTCCGTCTGGATATTCTGGTAAATCATATTCCCCGGTTGTAACGTTTGGAAGAATAAAGTCTACCATGGAGACTCTAGCTTCGTTCATAGGCCATCCCGTCACATTAACATCAACACGCCAATAGAAGAGTGTGCCGTGAACTGCCCATCGCGAGTCTTTTAAAAATGGTCCTTCAGTAGCATCAATTACTTCGAGGTATGTGGCATTGTAGGCTACCCAAAATTGAGCCCCAATTAAGGCTTGACTTGCTGTAGCATTTTTAAGGACTATATCTACTTTGAATGGTTCAAATGTTCCAGCAGTGTATTCGCTGGGCGAAGCTTCAAGCCATGGGAGTGTTGGTGGTGAACCATAGTTCACCTCATAGTATCCATCTTCCTTGGTTGCTGAAATCTCGCTGCCTGTTGAATTTAGTGCATAGGTATTTGGGTTATCAATAATTAAGTCGCATGAAAATTTCCCAGGCTCTGTGGGCACCGCTAAAACATTAAACTCTACTATTGCTAGTTTTCCTGTGCCGCTGAATCCTTGTCCTGGTGACGGAGCAGGAAATCTGTTTGTTCCTACTGTGATTTTGCCTTCGTTGGGGGGTGTGTGGAAGTAGGTTGTGAGATAGTAGCCTCCGTCTGGGTGGGGCTGGTCTGAAGGAGCCGCCATGGTGGTTTTTCCGTAGAAGACGTATTGGTTGTCCCATGTGGGCTCAAACCAGCGAGTAGCATTTATTATGCTATCGTTGAAGGTCATTTGAACCTGCCAAGCAGCAAGATCAGTAACATCTTGAATCCAAAACGTTATGTTAAACAAATACCCTACAGAGACGGAGTCTGTGTAAAGGATAATTTCACTCGGATCCATGTAGATCTTCGTTGATTCTGGTGATTGCGTTATCTGAAATTGACATTTTATGCTTGGAACAGTGACTGCTATTGCTAACGATAGTGCTAACATAATAGACAGCAGTAATTTAGCTTTCAAGATTCCACCTAAAACGTAGATACAGCAGATATTATATTTGAAATTTACTGTTGATGTAATTGTATTCTAGAACTTAATTATAGATAAATAAACCAAATCCAAGGGTATGAGAGCCTTCCGTTAATATTCGAGAGAAAGAAACTATAATTTTATAGAAAGTGGCAACATTTCTCTTGGCACGAATTCTTTTCAAAAGCTTTTTCTCTGCAAATGACAAGTATGCTGAAAAAAGTGAACATTAATAACGTGAATAAAGGAAACTCCGGAATTGTATAATAGCCATCATCTTTAGTGCTTTGAATTTCTTTTCCGATAGAGTTTAAGAGGTATGTTAAAGAGTTATTGATTTGAAAGGTGCAAGAAAAAATTTCGCCTTCCTTTGGAAGGAGGGTAACATTGAACTCGACTATTGCCAATTTTCCAGTACCATTAAAAGTTTGGCTGGGTTGCGGAAAAACTCCAACATTACTTGAAACGCTAATTCTGCCTACAAAAGGGTCTGCGTGACTGTAACTTGTGATGTAGTAGCCGCCACTTGGATGGGGCGAGTCAGTTGGGCCTGCAATGGTGGTTTTTCCGTAGAAGACGTATTGGTTGTCCCATGTGGGCTCAAACCAGCGAGTAGCATTTATTATGCTATCGTTAAAGTACATGGTCACTTGCCAAGCAGCAAGGTCAGTAACGTTTTCAACCCAAAACGTAATATTAAATAAATATCCCGGGGGAGTGGATTCTATATGCAATGCAACCTCTTTAGGGTCTAGGTATATCTTCGTCTCCGACAATTGCATTGACTGGAAAGCAAAACAATTGCATAAGTATAAGGCAAATAAATTTAGTAATAAAAAACAAAGAGTCGTATGCATTTCTTTGTTTTTCAACATTTCACCCAGTTTATTAAGTTTAGTTTATATATTATATTACTTTTCGTAAGCGAAGTCTATAATTCGTACGTCAAAGATGCGGTAAAAAAAAGGAGATTATTTTTACTAACATCGTATGGGTTGCAGCTTTCCAAGTTTCTTTTTGACGAAAAACGCTAGAGACGCTAACCCCGTGAGAATTGGCAATAGTAATATGACTTGAAACTCCGGTATGCTGTAATAGCCATCTTCTATAACTACGTTCTCCATTTCATTACCCTCAGAGTTTAGTAGATAGGTATCAGTATGATTTATACGCAGAACATCGGAGTACGTCACACCCTCCGGAGGAACTGCAGTTATATTACACTCAATTATGAACAGCTTTCCTGTGCCGCTGAATCCTTGTCCTGGTGACGGAGGCGGAAATCTGGCTGTTCCCACTTTGATTTGGCCGTAACCGGGCCAATTAGGATTCCATTGTGGTATATGCCAGAAATTAGTGAGGTAATAACCACCGCCCGGGTATGGTTCATCGGAAGGTGTGGCCATTGTAACGTTTCCATAGAAGACGTATTGACTGTCCCATGTAGGCTCAAACCAGCGGGTAAAATTGATAATAGTATCATTGAAGATTATACCCACTTGCCAAGCAGCAAGATCAATAACATCCTCCACCCAACATGTTATGTTAAACAGTGTTCCAACAGTGGTTGGAGGAACATGATAGATATTTTCGCTGGGTTCTAAGTAAATTCTTGTAGTTGTATCTTGAGCATGTGCTATCGGTAAGTTTAAAGCTATGAAACATATCGCCATTATGAAAGGCAACGTTTTCGAAAGGTGTCCCTTTTTCTTTTTCAATATTCATCCCCTCTTTTTGCCATATTATCACATACTAAAGTTATAAGTTTTTGCTAAGCGAAATTATAAAAAGAAGGGGCTTTAGCGGCATTCCTTATCCTCGGTAAACCCATGTACCTTTTGGAGCGATGTCAATTATTGCCACGCCTTGCCACAGAGTTTTAAGGTCCCATCCATGAATGTGATGTCTTCAATTCTGTTTTCTGGAAAAACAGTCTAGTTGCTGCTTTAGTTGTGTGTTTAAAAAGGGGAAAATTTAGGGACAGCCTTTGTTAAAGTTTATTGCTACGGTGTAAACGTCTTTTATGTCAATTAGGTTATCTTGGTTGAAGTCGGCTTCTGGATTCCATCTTGGATGGCCAGGATAAGAAGCGAAGGCTAATGAAACTGCGTAAATGTCTTTCATGTCAACGTAGCCGTCGCCGTTTACGTCCCCCATGTATCTTATCTTAACTTTTCCATCTACGTAAATGTTGTCTTCGGTGCTAAGTTCGTATGGAACTATGGAGGCTTCACCTTTTATGGTGTAGTTGTGGCATGGTTCTACGAGATTTGTGTTCCAGGTGAAGGTGATATTTACTATTTCGTTAGGAGCTAAATCTATAACGGTATAGATTCCAATTAAATTATTGTCGTAGTAGGCTTTTACGTCAAAGGTTTCGCTAACATTACCCTTATTCAAAGCCGTAACAGTAACATTGACAAGCCAGCCTTGATAAGCCCAGTTCGATGATGGAATAACATTTATTATCGCCACATCATGAATTATTGCTATTACCCATACCATGCCATCGACATATTCATTATCTGTTGTGTTAAATTCATATGGAACTGGCATGGCTTCTGCTTTTATGGTGTAGTTGCCTTCTTCTACGCCTGTGGTGTCCCAAGTGAAGATTAAATCTGCAGTCTCGCCGGGTGGAAGGTTGTAAACAGTTATCGTTCCGACTAAGCTTGTGTTGTAGTAGGCTTTTACGTCAAAGGTTTCGCTAACATTACCCTTATTCAAAGCCGTAACAGTAACATTGATGGGTTGGCCTCGATATACCCAGTTTCTGGAAGGAATTACATTTGTTATGGCAACATCTCTTATAAGTGCGCTGAAGTAGCCATCTTGTTCATCGTGTGGAATTGGTTCGCCAGTAGAATTTGTGAATATTGTATCGTGTAAATCTAAAATGGAGCTGCCTAATAATTCCACATGGAAAGTTAACTTAACTAGGGCTGTAGGCGACGCCACAGTTACTGGAGTTTTGTAGGTGAGGTTCATCCATATAAAACCTGCTTCTTCATCGCCAACCATCGTGTAGATTGGATACTCGTCAAATACTTTGAAGAAGTTTAAGCCAATTAACCCTATTACGTTAGTTTCGTAGGTTAAATTATATGTGCACACTTGAAGGTTTTCAACATCATCTATTGTTATATTTATAGAGAATGTTGATGAAGGACGCATAGTTGGATCCACTATTTCTGGAGGATCTACAAAAATTCTTGCTCTTTCCGTCACTTTTGGACTTATTCGAACCATGCCATCTGAGAGCGAATTATCCCCAAGATTTGTTTCTTCTGGAACAGGGACTGCTTCAGCGCTTATCACAAAGAATCCAATTATGCCCGTAGTATCCCACATAAAGTCTAGCGTGGTTGTGGCACCGGGGCCTAGGTTTGAGGCTTGTTGGGTTCCTATTATATTAGTATCATATTTTGCTTTGACATCGAAAGTTTCTGGAACGTTTCCTTTGTTTTTCACGGTAACCGATATTGTTAAGATTTCGCCCTCAACTGCTGAGGTTTTGGATGGAGTAACAGCTATAACTGCTACGTCATGAACTGGTGGGGGTGGCGCCATCAATCCGCTTATCTCATAATAGCCATTCTCTTTTGTGGCTGCAATTTCGCCTCCAATAGAATTTAGTAAGTACGTATTTGGATTGTCTATGCCAAGAACGCAGGAAAGTCTTCCATCTTCTGGTGGAAGGGCTGTTATATTGAATTCTATTATTGCTAGTTTTCCTGTGCCGCTGAATCCTTGTCCTGGTAATGGGGGCGGAAATCTGTTTGTTCCTACTGTGATTTTGCCTTCGTTGGGGGGTGTGTGGAAGTAGGTTGTGAGATAGTAGCCTCCGTCTGGGTGGGGCTGGTCTGAGGGAACTGCCATGGTGGTTTTTCCGTAGAAGACGTATTGGTTGTCCCATGTGGGCTCAAACCAGCGAGTAGCATTTATTATCGCGTCGCTGTAGTTTATTTGAACCTGCCAAGCAGCAAGATCAGTAACGTCTTGGACCCAAAGGGTAATGTTAAATCGTGTGCCTATTGTCCCGTTAGAAGTGTCATATATGATTCTTGAAGGGACTAGGTATATTTTTGTTGTTGGTTCTTCAGCATCAGATCTGAATATTAAAATGGAGCTTAACGAGATTATGGTTATTGTTGAAAGTGTTAAAAGTTTGTTAAGTTTCACTCTCATTGGAAACCTTCTCCCTTTTTAATTACATTTAAACATTTTACTTGGAAGGTCTTAAAGATTGTGGAATAAACTTCTATTGTACAAGTAGTAGAGAACAAAGAAACGATGTTGATCTTAGTTTTAATCAGTAGATTCCCCAATTACCATATCTTAAAACAACCGCATATATATCTTTCATGTCGATGATATCATCTTTAATTATATCAGCGGCTGGATTCCATTTTGGATGACCCGGATAGGACATGTAAGCCAGAACAACTGCATATAAATCTCGCATATCAACAAAACCGTCAGGTATTCCGGCTGGTCCTGTTATGTCGCCAACGAGTATTGTTTGAAAGGTTGTTTGATTGGTTATCAAATATGTTTGCTGGTAAAATGAAATTGCATAAACAGTATAGTTTCCCAGTATACCTCCTTTGGAGTTAGTTTTTATGGACGCGTTAAAATCCACTAACGTTAACGTTGAAAATTGAACTTCTGTTGAAGTGGTCAAAGCTGTGCTTCCGCTTGATGTAATTGTAAAAGTAGAGAATTTCTCCGGACACCACGCGAATCCATTATTGTGGGGAAGATTGCTTAAAGCGCTTACATACATCGCTGTGATTCCAGTGACAGCGTTACTTGGTATCAATATTCCTTTAATAAGGGATATTCTAGCATTTCCCTCAAGGTCTGTTTCATGAAATATGAATGTTTGGAAGGGAAGACCATTCGAATACTTTAAGCTTATTACCACAACTACATGTTGCGCAGATACACCGTTGTTCTTTAAAGTTATATTAAAGTACATGGGATATCCGCAACGGAATACTGACTTGGGAGTCCCGCCGCTGTCGCATGTAAAAGCTGTCAGTAGCTCTATAACCCATGGACCGTTTGGGGTTGACCCTGTGTTCAATGTTCTTAATAGGATTATGGTGTCATGCGGATCTTTTATCTCTAGTGTTACTAACCCATCCGAAATTGGTGAACCGTCTATCAAAAGTCTTCCACCTATAACTATTTCTTCTCCAAGATCGTAGGATTCTTTTTCCTTTAGAAGTATAAGATTTAAAGTAGATGCAGAAGTAATTTGTGAAGAGGTAAGAGTAAGAAGTAGTATAACTGCACTAATTAATGAGAATACTGAAGCTTTTTTGTGCATTGATATTCCTTCAATACTATATTTTCTAATCTATCCCTCTTAAATTTTCTGGAATTATATTCTATTTAAACTCATGTAAAGAGTTTTATGGGTTCCATGTTTTAGAGTAGTTCAAAACCGCTTGGTATAAATCCTTCATATCAACTGTGCCGTCACGGTTTATGTCCGCTAATGGGTTCCATCTGGGGTTTTCTGGAGTGGAGGCATACGCTAATACTATTGTATATATATCTTTCATGTCAACATATCTATCTCCATTTATATCTCCAATTATTGTGGGTAGAATTTTAACTACTTTTGAACTGTGGTTATACTTGAAGGAAATAAAATTATGGGTTTCATTTAAATGTATTAGGTGATATACTGGTACATCGTTTATTATGGTAGCGAATATTCCGTTTTGCAACTGTTGATGTATCACGACGCTTGTAAAACCTTCTGTTCCTAATGAAGCTGTGACATTAAACTTTATTATTTTAGAGGTTTCGTTATATTCAAAAGATGTCACTGTTGAATTACTAAAAATAATTACTGAGTAGCCTATTCCATTTTGTGTAGCTATAAATACGTTTTCTTGGAAGCCTTGGGCTATTATTTCTATTGTTCCGTCGATTGCTTGAAATGGTAGAAAGTTGTTGTTCGAATCTTGAAGGTACGTCCCAGTCCATTTCATTTCATCAACGATGCTTAAGCATGTTATGCCAGGGATTTTTGATGTGAAATTAATTTGGCAGAGGGTTCCGGAACCATTTACTTGAGAGGTTCCATCTATTGAACAGAAGGCGCTTATTTTCCCCTTTGTATTGTCTATTTTTGGTGTTGGAAAAATTATTTGATATCCTAAGATGTTGTCGGATGGAACGCTAATTGAGGTGCAATTTAGAAATGATGGGTCATAGGAAAGACTAAGTTGCCAATGATGAAGATTTGTTACGTTTATTATTGTTAAGTTGATTGTGAACACTTGTTGTAATGGAGTGTATGTGGTTGATGGATTTGTATAGATAATAGCGTTTTCGGAGGCTGTTACGGGGAAGAGTAAGGGGGTGACTGTTGTTAATAAAGTAATTAACATAGAAGTATAGATGATTCTTTTTTTAAGAATGATCGTTAACATAAACTATTTCTCCTTTAATAGATAGAAAGTGGTTAAGGGTCTTAATAAGTTTACTTTTAGGTTTGGAAATATTTATTAGAAACTAAAAAGGGGGGGTGAGGTTTGGGTTTTTATGGGTTTAGAAGGGTTCTATGAATATTTCTGGTAGTTCAGCGCCTATTGGCCAGCCTGTACCGTATGTTGGACACCATGCTGTTCCGCCTTTTGTTGGGTCTTTGTCGAAGCAGTTGACGTAGATTTTAGCGTAGCCTGTGAATGCGTATTTGGGTATGCATAGTGTTAGTCTTATGACGAATGGGTTGAATGAGCAGAATTGGGCGCCTCCGACATCTGTGGCTAGCATGGCTATTGCCACTGGTACTCCGAGTTCATCGACTAGGGTTGCAACGAAGAGGGCTGGATAGAATTGTTGGGCGTGGGTTCCGCACTCTATTGCAACCGTGATGGTTTCGCCGTGGTGGTAGGAGTATTTGTCCGTTGTGACCTTGAACATTTCAACCAAGTAGTCGTAGTGGAAGAGCATCGTGTCTACGATGACTACACATGCCACGTCCACCGTTGCCGTTATTCGCCATACTCCAAAGAGGGATTCTGGATCTTCGCATGGCCAGGGCATTCTGAAGGATACTCTGGCTACTCCGTTTTCGTCTGTTCTGGCAGTTAGCTTAGCCCATATTTGGCCTTGGGTGTCTGGGTTCTTAACTGTTACTTGCCATGAGGTCCCAGTCCATACCACGGCTTCAACGTGGTATGTTGCGGATTCAAGGGTGCCTAGGTGTTCTAGGACTATGTCGTCGCAGTAGCTGAGGTCTCCGCTTTGGTCGTTGTCAATCCAGTCTATTATGTGGTATGGTACGCACTGCTTTGGCCATACTTCGTGCCATGTGTGTTCAATTATGCCAGCGCCCTCTGGGTCGACGGGAGCTGAAAGATCCATTTTCAATGTCATTTCCCATTGGCGGTTGACTGGTAACCAGTCTAGGCTAACCACGATCCACCAGCCGACGTCG
>JAVZLK010000025.1:0-21823 GCA_038883795.1 Bathyarchaeia archaeon
AAAATTCCCTTGAAACTCGGACAAGGAGGTCCGGAGGTATAGTTGGTTGCTATTTTTTGTCGAATTTTTTAGGCGGCTTCCTATCAGAGCTGCTTAGCAGAAATATTGCTGTGAAAGAGCGGAAATGCGCCTCTCTTGAGGGTAAAACATGCGAGTTTGAGTTTCAACCATCTCAGAGCGGGGAATAACGGCAATGAATTTTAGCGACCCGCTTAATGATAGGCGTGTTCAAGCCCTTCTCAACAAATTTATGAGCGGGAAGGTTAAAGCCCTAACTCCACTTTTTGATTTGAAAAAGGTGCTTGTTTATCCAGAGGTTGAAGAAATAGTCGGGGATTCGGAAAGCGCGGAACAGTTTTTATCAAAGCTTCATGAATGCGGAATTTTGAAGCGGGAGCTTTACGATAAGATCGTATGTTGTCCAAAATGTGAATCCGTAAATGTTTCCATTCTCTACTCCTGCCCTTTCTGCGGGTCTTTTGATATTGAGAGAAGCTCCCTTATTGAACATGTTAAGTGCGGATACATGGATGTTGAAGAGAAATTCCGCAACAAGGATGGGCTTATCTGCCCTAAATGTGGGCGCAAATTAGCTGAGATAGATGTTGACTTCAGAAGAGCGGGTGTCTGGTGCACATGCAACAAATGCGGGAAAAGCTTTGACATACCAGTTCCAAGACACTTCTGCAGAAACTGCCAAACAAAATTCACATTTGAAGACGCCAAACTAAAAGATGCCTACACATACAGCCTAAACGAGGACGTGGTCAAAACCGTGGCAATGGACTGGGCTATTTTAGCCCCTATTGGAAAACTGTTGGAAGACAGAGGCTTCAAAGTGGAGATTCCAGGATTTGTTGAAGGCCGCTCCGGAGTTAGACACATGTTCGACATGATTGCCTACAACAATGGAAGAAAACCCTACAAAGTAGCCATCAACATCTCAACATCAACAGACGAGAAACCACTCCAAGAACAGGCCATAATAGACATGTTCGCAAAAGCCTACGACTCAAACATCGAAAAGACGATCCTAATAGCCATGCCAAAAATAGGCGAAAACGGGAAAAGACTCGCAAACCTATACAAAATCCGCATAGTAGAAGCCAAAAACCCAGAAGAAGCATTAGAAAAAGTAAAAGACTCACTATAACCTTACATAACGCTAAATGGATCCCTTCTTCACAATAGCATAACAAGATTTACACAAATAATAATCAACAACAGACTTCAACTCACCAGCCTCACGATCCAAAACCTACTTATAAACGGGAACAGCCTCACCCTCAGAAAGCTCTCTACCACACATAAAACAAACCCTCTTCTTCACTACCATTCTAATGCTCCCCTCAGGATAAACCCGTATTTGAAATTTTAAAAGAATCACCATCTAATAAAACCTACCAATTCCCTTCTACATCTCCTTTAAAAATCCAATGGACACATTTGTCAAGACAAACTTTATTGTTCTGTTAGTGAGACTAAAAGAACTAATTAAGCAAAACATTTAGGATTAGCTTCTCAATCCCCCTTTCTATAAAGTAGGTAACTTTGGTTTGCACGTGGAAGCCTCAGACTTTGATTATATGGATCTTCCAAAGTTGGGTTTGTGACATTTTCGTTTTGACATATTTCGATGGCGGTAATAAATATCTTATACAATACTCTTTCAGGTAGCACCATGGAAAAGGATAAAAAGAATCATGTATTCCCGGTCGAGAAGAAGTTAGCTGACCTTGAACACAGCCTGAAATTGCTGAATGCGTCAGTAACAGTTACTCATACTCCATTGCGGACCCTAAAAAGCATGGTTAAAGGCAATATGGTTCAACCTATAATAGAAAAAATAGTGACAATCTCTAGATTGTAGGTTAGTTTGTAGTATTCACCGATTATTTTGTTTGTTCTTTTTATCTGTGAGCCTTTCTGTGAAGTGCGATTATGGCGTAGGCCACAGTTATTATGGCTGCCACAATTATCGTCATTAGTAGTAAGAATCCTGCCGTCGTCCATATTGCCGGTGGGAAGTTTGTTAAAATTAGATTCTTTGAAGTTGATGCAGATACGGTGGCTGATGCTGTGACGCTTGATTTAATTGTCGTTAGCCAATAGTCAGCTGCATAGTAGGCTTCTATTCTGTATGTTCCAGATGGCAACTTAAAGATGGCTCTTCCTGCTGAGTCTGTTATGTTAAGGCCGTATCCTACCCCTGACTGGGTGTAGACGATGACGTATGCTCCGCGAATAGGTGAACCGTCGTTCCCAAAAACATTAACTGTTAACTGGAAAACTTGGGTGCTTATTGTGTATGGTCCATTTGAATCAACATAAATTGTTGTTTGCTTAACTATCAGGTCCTTCCATAAGATTGTAAATCCATAGTTCCCAGCTGGAACCTGCGTTAGGTTGATAAACCCTTCAATTGTGGTGTAACGGGGCAGAATGTCTGTTGTGCCGTTTCTCCATGTGATGTAAACTTGTGCGTTGGGCAATGGTTCGCCAACATCATCTGTTATTAAAAATGCGGGATCATAATATACGATGATTCCCATGGTAAATATGTGCGTTTCTTCTTCGATAAATGGATAGTATGTTCCACTCTCATTAAAGTGGTGATATCCATTGTTATCGATGACCGATACGATGACCGTGTAGTTGCCTAAAGAGGCTGTCGTTGGGTAAGACCAGTTCATTTCAAAAACATTAGAATATTTTATGAACCATATGTCATCTGACACTCTTGTCATATCATCGTTATCTATGACATGGTTTCCTTCGGGGTCAACTATGGTTAAGTTCACCTTGTGTATGTCGTATCCTCCGAATGGATCAGTAACATTGGCACGAACTATTACTATGCGCTCACTTTCGCTTGCATTGTAGTAGAATAGGTTTGTTTCAGAGTTATCTACAGAGTAGGTTTTAATCCATGCTGGTCTTGCGTAGTCCTCAGCTGGTAGAATAACCTTGCTCGGGAATAGGGGTGAATCATACCATATTCTTGTGTCGGCTGAAGAACCGGCGTTAACCTCAACCTCAACAAGGAGCGTTGAGTCAGGGCTAAAAGTGTGGGCAAGCGACGTAGATAAGTTGTAGCAGTATGTGGGAACATCTACATAGGCGCCTATGCTGCTTACCACAAAAGGGTTTATGACTCCTGAGTCCCACAGAACATCCCCGCCGACAGTTATCTCTTTAAACTCGAGCGTGAAGGTTGCTGGTTTGTAGGCTGAAGCATTCGCCCAAATAAACACTTGCCATGAACCATTAAACGTCACTGACCCTGCCAAGTTCGGATATAGGTAGAAGTCGACGTCTATTTTTGGCAACCCTATAGGCTTATAGAAAGAATTGGCATAGGCTTCTTGAAGCGTTAAAAAGCTAAAAAGCCTCGTCGTATTAATGACATATTTCGTCTGCAAACCCGCAACGGAAACAGGGGCATCGCTGTAATGAAGGTAGAATTCCATAGGCTTAGCTGCGCCGGAATATGTCGCCCCGCCGATCGGAACCATACTAAAGAGGATCATGGCTGATAGAATCAATTCAACGGCAATTAACAGAGAGCATATGCTTCTAAATCTGATTCCGAGCCTCAATAAATAACACCATTTGCAAGAAATGCATATAACCGGCAATTAAACATTGTTAACTGCTAATATGAATTGATGATTCACATTCTTCTCCGTTATTTCTGAAACGCTTCCTTTAAGCATATATCGTCACGGAACTGATTGAGTATATGAATTGTGACTCTGCAACGCTTAACTATTTCAATTAAGGAAATTTAAAAGACCAAAATGTTAGGTTGCACCAGAGCTCTTATAACTTTAACAGCGCTCTTGTTGATATGTGTATTTCTCACCAGAGGACTAGTCGCTTTCGCCGTGGATACGCTTAATGATCCTTTAGTTATGTATCAGTGGGGTTGGCTGAGAATCCATTGCGATCAGGCATATGAAACTGGTTGGCATGGATCAAGTGTCATCGTTGCCGTGCTTGATACGGGAGTGGACACCGAGCACCCTGATCTTAAGGATAATTTGGTTGAAGGCTATAATTTTGTTGATAAAAATAACGATGTAACTGATTTGGATGGACATGGGACCATGGTGGCTGGCATAATTGCTGCCGTAGCCAACAATAGTATGGGCATTGTGGGGGTGGCGCCACAAGTGAAGATAATGCCATTAAAAGTGTTGACAAGCGAAGGGGGCAACTGGGTTGACCTTGATTTGGCAATACTGTATGCGGCTAACCATGGCGCAAAAATAATCACAATGAGCCTTGGAGGAAAATACTCGCTCCTTGGAGCCGCTACCGAAGCGGCTATAAAATACGTCTACCAGCAAGGCTGTGTATTAATTGCTGCAGCGGGAAACGACAACAGCAGCGATCCCTTTTATCCAGCAGCCTACGACGAAGTCATAGCAGTTTCAGCCATCGACCAAAACGATACAAAAGCCTCATTTAGCAATTACGGCAACTACATTGACCTATGCGCTCCTGGAGTAAACATCATCTCAACTGCATTAAATGGAACATATGCTTATGGAAGCGGGACATCATTCGCTGCACCATTCGTCGCTGGCGTCGCCGCATTGCTGCTCTCTAAAAATCCTGACCAGACGCCGCAAAATGTTGCAGAAACCCTATACAACCAAGCAGAAGACCTAGGCGAGAACAGCTGGGATCCATATTACGGATGGGGATTAGTTGACGCCTATTCAGCAGTTTCGCAGCCGCCTATTCCGGAATTTCCAAACCTATTCTTTTTCATTCCTGTTTTAATCCTCATAATTATTGTAACAGAGCAAGCCAAGCAAAAAATGCCCCTACGTTTATCAGACACACGGTTTACTTCCCTCTTTGACTCCCGCCTTCTGTGGCTACATTTAGGAAAAACATCAAAAATGCGCCTATTATGCCTTTTAATCTTCTTAGGTATAGGACGAGAACACACTTCGGACAAAAATTTCATGTGTGGACGCACCGCTCTTGTTTAACACCTATTATTATTGGATTTATCTCCAAAACTCTTTTGTGTGCAGAATAAAGGATATATGTGTCAAAATATTGTGGTTTATTGGTGTTTATGATGGTGGAGGCTTTTGTGCTTGTTCGTGTGGGTTCAAGTGAAGCGCTGAATTTCATGAAGACTGTTAAGGAGGAGGTTCGCAAAATTGAAGGTGTGAAAGAAATTTTCGGAGTTTTCGGTCGCTATGACTTTGTTGTTAGGGTTGAAGCTAGGACGCTTGAAGAATTAGGCAATCTTGTTACGGACAAGATAAGGGGCATTAACGGAGTATTAACTACGGAGACCCTCGTAATAGGCTTCTGAAAATACAATTATTGACCCAAACAATCACCCATGATCTTCTAATATTCTGGGATCTGGATTGCTGTTTTCCGTAAGCCACTTTTTCTTAGATATCAGCTGATAGGTTGCTCGCCTGACATTCCTTGTTTGTTTAGAAGTCGTGTTCTTTGTGCCAGTTCTTTGTCTCCTAGGAATTCAAACCATTTTTCAAAGTCTCCTCTTAAAAAGTGAAATCTGACGGATTGCTTGTCGATTGTTTTTATTTTTTCGCAGAAATCCTGTAGGCTGATTGCAGAGGTGCCAGTATAGTTTCCTATTCCTGTGAAAAAGTGGAAGGCTTTTTCCAATGGCAGAGGCGAAACGATCTTTTGCGCTAGCTGGATAGTTAACAGCGGGAACCCTAGCAGTTCCCTGCCGGACTGTGTTATACTGTAATAACCTTTCCGTTTAGATTCAACATAACCCATCTTTTCCAATTCGTTGATATGCATCGCTATAACTTGATATTTTAAATTCAGCTTTTTGAAATGTCTGCAGCTTGAATGGGAGCAGCCTCCTTCCACAACTCCTCTAGAATATCCTTCTTAACCCTACTCAACGACATGAAACAAGCCTCTAGAAGATTCTTCTAGTGTTCAAACTATTTTAGCCTTATTTTTCCGAGGGATAAATTAAAGATGGTTGACGCTATTCTGTTTGTGAGGGAGGCAAGGCATGACAAAAGTTGTCGGGATAATTGGATGCGGTGCGATTGGCACGGTGATTGCAAAAGCAATAGACAACAAAATCGTGAACTGCGATAGACTTGTTCTATATGATGTTGTAAATGAGAAGGCTGAAAGGCTTGGAAAGTCGCTGTCCCTTGAAACTGTTATTGTCAAAAGCGTTGACGAGATGATTGGGCTTAATCCTAGAGTCATAGTTAAAGCAGCCTCTCAACAAGCCGTTCGCGAATATGCAAATAAAATCCTAAACAGTAATATTCACCTCATCGTCTTAAGCGTAGGCGCACTGTTAAATCTGAATTTGAAAAGCAGCAAAATTCACATACCCTCAGGCGCCATAGGAGGCTTAGATGCAATTTCAGCTGCTCCTTGGCTGGAATAAGCGAAGCTATTTTAATTACGAGAAAGAATCCGCGTTCGCTTGGAAGAAGCGACAAAAGTGAAAAAATTGTTTACGAAGGCTCTGCAGAAGAAGCGGTAAAACTTTATCCAGAGAACATTAATGTGGCCGCCACACTAGGCCTAGCAGTGCAGCCAGCAAAACTGAAAGTCAGAATAATCTCTGACCCAAAAGTTACAAGAAATGTTCACGAAATTGAAATCATATGGAGGCATGGCGAAATGCGCTTCAAATTTGTAAATGAAACGCATCCAGAGAATCCAAAAACAAGTGCCCTCGCAGCATGGTCAGCCATAAACACGCTAAAGAATCTGCTGAAAGAAAACTAATTGCTTCAACTATTCTTAACGTTATTGCAAATCAATGCTGCTCTATAATGAATCAACTGAGGCTTTTTGTCTTCTTCATGATAGCATAACATGATTTGCAAAGGTAATGTTCTACAACAGGCTTCAACTCGCCTGTTTCACGGTCTAAGACCTCCTTATAAACAGGGTTAGCTTCACCCTCCGGAATTTCCTTCCCACACATAAAACAAACCCTTTTCTTCACCATTCCACCACATTCCTCAGCATAAACCCATTTAAAATTTAAAAAGAAACACCAACTAATAAAACCTACCAATCCTTCTCTATATTCCGTTAAAAGAAATTTAAAGGGCGTATCTGCTATGTCGAACTTTATTGTTCTCTTAACGATGACTAAAAGAATATTTATTTTTTGACTGAACTTATATTAAGAGGGACAAGATGGATTTATTGTTGCTACTTTGCATACTTCTGTTTATCGCCTTCTCGTTCCTTTATGTCGCTTATCATCGTCTTAAAAAATATGCCAAAAATTGCGAGGAACAAATTAGGAGGAGAGACGAGGTCATACGGGAAAATGATAGAAAGTTAAAAATTATGGAAAGAAAGTTAAAAGAAAAGGAGAAGCTGGTTAAACAATATCAACCTTATTATTTGAAGTATCTTGAAGAGGAAGAGCGACGGGAAGAGGAGGAATATAGAAGGCGCATACAGCGTGTTAGGGATGCCGAGGTGTTGTAATCTTTGGTGGATTTGTGTTTGTCCGTAATTGATATGGTTTAAAGGTGAAAGGTCGGAATGGGCAGAGGAAGCTATTGTGGCTTGGGAAGAAAAGAGAAGAAAAGCTTTGGTCAATGCGACTCTGTTTTATGCTGTTTCTGGTGTTCAAAATGGAGCCATAAAAGCGGCGGACCATGTGAATGGTTGCGCTTTTTTGTCTGAAGGGTGGGAATGGAAAATTTGCGATTTGCGCTGTAAAAAATCCGGAGTTACCATGAAGAAGAGCCCTTTAGAGTGTGCCCATTTGAACACAATTCTAATTCCCATTTTTAATGTGAGGGGGGAGCCTCGCAGAGTTGTTAAAAAATGCGTTGAATGTGGCGAAATATTGGAAACTGAGAGTATTGGTCGCTGAAAGTAAAACTTGTAGAATTTAATCTTAATAAATTACTCTTTCTTATTAAGCACAACTAAGCCTTTCTTTTTAGCTATGAAGATTAAACGGGATTCTATATTCTTAAGCTCCTTTTTTGATGAACTTTGTTGAAGTGAAAAAGATATAATAACTGGCTCCTTCATTTTGATCACGAAGTTTGGTCCAGATCGTTGATGTTGAAAAGGCTCAAACCATGCATTAACCCATAAGCTATGATCTTGATCATCATATCGTTTTGTGCCTAATATTTCACATGCCAAGCCTCTTAGGTGATAAGCATGAGACCTTTTCCATCTACCACCCACCTGTTTTGAAATTCCAAAATAAAAGTAATTTTCAGATATGCGTCTGGCAACGTAAATGTGAGGCGAATTTTTGACTAGATCATACGCTTCTTTAGCCCTTTCAGAAAGAAAGAATCCTTTCTCATCAAAAATAGCGAGAAGAGGCTGCTCTGGTAAAGTCTTGAAAAGAGGAACAGGATTTGCCAAAGCTAACTTCCATAATTGAACATCATTAATCTTGAACAATTTCCCTTGCATACAGGTCGCATAGAACAAAAACATGGTGATTATTATAACGTTTATTATTATGAATCTCTACACGGCTTAGTAGAGATGTTCTGTTAGAAACATTAATGGAATAGCACATTTATATGGCGGAACATTTTTACAAAAAAGTTTTATGAGTAAACTTAGCTTTAATTTTGGGATAAATTATGCCGTTATACGTTGCAAATGATGAGACAATAAATATGATAAGATATGCTCTTGGTGTCTTTAAGTATAGAGATTATCTGAGCGGCTTTAGTGAATTGTCTGCTTATCTAGCGTCTCTAAGTTTTGAAAGAACGATTCTTCAAACTGGGGTCAAGTTTGGATTAGACAGAGAATTTGGAGCGTTTAGGTATGAAATTACAGATGTAATCAATTTTCTTAGAAAAAAGCAGTTAATAGACGAAAGTGAGTATAAGAAACTTGTATTTTGTAGGGATTTTCGGAATAATGTAATGCATAAAGGTGCAACCACAACGGAGATACAAGAAACCAAAAAAATATTAAAGACATTATGTGAGATGATTGGACTTGCTTTAGATGAGGAGTTAGAAAAAAGAGAATTTGAAGACATTTTATCATTCGGTAAAAGACCAACTGTTAAGCGTGAGTTTTCCATTATTCAAGATTCGGACTTTGATAATTTTATTATACTTTATGAAAAAGCATTAGCGTTGCATTTTAATTTAGAGAAACCACTCTCTTTGCTTGGCTTGAAGCCGGAAGAAGTTTCGGAGTTTGTTCCAAATAGCGGTGGAATTTGGCTTCCGTGGGTGTTAGGAGAATCCGGAGGAAGATCTCACATAAGAAGAGCCACTTTAGGCATAACATTCACTCCAAACAGCATAAGAGTCGGAATTGATTTTGGAAGCAAAGCTTACAAGGCAAAACAACAGTATTATTCTCTTCTACTCGAAAACAAAATAGATGAAGTGCTTTCCAAGTTAACTGAGTCAAATTATCTATTTTACGACACTTATTGGTATTATCACATCCGAAATCTAAGAGCTATTCAAAAATACTTTGATTCATCACAAGAAATCAAGCATGAGCTTCATATAACATTAGAAGAAGTCAACGAAACTCTTAACCGCCTTAAGCCAATGGCTGGACATAAATTTCTAATTGGGAAAATTTTCCAAAGAAACACCGCAGAGTTTACCAAAGTAATTGAAAGCTTGCCCAACACAATCAGCAACATTTTTAATGATTTACGACCCTTACTAAAAAAGATAGAGAATTTCAAAATGTCAACCTATCAGCTACGATACTCTCCATAACCTCTTTCCTATTCGCCAAAGGCCTTCTCGTATTATTGATGATTTTCCGATAACGGTGATTAATAGAACAGCTATGAGCTGCGAACTCTTTCCGTTAACTTCCTAATATACTCCGTAAGTTTTGTCCAACTCTTAAGGAGACCCTCTGCTTCTTCTAAGTCTAAGTATAAGTTAATGTCTGCTTTCCTAGCTTGACTTGTCAATTCCTCAAGTTTCTTTGAATCTTTGGATTTGAAGGCTTTCATCATATCGGTTGCCAAATTGAGTTTATGTTTAAGTTTTTCTGCTCTTCTTGCAAACTCCTCATTAATGCTTGTAAGAAACTTCTCTTCCGTCAATAGTGCTTCCCTAGATAAAAGATGTTGTAACGTTTCAATGTTCTCCTCTCTTGCTAAGTCTCTCCTATACATTTTACATAAGGGCACATCGACGGAACATACATATATCCTAAACTCATCACCGTTAGTTATCATTCCAAGCAAGACTTGCGATTCTTCCATATATCGCTTCAGTTGTGGTAAATGCCTCTCTAAGTTTTCACCTAATTTCTTAGTTTCTACAATTATGCATGTTTCTCTGGAGGGGCCTCTGATAAAAATGTCCCTTCCAGAATGTTCAAAACTAAGGTCAGTAAGACCATGACCAAGGCATTGTAAAATGGGTAGAACCACTTTAATTTTAACATCCTCTTCCAGAAATCCTACATCTTTAGGAGTGTAATTGGCAATTTCTTGAAATACCTTCTCTTTATTACCGTTTGAATGTGACATAATTTTACTTTCCTAATGAAAATAATCTTGACAGTTAAAATAATTTTTGGGTCTTATGCACTTATAAACGGAGAAAATCAATTACTTCGATTAAGAGAGTATTGATTTTGAGTCTCGGCTGTCTCGTAAGGCATTTTCTCCATTTTGCGCAATACTTTATTGCAATAATGTTCGACATTTTTTGGCTCGACTGCAGATGTTCTGATTCTGTTAAGAGACACTAATAGTATGTTCTCATCTGAAAAGGGCTTTCGCATCGCTTTGAAATCGCTTTGAATAATAAAAAATGGGCACTTATATAGGATACATGAAACAAGTATAATGTGGTGGAGATGATGGAATGTCGCGGGGAAGAATTCCCACAGTCGCTGGAAAGAAAGCTGAGATGCGGTTTGTTTCGGCTTTGATAGAAAGAGATTTTATTCCTTTTATTCCGGTGGTCGATTTAGGAATTGATGTAATTGCGGAGAAATTCTCAGAAGGTCAACCACCCAAATATTTTGCTTTTCAAGTGAAAACTTCGTCGTTTAGTAGTAAAAATGCTTGCTGGTATTGGTATATAAATAAATACAGCTTTAGATGCGCCAAAAACGTTTTCTACGTGCTTGTGTTTGAAGATGCTGAAAACTTCCCTGAAAATGTTAAAGCGGATCCTCAGTTCAACACATGTATAATTCCATCTAAGGAAATCTGCACATCTGGTCATTGGACTACTTATAAAGGAGGGCAGAGTTTTGACGTGACGATTACAGTCAACATGTTGAAACACATCCGAAGGTTTTCTAAGAAAGCAACAAATAGTGGAATAGCATTGCGTCACTTTAATAGGTGGTCTAATCTGAATCATTAGATTGTTTTTCATCTTCAATCAATTAGGAATTGTTAAAGAAACCACTGTCCAATACCTAATCTTGGAAATGTTCCAGTTGATAGGGCATCCCATACAAAAATTACCTTTCTTCAAGTAAAGAGCTTGTTTCGAAACGCTTATCTCCTAATATCCCCCCATTCAACGATTCTTGTTAGCGGTGACTAATAGGAGTGATATTTTATTTCGTGTAGTCGGATGCGTTTGGATGGTTTGAAGGAGAAATTTATTTTGATGTTTTTATGATTAGTATAAGGGGTGGGGCGGATGGAGGTTTCGGGTGAGGTTTCAGCTTTGGCTAATTATCAACGAAAGATGGAGGAATTTTATAATGATCTGTTGGATGTTTGGTTTAGGGGATGTTTTGGACTTTACACGGACGTTTTTTGTGAAGAGGAACCGTATGTTCTGCATCCTGACATAGAATTGGTGTTTTTTGAGGATGTTTTAAATGTGGATCCGAATGATCCTGAGCAGCCAATGTTGAGGCTTCTCGGAAGTCTTGTTAAGAGGGGGTGGCAAATTAAGATGAATTTTATGGCTCGAAACTGCCTGTTAGGCAATGTGGTTGTGAAGATTGGTGATAAGTGGTTTGCTTTTGGGCAGTGCAGAAGGGATGATTATGGAGAACCATATGTGGCGGAGATATGGCCTTTAAAATATGTTTTGCCGAGGATTGAAAAAATGGAGGTTAAATTAAAATATGCTAAAGCTATAAGAGAGGAGGCCCTAATTCCGCCTTAAACTCTTGACATTCACTTTCAGTATGTTTTAGCCTTTCATGCATTGATTGCTTTTTGGTTTGAACTTTAACGGTTATGAGTTTCCTCTTGTTTTTGAAATCTTCGTCATATTCTAGGAGGTTGATTTTTAATATCACCCAATAAGGCTCTTTTCTCCAATGAACATTTAAATATGAACAGGTCATGGGTTCGCCAATTTTGACTAAACTATCGATTTCCTCTTTAGTAACGCCAGCAAAAGACAAAGACTCTAACAACTTCTGCTTAACAGTTTCCAAAGCTTCAACCATCAAACCACACCCAAAGCCACAAATGGGGAGCCATTAGCACTTAAGAATTTTCCAAAAATTCAAATAAACAACGAAGATAAAAAAGCCCCAAAAAACCAAAAATTAAATAAAAAAGGAAGCATGTCCAAAACTTCGATGAAAATCGGTAATTTTTGAGAGAAAACGAACAGAAGCGAACAGAATAAATATTTATAAGCGGTTTGGTTAAATGCATATAACCATGCCAAAGCTAATTTGCGCTTTTGGAGAATACCTAACTGTTTAATTCGTCTGCTGAAAGTATTTGCAGAAGTTTTCCAGAAATTATAACATCTTTCGTTGAAGCAGAATTACTAGATAGGAATATGCTCCAAGACTATAGGAAGATGAACCTATCACTCCATAGTCTGTTGGTTTTCGCTCTCGTGGTGGCTGGCTTCAGCTCCAATTTACTATCAGCTATTGAGCCTCGCATACCCTTGTCTACGCCCCTAAATCCATCTAATTACGGCGTGGTTTCAAGGAGAGGAATACCAAGGTTGCACCATCAAATAAAATTCGACGTGTGTCTTTACCGAAACAAATCTCATGACACTTTTGCTGAAGTTAATACCATTGATACGGCTTTGGGATACGAGAGTTCCAAGGAAAGAGTTTCTAACAAAGAGAGACATTTATAAGCACTTCGGTAAACAAGCAGAACAAAAGTATGGATTTATTATCTGCATTACCTTGCCACGTAACGTTATATATCGACCGCCATGGCCTGACCAAAGATATTTAAATGCAATTTACTACGCAACGCTTGAGCCAAAATGGAGAGAACTGAGAACCGAATTGAATGAATACTTGGATGCACATTTGATAGTGATAGAAGAAAACGGCATACACATTAATGGTGTCCATTTTCCTATCCATTTTCCTTGACAAATGAATTTGAATATCCTAACAGCTTCTTTTTCTTTTGAAAGTTAAGATACTACATTATTATTTTCAGGGAAAAGTAAACTTTTGTCTGCGTTGGGAATTCACAGCCCTTGATCAAGTTCGCAAGGTTTTGGGCTTGCCTTCCTATCACTCTGGCCTAAGCTTCCTTTTCTCTCAAAGAGAATTGCTTTAACTTGTTTTTGGCGACTATCTTTTTAACTGAATGTCCATCATCTTTTCAACTAAGTGCAACAGCCACAGTCCATCTGGTAGCGTTGTTGTTCCTTTTGTCTTAGGCTTAAATGGAGGTTTTTCTTTCCAATCGTCAATTGCCGGAATGACATCCTCTTTTATGAAAGAATCTAAATGTTTTATGTTAATGTTGTTCTTTTTAGTGGCTTCAATAGTTTCCTTGCTTACATACGTTGCAATATAGAGATTTTCGTAAGACGCTTTTCCATCAAAACCAAGTTTTTTGCGACAATATTCCTCAATAGCTTTTTGATTAACGCTACTGAACTTCTTCTGAATATGTTGAATGTTTTTTTCGGTGCCTCCTGGTAGACTGCCAACTTCTACATGCATTATTTCCAGAACCCTGTCTCTAATCCTAATCCCTAAAACATCGGCTTCAGGTCTTCCTCCAGGCTCTGCGGTTCTTATTGGAACAGAGATCTCAACGAAATAGCCCTTTAACTGTAACCATTCCGCTATTAATTCTTCACTCCATGTTCTGGTATAAGGCATTTTTAACTTCACCGTGAAGAAAAGATGAACTTTAAACATATTAACTTATTCAACTCTTTATAATGTTGAATGCGCGTTATCAGAAGACTTTGGAATGGTTAAATAGATTAAAAGAGAACAATTAAGTGAAGTGCAACTTCAAAAGCACAATAACGATTCATGACCAATGGGAAACTTTAACGAGGAAATATAAAAGTAATTCAATTTTTATCTTGAAACCTGTGAACTTTGTGTGAAGGAAATAGAATTTTACGATATTAAAGAAAAAGGGGGTAACGATTTTAATTTCAATGTTGAACTTATACTGCCTTTATTCTCTTGACTATTGGCGATCGCACCTTGCGTGCAACTTTATAGAGACAGTTTGGGCACTTCCAGTTTAGTATCTCCCACTTCTCCGCCGAACACCTAAGACCGCACCTTACACACTCATAAATAATTTCGCCTGAGTTGGACATGCGCATCACCTCAAAAGAAAGAGCATTTGGTTATACACGCGCACACATCAGAACAAAACAATGAAAATTCGTCACATTCCTCTTATTTAGCTTTTTCTGACAAATATTCTAAAGGTTACTGCTGGCATCAAAGAACACCTCCACTCACACGGTGCTCCGTTTTCTCAAACATTCTGTTAGCGATGATTAATGGAACTTTAAAATTTTAAATATAATTCTAATGAAAAGACTGTATAGTGCACGATATGAGCAATCGTCAAATATCTGGCATGTCTGGTGTTTATTATGTGGCTGCAGAATTGTCCAAGCTGGGTTACATAGCCCTCGTAACGACCCGCAACACGAAGGCTGCTGACATTATTGCTATGAATGATGAAACAGGTGTGAGCGTGGCTATAGAAGTAAAAACATGTGGCATCTCTACTTCGGATAGCTTCTGGCTCCTCAGTGCGAGAGACCGTCAAAAGAAGCCACATAATTTTATCTACGTGTTCGTCAAACTTAATAGAGATAAAGCTCACGATTTTTATATAGTGCCAGCTCAGTTTGTTGCGAAGAACGTTGAGAAACAAAAGGCTAAGACAGGAAGCGTATGGTATTACATATCAAAAGATCGAATAGCTTCATTTAAGCAAAAATGGGATTTAATACAGCATGTTACAACCAAAAAATCTTGAAGATTTTCGTAACGACTATTTTTATAACTCAAGTAGCTGTTTCCACTTAAGGGCTTCATCTGTTCCAAAGGTGGATAAAACATCCTCTATACGAACAATTTCGCGTAAGGCATCCTTTCCAAACTCTTCTAGGTAAAGGCTAACTATTTCACCTGGACCAATATTCTTATGTTTGGCTAATTCTAAGAATGCTCCGAATATCAATTTTTCTCTCTCTAGGGCATATTCTCTTAGCTCATCGTGGTCGGTGTGGCGACGAATTTCCTCTATTCTTTGTAAGCAACTTAGAACTCCCTCAAGGTCGTCCAGACCTATTTTATCTGATCTCAAATCGTAGTATCTGATAATGGACATTGCCTCTACAGCTGATGTTAGTAAAACCATCGATTCTTTAATTTCTCTTTCAGACTTATGTTCTTGCTCCTCTAAACTCTTAACAATGGTATTTATTCGGGAGCCTATTTGCTCAATTGCGTCTTCTATTCTCTTAATCCGCTGTTCAATATCGTCTCCCAAAATTTCACCGCACTTTTTGATTAAAAATTTCTAGCAAGCCCTTTAAAATTTTTGGGTAATGCTGTTAAGATCTTCGAAAGGTATCCATAAAATTCGCTTGCAGTTTACTTAATGAAAGACATATAATATTTTTGTGTTAAATACACTATAGAGGTGTGCTCTTGTCCCAAAGGAAAATGCTTTACGCTGAGGCCGAGGGAAGCTATACAGATATCCTTTACCTGCACATATTAAGCGAGAAAGTTTTTCCTGAAAATGATGGTGTTGTTAAAGAAGTTCAGGTTGGTGGGAAGAAAAGTTTTGTTAGAGTTGACTTGGTTTCACGCTATGGACAGCCGGAAAGATATTTTGGAATTGAGGTAAAATACTGGCCTGGAGCTTTCGAGCAAGGTTTTAAGCAAGCTGATAGAATAAAAGGTAATGTTCATGCGGTTTTCTTAGGCATTCCAGCTGAAGATGTGCCAGTCGCCCAGGAAGTTAGGGGGAGGAGGTTTAGAGATATTGGTGTTTTACCAGTTTCACGAATTTTTCCAACAAAAGTTGCTGCAGTTAAAGCTAGCCTAAACGCTAATCCTGATCAAAATGCACTCAATCAACTCTCCAAACATTTTGATGATCTACTTTATGGGAAAGAATATTCGGAAACTTATTATAGCAAGATTTGGGATGTCATAAAAAGCAAATTGACAAAAAGGAGAAAATTTGCATTTTTTATTCTTTTCCTTTCACAAACTGAAGTCTACTCTAAACAGAAATTTTTGTCGCAGCAAAAAGTCAGAGAATTTGGAATTAAATTATCCGAAGCGCTTAACCTGCAAATCAAGCATCCAGATTGGGCTTGCTGGGAATTATATCATTTAGGTATTGTAGAATACGTTCGAATAGGTGTCCGAAACAACTTTTTTAGGCTTAATCCCTGGCTAATCGTGACCGTTAAGGATACGATTAAAGATTATTTCAAGAATGAAATTATTCAATCTCAAAATGTCGTTCAACAAATTCACAGAGAGATAATAGATAAAAGATCTAACGTTATCCATGATTACATCGGTTGATTTTAAACATATTCTGTTAGGAGACACTAACAGAATATATGAAGAGAGTCTGCTTAAACATTGCCTAATTTCATTGGCTACTTAATTTGCGTCTTTAACCAGTAAACGGTGTTTTTGAATTTTTCGCGGTTTTCTGGTTCAATTAGTGCGTTAATTTTTACTGAGGGCCACTTTGAAAAATCAGCTGGAATTTGCTGTAGAGAGGGTATTTCATGTATCATTTTGTGAAATTGTTCGAGAATTTCTTTGGGTAATTGCGCTTTCATCCAGCCGTAATTTAATGTGAGTTTCCCGTTTGTGTAGACGGTGAATACTGATATAGTCTTGCCTTCCTTTATAAAATGAAAGGTAAAGGACCCCACTTCTCTACCAGTCCCAAACCACACTCTATCAGCCGTCCTTGAACTCCACTCATACAGATCCTTAACTAAATCAACAATATCAGACTCGTTTTTCTCTTCTAAAACAGCAAAGAATTCCTCTTTTGACCATTGGCCTCTTTCTTTTGAAATTGATGGCTTCATAGAAACACCATACAAATGTGGCACTAGTATTTCAAGTTGGTCGACTTGAAACCTTTTCATTTCCAAGGCATGTAAAGAAAAAGCGGATTTGCTACACTCGTTTAAGTATCTTATTATTCGTCTTAATTCCTCATTTATGGTGTCCACAACTATTATGAGAATAAAAGAGCCTGTCTCCAATGTTCGTTTAACGCCTTCTCGAAATTGTTCTTCATCCCATTCTCCAGCTACGCCTTCCGCAACAAGATCTGCAAGGCTTTTTCCCTTCAACTTTTGAATTCGAGCATCAATTTCTTCATAACTCATTCCCCAAAGATATGCTGCATACTCCAAAATCTGGCCAATAACTTTACGTTTGACTTCCGGGTTTGCAGCAAGTTTGCACTCTATTATTGCAATGTCGCCTTGCGAGCTAAAGGCTAAAACATCTGAAGCTCCAGAGCCAGGTAAACCAAATTCGCTTACAGCAAATATAAGTGGTGAGGCGCCTTCTCTTATTTCGTCAATCGTTATAAGGGATGGAGATTCAACAAGCAATTTTTGAAGCTCAGACTCAGCCTTGGCTATAATAGTTTCTGCAAACTTCCATTTTTTCGATCCAATATCGCGAATTAGTATTTTCATAACGCCATCACAAACAAAGATTAAAATTCAAGTGCAATATTTTAATTTCTGTGCAGAATTTAAAGGAGTTGCCATGGCTTCACAAGTAGTAACCAGAAACTTAATATCAAAGTGTGCTATCGCTAATAATCTCTGCCATACTTTTAACTAACATTACTGCTGTATCTACTTCACATTGATCGACGAGATGGAATATCCCCCGTTCAATATCTACCGCTATAACATTCGCATTCTTAAAATAAGTTTTTGCAGTTTCTCTGCAGAGTTTGCTCCAAAAGTGGTATAGTTCACAATTTTGTTTTGTTATTGGAATATAAGTCGGATATTCTTTTATAAAATGGAAAAACGTCTTAATCTTGCTCTTTTTAAGTTTAAGCAATTTTCTATCGAGTGCTACGTAATTGCAAGGATCTAAAAACATTCTAAGCTTTGATGAAAAAGACATATTAGAAAATTGGGGAAGACTCAATTTCTTTATTTCTAGGAGACCATCACCCTCAATTTTTGAGAAGAGAGTTGTTGCCTTTCGAATTTGTTCCAAAGTGATTTCATCCAAGAATTTTTGGACTCTACGCCAGCAATATCCTGCCGTTAAATTCCCCCAATAAACGACGTTAGCTAAACCAAATTTAATTTCTAATGGTTTTTTTGACAATAATTTCTTCCTTAGGTAATTCTCAAGCTCTCGCATCGTTTCAAACATAATCTCTTGTTTTTGCTCAAAATCGTAAAGTCGAGCTGGATAATTGTAGCCTCTTACCGCTTCATACAGGATCTTAATCTGCTCATCCGTTAACAATATGTGCCCTCTCCATATTATTATTTCATTAGTTTCATTATCCTCTAAACTACTACCTTTACACCTTTAGAATTCTCTACATTAGGCTAAAATTTAAAACAAACAAAAACATTTGTAGCTGCAAAAAAGTCGGAGAAAAATGCATCAAACGGTTTAAATGGGATGTTCGGTTAATAACGTTTAATGGTTGTTTGTTCTTGTTGTTTTGGTGGTGGGTATTTTTGTTTTCTTGTGTTTGTTAGTTTTTCTTGTTTTTCGCATAAGCGTTTAGCTGCTTCTAAGAAGTCTATGAAGAGGTGGAGTTTTTCTAAGGGTCCGTCGTATGCTGTTAGGAGTTTGGCGACAACCTCATCCATGTTTGCGAGCTTTTCAGTGTCTAATCCTTGTTCTACTGCCAGGTTTAACAGTTCGTCTTCTGGATCTTCCTTCCTCATTTGGGCGTGGAGCCTTTCAAACTCGCGGAATAGGCGGCGATATTCCCTCTTCAAAAACTCGTAGTCTTCAGCCCATTCACCTGCTTCGCCTGCCTCACCAACCCATCTTTTAAGGAATTCTGTTACCACAGCGCTTAGAGAAGTGCCCCTTGACACACACAGCCTTTTAGCAGCCTCAGCCAAGTCAAGGGGAACCCAAAGATGCAAAGACACGCCCACTTTTCCGGCAAGCCTCTGCCTTGGCATAGAGGCATCCCTCTAAAAGAAAAATTGCGCACTTGAACATATGCTAGCCTTGCGCCTATCACTCCATTTATAACTATTATTATTTTAACTCTCTATTGCGCCGCCACTCAGCTCTTGGCTGGCGTTTTTATGCGCAGAAAACCCCACCCCAGCGTTTTCATGCATGGTAAATCCATTGCTGTTAACACCTCTTAACAGAAAAGCCCAAAACGCCTAACTCAACAGAAAATTTTCAAAAAGCCTTGAAAAGCGCCATAATATAAGGGTTTGTTGATAGGCTTCCATTAAATTTTTCTTCTGAATGACATCGCCAGAAGTCGAGGAATTCCTCTTAGCCCTTAAGCCTGGAACACGCCACGTTTACGCTAGGGGCTTAGCCAAATTCCAAGAATTCTTATCTGGGCAGGGGCTTGATGCGGCTGGTTTCCTTAGGCTTGTCGAAGAAGACTTGCAAAAGCCTAGGCTTGAGAAAACACGGGTAGCCCGCAAAACCCTAAACGCCTTCATAGGCTATCTGCAGGCTGAAGGCTTTGCCCCCAAATCCATAAACACATATGTTGGAGCCGTCCAGTCCCTCGCAAAATACTACGACATTTCGTTGGGCATGCGGTATGTTAGCCGACCGCCAGCTACAGCTGTCCACAAAAAGCATCCATGGACCATTGAAGAGATAGCCAAATTCACAGCGTTGATGGAGAACACCCAATACCGTTGTATTGCAGCCTGCATAGTCCAAAGCGGACTAAGCATATCAGACCTTTTAAGCCTAAAATACGCAGACATCCAAAACGAGTTCGAGAAGGGTATATCGCCCCTCTGCCTGGACCATTCAAGAAAGAAGACCAACATACCCTTCCTAACATTTCTAGGCGGATGGGCTTTATCGCTTCTAAAACAGCACTTAGAAGGCAGACGTCTAGAAGAAGATACACCAATATTTACGGTTACGGCAAGGGCTGTTGACAGTTACTTCGCAAGAATTGGCGCAAAATTCGGCGGAAAATTCAAAGGGCGAAATCCCTACAGCCCCCATTCGTTGCGGGCTGCTTTCCGCACAATCCTAAGCGATCATAAGGTTGACCCGCTTTACATAGAGTTTTGGATGGGACACAAAGTTCCAGAGCAACAAATTGTTTATGTCAGCAAAAGCCGAGAAGGCTGGAGAGAAGCGTATCGCACTTTGGCGGAGCCTTGGCTTACTCCGATGAAGGCTTAACATTTTTAAGCTTGAATTTTTGAGTGGCTTCTTCGAACCATTCCACAAAATGCAAATCCTCATCCTTGGCGCTTAAAGCTTGATTTTGTGAATCCATGTTTAGCTGTAGTTTGTTGAGGGCATGTTTTACTATGGCGTCTGCCCATCCTGTCGGAACTTTTAGGCGAGCAGCTAAAGCAAACGCAACAATTTTCCTTGCCAAATTGCCCGTGTAAGCGGCGATTTCGTGGTTTCCGCGGAACCCAAGCTTGTCCAGAAGCTGCGATATTCTGGAGAGGATTCTTCTAAGCTGCGGCGGATCCTCCATTTGGGCCATAATCTTTATTCTACGCGCTCTAAGCCCCAAATCCTCCCCGCCATTAGGCGCCTTAGCCAAAACCCGCATCAAACCCTTTCCGCCATTATTTTCCAAAACCGGGTCGCCCAACCCCTTCAAAAAGCAGAGGCTGCTGCCAGGCTGCCAATGACCCTCAAAATGGCCGTTCAATCCTTCGCATTCGCCTTCTGGGAAAGGAACAGCCCATGAAACGTTTTCATCACTCCAAACCATACCGCATTTCATACATACGACCTCACCATCCGTGGCGACAATTGAGCCGCCACATTCCAAACACATGCCCAAAGCCAGACATAGCTCTTTAAGCTGCTCAAAAGAAAGCCTGCTACGCAGAAAATCAGCGCTAATCAGCAGCATAAACCACTCCAAAGGAAAAATACCTTCAAAACGAGTCCGAAAACAGAAAAAGAGGGAATTTGCGGGAGAAATCTCCACGCTGTGGCGGGTTCAACTCCCACCCCCGGCTTTTTCGCGCCACCCACAGACAGCCGCTAATTACGCTTTCTATAAAGGTGAAAATCATCAATAATATCAACGTACTCGAATCCAGCCTCTATCAGCTGCTTTGCCTCCTCAAAGGTCTTAGCAACCTTACAAATCCACTCGTCTTCCTTGAAGTCTGTAAGCTGTGTATAGACCCCATACATTCCCAAGAATCGACACACCCTTTAGATGCTTCGATGCCTCAGAGAGATCGAAGAACCATTTTCGGTCAATTTGTCTAAACGCCGCCTCCAGTCTCCGAACAATATCTGCATAAGATGGATTAAAAGGCAATCCGCGCAAATCCAAAATAGCAAAAGGGTAACCACACTCAACTAGCGCAACATTGACAAAAGATGTCTTTCCAGTTCGACGCAGACCAGTGAC
>JAVZLK010000026.1:0-21540 GCA_038883795.1 Bathyarchaeia archaeon
TGGCTCATTTGATGGCTATGTAGACTTCGATAGTTCAAATCGTTATATTGTAGTTCAGTATATTCATCTGTCATGGTGAGATGATGGTTAAAGAGTGGAGGAAAGACGCACTCATCTATGCGGAGTTAGGTATGGGCTTCTATATAGTAAGTTTTGTAATGCTTTTTGTAGGTCTCGTTGGATTTCCCTTATTTTTCTTAAGAAGCGATGAATTCATCAGAATAATAATGGCTATAATAGGAATCGTTTGCTCGTCTCCGCCACTACTTTTAGCATGGTTGACATATGATAAAATAGTAAAAGTTCTTAGGGAGAACCGTGAACCCTCAACCAAATGGGCAAAAACACTAGAGTGGTTGGGATATTTTCTAGGACTTTTTATCGCTGGCCTAACGTTATATATTGCTAATAAGAAAATAGAATATAGCAAACCTACTTAAGCCCCCTAAAAGACTGCGGTGTTGACCCATAGACTGCACTAGCACTCACCACTCTTTAGCTAAAAAACTGCCATGCTAAAATGGCCGGAAAATCGCCATCAAAAGTCGTCAAACACCTTTATGGAATATTTTCTTCTTGGCATATTTTTTACTTTGGAGAAAGGAGTCCCGATCCAAAATATTAATGAAGATCCTTAATAAATACCGCCAATCTTCCGCCTCTGTTAGTGTCTCTTAACGGAAATGTTTTTGAATTTTAATGGTGTAGGTTTCATTGAAATTGAAAATTGAGAATTTGCTTTAGTTTATGATTAGCGCGATTCCATTAATGTTTTCTTTCAGAATGAATGTTTTAACATTTTTATGAATGGTGTAAAGATGGCCTTATAAAAGCAACAGTGTTTGAAGATGTGCAATTTTAGGGGGTGATTAGCATTTTCTCCCAGACCACGCTTACGGAAATATCAAATCTGTTTACTGAAATGTTGAGTTCTTCTAGGGCTTTTCTGAGGTTGTATATGCATGTTCCAACATCGTCTTTGTCACATAATATTGTTACTATCACATCGTGGTGTCCATAGGTTCTCCATAAAAACTTAATTTGATGCTGAACTTTTAAAAACGAAATAGCTTTATCAACGTCCCTCGGGTTTAAATTCATGCCTATAACTACGGCTGAAAATCCAATTTTGCTGAAATCCGGAATAGCCGTAATCCTCCTTTTTATAATGCCCTTCTCCTCAAGTTTGGCTATCCTACGATAAACAGTATTCCGGCCAACCCCACAGCGTTTTGCCAAATCCTCGTAAGAATACAATCCCTCACACATAGACCTCAAGATTTTCATATCAAGCTGGTCTAACACCCCATATGTTTCACCTCCTTTTTATAGTATATACTTCATGCTCTATCTATATACTTTCTTCCATAAATATTTACCGCTCGATGGTGACAAATGTTCACGAAACAACGTCAAACAGAACTTTCTTCACCATCAGTTAATGATAACCAAATCGACTGCCTTTTAACATCTTGAGGTGATGGAAATGGCGCAACAATTAGTGGTAATTGAAAAGGAACCAGAACCGGAAGACGAAATAGTAGGGCTGAGAAAATTGATGTGCGCAAACGAACATCCCCACAAGGTCTGTGTAGTCAGATATGGAGACGGTTCAGTATGGGTTTTCTGCCCATACTTCGGCCGCGTAGGATCAGAATTAGGATGCAAAATCAGGCAAGCCCGCTGCAGATACTTCAAGGCTATCTAAAAAGGCGTTTCCTTTCTACACTTTCAAGCATATGAGATCTTAGGGGGAAGTAAATGAAGCAAAATGAAAGAACTAAATTTAATATTCTTTTACGAGTGGTCGTACCCGTGATTATTGCTTTAGTGATATGGATCCTACCAACGCCCAATGGACTTTCCTCTAACGCATGGCATGTTTTCGCTATTTTCGTAGCAGTGATAGTTGCAATGATAACCAGACCTATTCAAGACATCGAATCGATAGCGGTGCTGTGTGGTCTTACAGCCGTTGGAGTCTTTAGTCTTGCAAGTGTGAGCGATATATTCTCGGGATACGGGAGTTCAACCCCCTGGCTAATATTATCTGCTTTCCTCATTTGTGTTGCGTTTCTCAAATCAGGGTTTGCGGTAAGGCTCGCATATTTGCTTATTAGAGCATTAGGCAAGAATATCCTTGGGGTGACCTACGCTCTCGGCATTGCAGATTTCATAGTTGGTCCTGCAACCCCCTCTACAACAGCTCGTTCAGCAGGAATAATTCTTCCCATCGCAAGCGGTGTGATGAAAGCTTATGGCTCAGAACCTCTGCCTTCTCCAACGGCGAATAGGATAGGCCGTTATTTATGTTTGACTCTTCCCCACATAACTATGATGACCAGCGCCGCGTTTATAACAGCTATGATAGCGAACCCGCTGGTTGTTAGTTTTGCCAAGCAAATACTCGGAGTAGAGATATCTTGGACGCTGTGGACAATTGCCATATTGCCGATTGCAATCATCGGTATAATAGTAATCCCAATAGTTTACCTCTACATTGTCAAGCCAGAGCTGCGAAAAACTCCTGAGGCCCCACTTGAAGCTCAAAAGAAACTTAAGGAGATGGGGTCTATGTCTAGATCTGAAAAAGTTTGCTTATTTACCTTTGTACTTGCAATAGTCTTGTGGGCTACTGGACAGTTACACGGAATTGATGCAACAATTATTGGCTTCCTAGCAGGAATTATACTCATAGCAGGAGGGGCTATTACATGGGATGACATTGTAAAAACAAAGGCTGCATGGAATACTGTTTTCTGGCTTGCGGGAATGACTTCGTTGGCTGGTATCTTAAATAAATTAGGATTCTTTAAGTGGGTAGCTAATGGTATCGTAGGAATGATGGGAGGAGCATCTGCTACGGCAATGTTTATTGTTTTCGTTCTCGTAGTAGCTTTTACAGGCTACGGTTTTGCTTCTTTAACAGCCAGAGTAAGTGCAATAATTCCAGCGTTCTTAGGAGCTGCATCTTTAACTACGCTAAATCCTGTTGGATTTACTCTCGCTATGGGTTATGCCATAAGCTTCGGGGGAATATTAACACATTACTCAGCAGCTTCTAGCCCTCCGTGGTTCGGATTGGGATACATGACGTTTACTGATTGGTTGAAAAACGCGTTTATCATGGAGATAATATTGATTGCGATATTAATAGGCATAGGGATACCATACTGGTCAGCATTAGGGCTCTGGTAGGGATGCTCAAATGGTGAATAAAATAACTAATCATTTGGCGAATTTCGTTGAGAAAACTGCATTTAGGGACTTACCGAAGGGTGTCATAGAACATGCAAAGCTTTGCGTCCTTGATTGGCTAGGTGCGGCATTAGCTGGTTGCCAAGAAACTCCAGCTAGAATAGTTGTTTCAATTATAGAAAAGATGGGTGGAAAAGCAGAATCTTCCATTATTGGTGCACCCCTAAGAACTTCCTGTGTAAACGCCGCGTTGGCTAATGGCATAATTGGACACATAGTTGAAATGGACGATATACACCAAGAGGCTATAATTCATCCAGCAGCACCAGTCTTGCCAGCAGCATTAGCTATTGCAGAAAGGAATGATATGAATGGAAAGGATCTGATAACTGCTGTTGTTTTAGGCTACGAAATCGAAATAAGGATTGGAAGAGCTATAAATCCATCTCACTATCAATTCTGGCACACAACTGGAACATGTGGTACTTTTGGAGCTGTTGCCGCGGCAGGAAAGCTTCTAGGTTTAGACCAGAAAGGTATAATTCATGCTTTCGGAATAGCTGGGACGACAGCAGCAGGCTTAGTTGAAGTCTTTGGAACTATGAGCAAGCCTCTTAACGCAGGGAGAGCCGCAATGGATGGTGTACTAGCGGCAATGCTGGCTAGAGAGGGGTTCACTAGTTCAACTAAAATACTTGATTCGGAGATGGGATATCTCCAAGCCACCGCTAGAGAGTTCAACGTCCAAAAGATTGCTGAGAACCTCGGGAATAGTTTTGAGATAGTAAATAACATATTTAAGTACCATGCTTCATGTGGCCATACGCATGGAGCAGTAGATGCTGTACTGGAAATTGCCAAAACATATGATGTTAAAGCTGAGGATGTAAGTGAAGTTTTGGTAGGGACGTATCCAATTGCAGCAAACACCGTAGGCAAAAACTACGAGCCTAAAACTTCATCTGAAGCAAAATTCAGCCTTCCCTACTGCATCGCGGCTGCATTAATTTACAGGAAAGTGGGTCTAGGAGAGTTCTCCGACGAAAAACTTAGTGATCCAGAGATAAAGACGCTTTCAAAAAGGGTAAAAGTTTTCGTCGACGAGAAATTTATAAATGCTCGCTTGGGCTGTGCAGAGGTAAAAATACGCACTAAAAGCGGAAAGGAGTACTCTTACTGCGTGAGTGCTCCCAAAGGCTATCCTGAAAACCCCCTTACAAAGCCAGAACTGGAAATGAAGTTCAAGACTTTAGCATCTTCTGCCTTGCCAGAAAATCGAATCACGGAAATATTGGAAATAGTAAACGGCTTAGAAGAAATAGATAATGTAAAAAACTTTGTGATCTATTAAGACGTAAGGAGTGAGGTGAAAATAGACTTTGAAAGAAGTAAGTTTGACTACACCCTTGAGGAAGGAGGACGTTGCAGATCTAAAAGTTGGAGATGTTGTTTATTTGAGTGGAGCAATATACACAGCTAGAGACATGGCTCACATCAGAATCATGGAGTATCTAAGAGAGGGAAAGCAGCTCCCCGTAGACCTAACAGGGGCAGCGATATTCCATGCTGGTCCTGTTGTAAGGAGGAAAAACGAAGAATGGGAGGTCATTGTTATCGGGCCTACGACAAGCACGCGAATGGAACCGTTCTCAGAAACATTACTTGGGAAACTTGGAGTAAAGGCAATAATAGGTAAAGGTGGAATGAATAAAGGCACCCAAGATGCATTAGAAAAGTATTGTGGTGTTTATCTTCTGGCTCCGCCTGGATGTGCAGCAATACAAGCGAAGTTCGTACAAAAAGTGGAGGCGGTTCACTGGTTGGATCTGGGTATGCCCGAAGCAATATGGGTTATAGAAGTGAAGAACTGGGGACCACTGGTGGTAGCGATGGATTCTCATGGAGGGAACCTTTTCAAAGAAATAAAAGAAAAAGCTGTGGCAAGGATGCGTGAAATCTTAAAAGCGGAGGTTCCTGATGAAAACATTAAATGAAAAAACTATATATGAAATTGCCTTAGAGCTTGTAAAGAGAAGTTGCACGGGAATAGCTCCAGATGCCCTAGTACTGCTGAGAAGAGCTCATCAGAGCGAGAGAAGCTTGGCCGCGAGAAAAATGTTGGAAACCATGATACATAACGCAGAGCTCGCCACTAAAACAGGTAAACCTATGTGCCAATCACCAGGTTATCCCGTTGTCTATGTAAGAACTGGTTGTGATATAAAAATAAATGCAGATATTCAGAAAACGTTTCAGAGGGCAATAGTTGAATCTACAAAGAAAGGCTACCTTCGACCGAGCATAGTGCACCCAATAACCAGAAAAAACCCGGGAGACAACTCAGGAGTGGGTATACCCGACGTAGAAATAGAACTAGATCCCAACTTAAACTACATGGACTTTACAATAAGTTTCAAAGGATGTGGCTCAGAAGTGGCCAACGTGTTGAAAGTTCTTACCCCAGTGCAAGTAGGCAGAGACGGCATTGGAATTAAAAAACTTGTTCTCGAAAGCACAATTGCCGCTGGAGGAATCCCTTGTCCGCCGGTAGCTATCGGAATAGGAATTGGTGGGCAAATGCATTACGCCGCAAAGCTTAGCAGAAGAGCCGTTAGTGTACGAGAGTGGACCGACACAAACCCAAATGAAGAATTAGCCAGATTAGAGAACGACCTACTCTTGGCTGTTAACTCCTTAGGAATAGGTCCAGCTGGTGTTGGTGGCAATACAACCGCACTTACTGTAAAAGTAGAGATGGCTGATACACATACAGCAATATGCCCGGTAGCAATAAATTTCCACTGCTGGACTGCAAGGCGCAGCGGAGCGAGAATATACCCCGATGGAAGCGTGAAATTTAAAGAAGATATGTACCCACTTAAAAAAGAGGTTGTGTGAATTTGGCATTTATAAAAACCCCTTGCCATCCCGTAGATTGGGTTCTTTTTAAACACAATTTAGCATCCCCTGACATGAGAGATGTATTTAATGAAAGAAACTTTATTGAAAAAATACTCAAGGTTGAAGTGGCTTTAGCGGAGGCTGAAGCGGAGCTAGGAATAATACCCGAAAAAGCGGCAAGAGAGATAGCTAAAAAAGCGTCAATAGAATACATCGACTTAGAGAAAGTTGAGCAAAGGGTTCAAAAAACAGGTCATTTCTTGGTGGCGATTATTGAATCATGGAGGGAAAAGATAGGAGAAACTGGTGAATTCTTACATTGGGGAGCAACAACACAGGATATCTCTGATACCGCGATGATATTACTTATTAAAGATGCATGCGACCTGATCTTAAGGGATCTGTTCGAAATAAAAGGCTTTCTTGTCGACTTGGCAAAAAAGTATAAAGACACCCCAATGGCTGGTAGAACACATTGTGTACACGCCGTTCCCATGACATTTGGATTAAAAGTGGGTGTATGGCTCGATGAGATATCACGGCATATAGAACGGCTTAAAGAGATTCAAAAAAGACTTTTTGTTGGCAATATAACTGGCGCAGTAGGCACATTTGCAAGTTTTGGTCCCAAGGGACCAGAAATACAGAAGTTAACACTAAGGAAGTTAGGTCTCGAAGTTCCAGCTATATGCTGGCATGCCGCACGCGATAGACTAGCCGAATTTTTAAACCTTTTAGCGATAATAGCATCCACGCTAAGCAAAATTGCAAATCAAGTATTAATTTTAATGAGACCAGAAATACTTGAAATTGAGGAACCAATTCCGCCCGGCCATGTCGGAAGCAGCACTATGCCCCAGAAAAGAAACCCATTTTTAAGCGAAACAAGTGTTGCTTTAGCGAGAATAATACGAGCACATGCCCATATAATGACAGAATCTATGGAGACACTTGATGAGAGAAACTTTAGCACATGGTTTGTGGAATTTGTGATAATACCTGAATGCTGTCTCTTTCTTAGTATAATACTCAAAAATCTTAAAACCATTCTACAGAAGTTGGAAGTCCACCCAGAGAACATGAGAAGAAACTTGGAGATATCTGAAGGATTAATAAATGCCGAAGCGGTGATGATGGCTTTAGCACCAAAAATCGGGCGACAAAAGGCGCACCACATAGTCTATGATTGCGCTATGAAGGCTCAAAAGGAGAAAAAACCATTTAGAGATGTCCTATTAGAAAACGAGACTATTACAAAGCATATAAGTAAGAGAGATCTTGAGAAACTGCTAGATCCAGCAAGCTATATCGGTCTGTCATCGGATATAGTCAAACAACTTACTTCCTCGGAAAACATGTAAGGTAAAGTGTTATGGAAAAAGCCACTCATGACATAGTTATTGTTGGCGCTGGCTTGGCTGGTTTAAGAGCTGCTGTTTCAGCTGCGGAATACAGCGACAAACTGGACATAGCCATCATTTCTAAGCTTCATCCACTGAGGTCGCATTCCGTTTGCGCTCAAGGTGGAACCGCTGCGGTAATGCGTGAAAAAGACTCCTTTGACTTGC
This sequence comes from Bathyarchaeia archaeon, assembly GCA_038883795.1. Classification (GTDB taxonomy): domain Archaea; phylum Thermoproteota; class Bathyarchaeia; order Bathyarchaeales; family Bathycorpusculaceae; genus JASEJA01. Next base: position 7,668 of record JAVZLK010000026.1, read on the forward strand.
ATGCCTTTGACACCGTGAAGGGCGCCGACTACCTAGCGGACCAAGATGTTGTGGAATTCTTTGTTAGGCAAGCTCCCAAAGAAATTATCTTGATGGAGCATTGGGGTTGCCCATGGAGCCGCACATCAGACGGGAAATTAGACCAGCGGCCCTTCGGCGGCCACACATATCCAAGGGCTTGCTTTGCAGCGGACATGACGGGCTTTCATGAGATGCACACGCTTTACGGCAAGGCGGTAACCTATCCAAACGTGAAGTTTTACGACGAATGGTTCGCCACATCGCTTATCGTTGAAGACAACACGGTGTTGGGCTTAACAGCCATAGAACTTAAAACAGGCGAAATGCATGCCTTCCAAGCCAAAGCCGTTGTTATGGCGACAGGCGGCCATGAACGCATATACGAGTTCACAACGTTCTCCCACACGACGACAGGCGACGGTATGGCCATGGCTTACAGGGCAGGCGCACCCCTAGAAGACATGGAGTTCGTCCAATTCCACCCAACGGGACTCGTGCCATCCGGCGTTTTAATAACCGAAGGCGCCCGAGGCGAAGGCGGCTACTTGATAAATGCTCAAGATGAACGCTTCATGAAACGCTATGCGCCAGCAATGATGGAGTTGGCGCCCCGAGACGTGGTTGCAAGGGCTGAACAAACCGAAATCCTCGAGGGAAGAGCCTTCCAAGGACCTTATGGGCCTTACATCACCCTAGACCTTAGGCATCTGGGCGAAGAGAAAATCAACGAGAGGCTGCCTTTGATACGGGAAGTAGCCATAAAACTTGCCGGAGTGGACCCGGTTAAGGAGCTTATTCCCATTCGGCCAGCGGCTCACTACTCCATGGGCGGGATTAAAGCCAACATCCGAACTGAGACTCTTATCAGAGGTTTGTATGCGGCTGGCGAATGCTCATGTTTAAGCTTGCATGGCGCCAACAGGCTTGGAACAAACTCTACGGCTGAATGTCTCGTTTTCGGGGCTGTTGCCGGCGAGGAGGCAGCCAAATGCGCCTTGTCCGCAAGCTTCCGCAAATTTCCAATGGAAAAGGCTTTAGCTGAAGAAAAACGGGTTTTTGACGGAATCCTCGGCAGCGAGGGTGGCGAAAAAGTTCCCCAACTTAGGGATGAACTGCGAAGGCTCATGAACACTAAGGTTTGGATTTTCCGCAACGGCGAAGAATTGAAAAGCGCCCTCAAAGAGATTAGAGCGCTTAAAGAACGGTTTAAACGCATAAAGGTTGAGGATAAAGGGAAAACCTTTAACACAGGCTTTGTGGCTGCCCTTCAGCTCGATTTCATGTTGGATTTGGCTGAAGTCACAACCATATGCGCTCTCGCAAGAACCGAGTCCCGCGGTGCCCACACGAGGCTTGACTATCCAAAAAGGGACGACGAGGAATGGCTTGTCCACACGTTAGCCTACTACACCGTGGATGGCCCGAGGCTTGACTATATCCCGGTGACAATCACGAAGTGGCAGCCAGCTGCAAGAAAGTATTAGGAGGGGATACGCCTCTTGAATGGTGAAGTTGTGAAGGTTGTTGAGTTCCGGATTCGCCGGTACGATCCAGACTCCAAAAAGAGCTACATTTCCACCTATAAGGTTCCGATTCTCCGTGGAACAACAATCCTTGACGTGCTCAACTATATTAAGGAGAATTTGGATGAGACTCTCACGTTTAGGCATTCCTGCAGAATGGGGATTTGTGGAAGCTGCGCCGTAAACGTTAACGGCAAGCCCATGTTAGCATGCTACACGCAAGTTTTAGACCTAAACGCTGACACCATAATTATCGAGCCGCTGTCAAACCTTCCGGTCATAAAGGACTTGGTTGTGGACATTCAGCCTTTCTTCAAAAACTATAGGAAGATTAAAAACGTGTTGATCAAGCCGGCTGAAGCCTTCAAAAAGCCTGAAGAGTTTATACAGTCACCTGAAGACCTCAGAAAATACTGGGATTTGACGCTCTGCACGAAATGTTCGGTTTGCTATTCAGCTTGTCCAGCTGCCATAGACGAGAGGTTCCTCGGGCCTTCAGCCTTGGCAGTTAACTACAGGTTTATCGCCGATTCAAGGGATGAAGGGCTGGACGAGAGGCTTAAGGTTATGGCTGACAATGTCTGGCTTTGCACCGCATGCAATTCCTGCACGCTTTTCTGTCCAAAGCTTGTTAACTGTGCAAGCTCTGTGGTGGAAGATCGCAGTCTGTTGGTGGAGATGGGGGTCGTTCCAAGAACCGTCAAAGATGTCCTCGAAAGCGTTATGAAATATCACAACCCCATGGGAACTCACCAGAGCAAGCGTTTGGCTTGGGCTGAAGGCTTAAACATAAAAGCGTACCCAAACGTGACGAAGGCGGACGTGCTATACTTTGTCTGTTGTTCAGCAGCCTACGACATAAGGAACAGGGAAGCCGCTAGAGCCATGGCGGCTTTGCTGAACAAGCTGAACGTTGATTATGCCACTTTAGGCGAGGAGGAATGGTGCTGTGGAGACCACATCCTCCGCATGGGTGAGAAAGGCTTGTTTGAAATGCTTGCAGAACACAATGTGGCTGTTTTCCAAAAGTTCAACGCAAACCTCGTTGTGACACTTTCACCCCACTGCTACAACACCTTCAAAAACGATAAGCCCTACAGGGATTTAGGCCTAAACGTCCAGCATTACACGCAGTTTCTAGCCGAAGCCATAAACCAAGGCAAACTTAAACCATCAAAACCATATCCAAAACGGGTCGCCTACCACGACCCATGCTTCTTAGGGAAACGAAACCAAATTTACGACGAGCCAAGGCAAATTCTACAGTCAATAAACGGCCTAGAATTTGTAGAGATGCGAAGATCCCGCGAAAACAGCTTCTGCTGTGGCGGTGGAGCGGGTAGAGTCTGGACTGAAGAGGCTGACTCGGCGAAAAGGCCGTGTGTGAACCGCGTCAAGGAAGCTTTAGAACTTGAAGTTGACACCATTGCAGTTGCATGCCCCTTCTGTGTAACAACTTTTGAAGACGCTGTAAAAGTTCTAGGAGTGGAAGACAAAATAGTCGTTAAAGACATCCTCGAGATTCTAAAAGAAATTCTTTAAACTCCTTTACCTATTTCCCTTTTTTCACTAAAATGTCAGTAGATTGATTTTTGTGTTGGTTTTATGCCTGCATTACATTGTCCTCATTTTATCTGGTTTTATGGGCTTTATGGCTGTCCGGACTATAAGTATTATGGGCTATTATGCAGGTAAAGTGCGGGTTGGGATGTTTCTCGTCCTCTTAAGTACATGATATGTTCGAACAATGTGGTGTTATTTGATTGTGCACAATAACTTAACAGCACTAACAGAACAACAGCGCTACTTTTCCACTGCATGTTTCCAAAGTAAAGGTGCGGTGGGTTACGGGCGATACTTGGGGATAATGATTTGGAGGGTGGCTGTCGCAATTGACAGTATCCTTTGAAAGCCTCTCTGGTGGATAGTGTCCATTGAAGGAGGCAGAAAATTCTTGTGTTTTCATCGTGAGCATTTATTGAGGCAGAATCAGTGAAGACTCATAGCCGACCAGCCTTCAGCTGATGCTGAATGAGTTGCCGTTTGTAATCATGTGATTTAGGTTGAAATTTTGTATTCCTTAAGTTTTTGGCTAGCATTTTCCTGAACTTTTTCATTAAAATGTTCATGACGTTATCCGCTGTGGTTCTCGCTTCATCCATTTCAAATGCAGCTTTCACGTCTAGGGCTAGACCGCATTTCATACAGAACTCGCGTCATATGCGTTTGTGGCTTCACATCTCGGGCATATACGCGGTGTGAGTTTTGGCTTCTATTCAGTTTGCTTTTTAAGTCCATAAACGCATAGAATGGCGTCGTTAACGTCTCTTCTGAAAGTTGCACGTATATGCTTGGCATCTCTGAACTCTGCTTCCACCCAAATATCTGGTTCATATGGGCTTCTGTAAGCTTACCCGCTAGGAAAGTGGCTCGGCTATGTCGGAATTTATGAGGTGTGACGCGCTTCTTTATTCCTGCCTTTTGGCAGCAACTTTCAATATTTAGCTAGGGCTGGATAGCTCATGGCTTGTAGCGGTTAACCTGTTCCCATGTTAGTCCATAATGGGCTTTGGGCTTAGCCCTAAGGGGGTGATTCTGTATCCAGCTTGAAGGTACGGTGTAGCTGCAACTACTACGATGCACCTCGAGTCAGTCTTTCCCCCTAGGCATGAGCGCTATGTGAACGCCCTTGGCACGAAATCATTTCCTTATATATTATTTAAATGAGTTAGAAAGTGACCCGACAAAAGATTTTTTGTTAGTTATGCATGTAAAACACATGTACCTTGAGTTTTTCAAGAACCAGAATAATGGGGCAAGATGGAAAGAAAGACTGGACACCCTTAAAGATTTAGACCTAACGCTCAGTCCAATATTTGAAGCTGTTTGGCTTTTTGGTAAATGGAAGATTGAGAAAAATTATGAATTAGCAATTAAATCAGCCAAAAAATTTGAAGAGATGGAAAGGATAGCTTATGAGAAAAACTGGTTTTGGATTTTAACGTGCTGTTTGGAAACAGCTGTTTACATCTATAAAATGTTAGGATATGAGGAACGGCTGAAACTGGTTTCAAAAAGGATAGTTGGCTATCTAAAAGAGAAGAAAGAAACGTTCCCTCTTCATACAATATTGGAAGTGAGTCGTTTGTTTAATGATGTAATAAACGTCGCCGAAAGGGAAGATATAGAGTACGTCTATGTAACGCTGATTGAATTCTCGGAAAGAATGTCAGAGGATAAGAATTTCAATTTTCAAAGAGGCTTTTTGTTTGAGGCGATAAAAATTGCGAAATTCTTAAAACTCAAAGATGATGAAAAACAACTACATGAAAAACTTATACAGAGTTGGATTAATGAAGCACATGAGAAGGGAAGAACAAGCAAATTAGTCAAACATTTTATTCTTCAAAAAGCATTAGATTACAGTGTCAAGATAGGCGATAAAGAAAGGACGCAGCAACTGAAGAAAGAATTAGCTGGAATTGATTTTTCGGACGAGCTAAAAGAGATAACCCTGCCAGAGCAAGAACGAGAACAACTCGAAAAAATCGCTAAAGAATACTACGAAACGCTAGGAGAGAGCATTCGAGAATACCTTAATAGTTTAAGCAATCTCCCTTCAGCGCAGATACTTTTGAATATATGCATGAATGAATCGATAATTCGCATCAATTTAGAAAAAACAAAGGAATTTGTACAAAAGTTGATGAGAGAACATCCGCTGCAAAATATTTTTAGCACTATTTTACTCGCCAGCGAGAAAACTATTCGATTAGAATCTATTAAAGATAAAGAGAAATTTCAACTAAACCAGCAACTAAACTTTGGAGTACTTGAAACAATTTGGGTGATAACTCGGATTCTTAGAGAACTCCAAGATAAAAACATTTTAACAATGTCTTTGGTTGCTGATTTTCTTTCACGATGTAATTTAAGCAAAAAAATAACTTTGAATTAATTCTGCATGGAGCAAAACATCATTTTCAAGGCGATTATGTAGCTTCCGTTTCAATCTTGACACCATTAATCGAAAGCATATTGATTATTTACGTGCAATAGGAGCGGATGTTTCAAGCTATGAAAGCAAAATTATTGAGCAAAGAGAACTTGGTGGGCTTCTAAATCTAAAGGAAGTTAAAGATAATTTTGGCGAGAATTTTCAATACTTCTTAAACTACTTTTGGTTGAAGCGAATTCTATTAACTTCAGAAATAGGTTTGCTCATGGAAATGTGGCAATAGAAGAGTTTAATGAAAGTACCTCTTCTGTCATCCTTTTTCATAATTTTAAAAATTTGTTCAAAAACTTTTAATTAGCATAAAAAGCTGAATTACAAAGTAGGTATATCAAATAGATATCGTTTTAACTTGTTCCACCCAAAATTAAAATAAAGGCTTAAAAGTCCTTTTTGGATATAAACGGCTTTTACTGTAACAATCTAGCAAGGAGCAACAGCACAGACAATTCTACCTAAAATAGGCGCACTACATTATAGAAATAATTTACTTTGTTACTCAACGGCACGTTCGCCACTAATGATGGAAGGTTTGTTGGTTAGGGATCGAATGTCAATGAAAAAGGCTATACTTACATGTAAAAGTAGGAGCCCAAGCGCATTTACGTTGGAAAGGGCGCGTCTTCAAAGGGAAACGTAACGGTTAATGTTTACAAGACTTGGCAAAGTATTATGTTTAAAATTGGGACTCAAGAAGCAGGCAAAAGTCCAAGGCGAATTTTTGGGCCGTTAATTATGCCCTATTATCTACTACTTCTACTGCTCTTGGACGTGTTAGGGGCTTCACAATAACGCTTCTTTACATGTTGTTTGATGGTGATGGGCGCTGTTGCGACTTGGCTGAAAGGGCTGGAAAAAACCAGAATTATGTTTGGCGGTATTTGAAGAACATGCAAAGGTATGGTTTAGCCTTGAAAAATGGTGATTTTTGGTTTTTGACTGATTCTGGGGTTGAATTTGTTAAGTATTTGAATTTCACATATAATAATATAAATGATTATCGAAAGAAAGTAGAAACTAACCAGCCAAAAACAACAAAACAAATTCCCATAAGCTTGTGGCTGCAAAATTCTGGCTTAGACAATGTGGAAAAGGAAGTAGTAGAAGTATTATTAAACCATTACAATGAAACAGGCTCAAAATTCATCCTTGTTAAAGACCAGTTTGAACTTGCAGAAAAATTAAATGCAAACCCCGGTGAAATTCTCGAAGCACTTAAAAACCTTAGACAAGACAACATAATCTACCTATACCGCTCAGACATACAAAACTACTGGAAAATAGGGCTCAAAATAAATTTCTTAAAAATCTTAAAACTAAGTAATATTTGAAAATCACAAATAACACTTTTGTTAAAGAAACCAAGCTTTCTTCCAGAGGTTAGGGCTCTTCAGCTCTAATTTCGCCGCTAAAGCGGCAGCTTTGCTGGCAAAATGAGTTGTTACCGGCTTGGAAGTCACCGCTAACATATATCCTCCATAAACAAGAGAAAGGTCGAAAACTTCCTTGCAAGTTTCGCGAATTAATTCCGTGCTTGGTTTTGGCTTCTTTACTTCAATAGTTATCGGCTTTTGAGCACCACGAATTTCCTGAGGTGGTCCGCTTGTAACTAAGATAGCTTCACTTGGTGTTGTCTGTATATAGCTACCCCTCTTCACCATATAATCTGCTGAAGCCAGATCATATATTCTATGTATTCCGAGCTTCTTTATACTCACTATCTTAGAGTCTGGCTTCATGGATTGTTCTATAATTTTCATTTCGAGATCAGACCATATTTCGCCATCCTTATGTAAAACAACCTGCCTTGGGAGTCCGTGAATTTTTGAAAAAACTTTTACAGCATCATTAAGTCTGCTTTCTAATACTTCTGGATAATTTTTCTTGCGAACAGCTTCAGTCCACCCACCAAGCCATTGACCGTAATTATCAAAGACTTGTAGGGACATATAAACAACATCTTTCCGTATGATGGAAGAGAGTCCTATGAAACATTTCTGTTCACCAACGGGCTGGTCTAGTATCCAAGCTATCCCTCCTATTTTAGCATAAATACACAGTGATAAATTTTTCAAATACCCGGAATATTTTGAAATTGAAACATTGGGACCAATATTCTTCTCCAAAACAAATTGGCAGGGGATTCCTTCCTTAGATAGTTCTTGCTTATAAGGCTTGTATTGCCTTACATTTTTTTCTCCCGTTAGTTTTGTTATTATTATTGCTATATGTGGCTGTCTTCGGAAACGAATTCTTGACTCTCGCACGCTTTTTTGAACAACATCATCGGTAAATCTTGGAATGTTTACTCTAAACAATTTTTTTAATCCAGGAAAACTCGGTCGATTAGAAAAACCTTCAACCAAGTAATTATAGAAATTCATAATAGCTTCCTCTGGAAGGTCTGAAAAATTAAAAATTGTTATATAGACTTCGTTAAACCATCTCTTCGGTTTTCCATCCAGGTCGTAAGGCCCATAAGACTCCAATCCAATATAAGGTTCTAATTCCGTTTTATTTTTTGCGAAACGTAATCGTGGTTCGTTGAAAGTTTCATAATGCTCCCATATTTTACCTTTAGAGCCTGCTTCTGCAAATCTACGCACAAGCCTAAGCGGAGGGAGTCTGCCTATTTTAATGTCGTCCACGTATGTTAAAAATCCTTTAGTTAGATACCAGCGTTCCTTCATAGATGGTTGAATATGTTTCATCACAAAAAGTCTACTGAATTTATCAAGCTCATGTAACTTTAACTCTTTTCTTAATCTTTCTAGTGGAAACTCGAGTATGTCACCAGTGCTTAGGATTTCAATAAGTGCAACTGGAGGCTTGTCTTTAATCGATCTTCCAAGTAAGCCCTCATTAGGACATATGTCTTTTCTTTGATGATATTCAATTAAATTCCCATAACTTGCATTAGAAGGAGTTTTGGTGAAGTCAAGCCTTGCAAGTAAACGTCTTCTTCCAGCTCCTTTTAACCGGCAATTGCTTGATGGTGTTTTACGTAATTTGCAATCGATTATCGGACATGCATCAACTACCGTTTCCCCTTCAATGATGGAAACTATCTCTTCATTAGTTTTTCCAGCACTTTTCATCTCATCAATAATTTCCCTATAGTTTTTCCTGGGAACAAATCGAAACTTTGGATCAATCAATACAGCACATGAGCCGTCTTCGTAAACATAGGGCACAAAAATAAAACCTGGATATACGTCCATAACACCCATTGACAATTGTTCGCTGAGATTAAAGGACCAATAGTAAACTTGCTTGTAAGCTTCGACAAACCACCCTCTTGCTATCTGCTGATTTGAAATCGCTCTAGCCATAAGCCTTCTCAAAAGCTCTCTTCCATTGAGATCGCTTGGGTAAACATTTTTCGTTTCATCTCTGAGCCAATGAAATTGACCGTTTTTATTCGATACGTTTAATGTCTTTGGTAAAAGTGCAGGGTTCGAAGAAGCACAACAAATAGATGAATAAGACTGCACTGCCACTAATGACAACTGAGTTTCAGTTTCCAGTTTTGAAATAGCCTTACCTACCACATACAGATTTTCTTCTGGAATTATTTCCGTTGGTTTATAAAATACTAGGCTCACACCATCTTTGAAAGGCTTTCCCTCAAACTCAAAAATATTAACTTGCAGGTTCCTCATATTTTACTATGCTCCATATAAATGTTTAATGGATATGAATCTGGACCCAACGCCACCCTCACTTCAGCATTTTTCCATATCCTTCTAGTCACCCTCTCGATATAGTATAATACGATGTATGCGAATGCCTGAGCCATTTTATGCCATTTTGTAGTTTTCACCAAATCCTCCATGAACGAATTCTCAATATCCAAAATGCTCTCATATATTGTAACTTGAGCTGCAAAATCTCCGTCCTTACTTATTTCGATATCAGATTCAAAATTTTCGTTATCATCTTTAAATTCTAGCTCTATCTTGTTTTCTTCGACGCTAGGTGTTTTCTTAAAAAACGGTAACCTACATAGTTCATTCGCGAGTAACTCGTGGTCAAATCCATCTGCATTTATTACGCCTGTTACACCTCCGACAAACCCAGGCTTTTCCCTTATTTTATTTTCACTTAGCTCCTTTTCAATCCTACTAAAAACATCAAGAACATAGCTTCCATACTTTGTTATAATATAATTTCCTTCAGCAGTTTGGTCAATAAGTGCGTTGTCTTTCAGAACTTGCAGGTCATAGGTTAGCCTTTGAGAGTTATAATCCATCAGTCTTCTAGAAGATTGAACGTCTCTTAAAAGTTCAGCAAAACGCGTTTCTCCAACACTTGATTTACTAAGGGATTTTAAGATGGCCAGGCGATTTTGGCATACAGCAGGTTTTTGACTGAAGACTGCTGAAAAGATATCGGAGGCTCGTATCCTTTTATTTGTATTTTCTATTTTTGATTTATCATTAAGCACTTTTCGTCGTTGCATGTATGTTTTTACTTTGTAAGTTGTATAAAAAACTTTTGTGTTAGGAAACATGCTAACAAAAAAGTTATTTTGTATTCCCAAATACTTTTAAGTTATTATGTAAAGATACAAAATTGGTGAATGGAAATGGAGACCATAATGGAATCAGCCGCTGATCATTATAGGCATCTTGGAGCAACCAGTTTATGTAGTGGACTTGCTATTGAATGTTTAATATCTCTTGAAAAATATCGAGTAACAAAAAATCAATCTGCCCTTAGACCCACCATATCAGAGTGCCAAATCTTTATCAAACAAACTATTGCTGCACTTAAGGAAGAAAAAGCTCCCTATCTTGTAAGAAGAGTATACCGAGAATTGTTAGATAAAAACAATACGAGCAGAGATGGATTATTAAGAGGCTGGCAAGCTGTTGATGATATAATATCCGAAATAAGGCAAGGTCATGAACCCGATGAGAAGCGTATAGATGAATGCATCAAATTTTTAAAGACCATCATATCTCAGTTTAATGATATTAGCGAGCATCTGGAGAAGAAACTGTATGCCTCCTCCTGGTTCACAAGAGAACTCTGGTGAAACCGAATTATGGGAGCATCGAATTAAAGTTATAATGAATGACTATGGAAATTATATCGAAAATGAGTTACCCTACATAACTATACCAGGCAAATACTCAGAATTCTTAAAAACGATAATAAGAGACTTACACTCAAAGATCAAATCATCTCTTGAAAATTTGAGAGACCATGAATTATCAAGTGATATTGCTCTTATTCTTAGCGGAGCTACGAGATACAATTTATCTCGTGTATGGCACACGGTGCTTGATTTAACTCAGAATACCGTGGATGTCCCTAAAGATCTATATTTTTTCATGGACAGCGTTTATGAGCGCCTTGGCGGTGAAGAAGTGCCTTATTTTATTAAGCTTACCCTCACTAATTTAGTGCCAGGCACTGTAGACATCTGTAGATACGTTTTGCGGCCATTTCTTGTAAATCTACGGGAAGCTTTTGAGTATCTAACAAATAAAAAAGCCTATATTATTTTTGCAACACCCTCGCTGATGAAAAATCCCGTCGATTGGGCTCTTCTTATCCATGAGGCAGCTCATATTTTAGAGGAAGAGAAACTTCAGATTGTTATAAATTACTACCCTCAACTCAGGCAGGAATTGTATCTGGGTGGATATAACTTGGCCTCTACTTCATCATTGGATGTTGAAGAAGCTATGCCAAACTGGGCATTAGAAATAGCATGCGATATATTAGCAACGATTTCGTGTGGACCTATTTTTGGCTATAGACTATATGATAATTTTTTCAGGGAAGAAAAGAGTTTATACGGAACACATCCACCGATTAAAAAAAGGTTAAAGTTAATAGCGGATGAGCTGGAAAGATGTGGGTGGACGGAGGAAGCAAGTGATATAAAGGCTAAAATTAACTGCGTTCGTATGCAAGAGTTTATTGAGAATGTTTCGCTTCCAGAACATTGCGATAGGATCATTGAAGATATACGGGCTAAAGCTAGAAGTGAAAAAATAGAGTATAAATGCACAGAGGAATTGCGAAAGCATATTAGCCTATTAGGAGAGAGACTAAACAATTTAAAACCATGCATAACGGTTAAAGGAGAATATGTCGATTTGAAAGACTTACTAAATGCTTCGCAACATGTCAAGAAAGAGTTAGCAGAAACTCAAGAATTTAAAGAATTTTTGGCAGATATGATTAGATTAATAACAACAAGGGACTTATATCGCAAATATGAATCATTGCTCACCAAGTAATTTTTTTGATAGTGTCTTCTCATCTTTTTCGATCTTTTCTCGTATTTTATTTATGAGTTGCAGATCCTTATCTTCATATATTTTACTAGGAGTTGGCTTTGTTTGGCGATAATATTTTCTCTCGGTAGGCTCAAGCCCGCTATAACCAACTTCTACCTCTGGGATTTCAAAGAACAAAAGCCTAGCAATTCTCATCAAGGGTAACAGCTTTACGGGCATTTTACCATCATTATGAAGCTCTAATGTCAAATGCCCTTCCCATCCCGGGTCAATGGAAGAAGCAGTTGAATGAACCACTACGCCAAGTCTTCCAAGCGAACTTCGTCCGTCAATCAATCCAAACAAATCACGAGAGAGTGATATATACTCAAAAGTTTGACAATTTACAAATTCACCTGGCTGAAGCGTATACTTACCCCTAAACAAATCTACTGTAACCAGTTTTGTAGAGTCATATGGGTCCATGCGTTCGTGGACTTCAACTATGCCCTTGCCAGTGTGTTTAGTTTCCAAAAAATAGCAATCCAACCTCACATCAACAGAAGAAGATCCAATCTGGTTTTTCTCATCCAATATTGGAACGATAAAAATGCTCTCATTCTTTATGCGTTCTTCTATATCCTTTTTGGTAAGCAACTTGCAATATCGCTTCATTTGTGCCAAAATATCCTCATACGCGTCTTTCCAGTTAGACAAAGATTTAGAGATGTGTTTCACCCCACATTTAATTTTGTAACAGGTCTTTCTTAAATTTAACCATACTTCCCTAAACAGTTTTGAATTAGTCTCAATCTTAAGCATAGTAAAATTCCATTCGATTTGAACTTATATCAGCTATGCATCTTTTCAATTACGAGATTCAACTTTTCTGCATATTGCAAGAACGCCATGCGTAGTGTTTCACTTTCGCTTTGTCCCAATTTTTCGCATATTCTGTCGAGTAGTTCTTTGTGTTATGGGCTTAAAACAACCCTTACAATATGTTTCTTTGCCACTTTTTGACCATCCCATTGTATAATTCAATTTATGTTTTGAAACATATATTTTTATAGGGCAGAGCATAAAAGGCGGGTTTTGGCTCTGCCTTGGGAAGAAACCGATCAGTATATTCGTTCTGGACACCGTAACCCAGACGACTTTGACCCTGACAGTTTTCGCACTATAACGCTTAGTGAAGATGAGGGAATAAAGGCTGTTGTTGGCAAGCTTAAGGGCGAAGATAAGACAACGGTGCAGAGCTACCTTTTTGACAAGGCTAAAAGCTGGACTGTTGAGAAGGCTAAGGCTTGGTTTGAAAAGCACCGTGAAGCCGTAGTTAAGGAGCATTTTAGCGCTATTTTACCCTTCAAGGTTTTGGAGAGGATTGTTGACAAGCCTTTACGCATTAAAGGCATTGCGATGACTGCGGGCATGAGCAGAAACTTCAACATTTACACGCCAGAAGAACTGCAAACCTTCGCCCAGAAGCTTGTTTCCGCTCCCGTCTACATCGAGCATGTTGCTGTTCCTAATGCTGTTGGCAAAGTAACGAAAACCGAATGGGATGGCGCTAACCTTTGGTATGAGGCTGAAATATACGTTAATGAAACAGCCGAAAGAATCTGCAAGGGCTTAATCCAACATGTAAGCGTAGGCGCAGACTACGAAACATTAGACGTTTTGGATGGCAAAGTGCCTCATGGCTTACAAAAGTCAAGATCCCATGATGCCCTTATGAACAAACTGGCTTTTGGAGTAGAGAAAAAGGGAGTTTGCGGGGGATATCACCATAAAAGTGCGAGTCCGTACTAGACTACGGGCCCAAATTATAAGATTGTTCTACTTCGATATAAATTCACGGAAGAGGATTTCGTTAGGCCTCCCTTTTGTTTTTGGGGTTGCAAAAGTTTTAAGTAAAGGGGCTGTTTTGTTAATTTTCGTGTGGTTTCGTTGTCGAAGGTTAAGTCTTCTGAACAGAAGTGCCCTCATGCTGAGGATGACCTTGAATTTTTAGGTGAACAAAAATATGAAGGCGGAGCAAACAGGTACTATAAGTGTTTAAAGTGTGGCAACGTTAT
>JAVZLK010000027.1:0-21403 GCA_038883795.1 Bathyarchaeia archaeon
TGAGGAAACTGCTAACCTTCAGCATAAACCCATAGTAGTCATCTTTTTTAAAGGCATTTCTAATTGCGCTATCCCATAATGGGAAGAAGTTTGGACAAAGTATGTTTAAAGTTTTCCCAGCAGCCGTTGGTCCCAAGTTTTCCTCAAATTTACCGTAAATCTCCTTAATTTCTTTCTCAAATTGTGCTACATTAACTTTCACTAAGCTTTCTTTCCTAAAATTATTAAGCATTGAAGAGTATTCTCTAATGAGGTCTTTAAGCTTCTTCTCCCAGTCCTTATACTCTCGTCTACCTAAAACAAGTCCCATCCCCCATTTAATTAAGAACGGCTTTATGATGCCCTCCACGTCTTGTTTTGTAATACCCTCAGATCTATTCTCTGCATCTGCGCTACGGTATCCTCATAAACCCTTTCAACATCAGAAGTTTTGGCATAATCTTCAAAATGTTTAACATACGCCTCAATCACATTAGATTTCACCTTTTCATCTAACATTTCTTCAAACCACCACCACAGCCTTCTGCTCATAACTTTGGCTTAATATAACTTTACATTAACTGTCTATAATACTTGCCAGAACTTCTTAATATAGTAAAGGAATTTATGGAAAGAATAAGCATAAAGGCTACACTAGACGAGAGGAGTTCATATGCCAAGCCACGCGCTTCTTCCTAAAATGGGAGTCAGGAGAATACGAATACATAGAAATCCCTAAAGAAAAATACGAAAAGCTGAACAAGGCAGTGAAAGAAATGAGAATGCCTTATTATAATGCGATGGAGTTTATTGAAGATCAAATAGACCCTCGAACAATACGAAAAATTCATCGAAGAAAAAGAAGAAAGAGAATAGACTTTTCATTCTTTACTGATTTTTTTAATAATATTTTCTAGGTCATCAGGATTTATTACAAAGACATTGGAAGCCCCGTGCAATATGCTAAACGCCTTACTTGCTTTGATGGACCTTTTCACGAGGTTCTCAACATTTTTTGTAATTATAAATCCATAGTCGCAAAGGCGGGATAAGTTGGAGATATCTCCTAAAATGTATTTTGTCTGTCTATCCGTTAGTTCCAGTTCAAATCCAATAACAATTTCCTTCTCTACATCCTTGTAAGGATCTAAAACACCTTGCCCCATAAACATGTTCAAAAATTTTACAAATTTTGGACTAGACCGCTTAAACCAAACAATATCAATGCGGGGTATATAAAAATCCTTTTTTGATTTCTTTTTGAGCGTCGAAGGTGTCCATTCTTCTTCAACCTCAAAACCCATAATTATCCCAAGACGCTTGATTTTCTCCTTAACTTTGACCTCAAAGAGGGAATCAGCAACCATACTTCTCACTTACACTAGGTTATAGAAAGACGTTAATGAAAGTTTTCCACTCACTCTTTATACGAGCATTTTTGCTTAATTAGAAATTTTATTAAGTTCCCCTCATTTGAATTCTGAAGAAGTAAATCTTTTATTACAACTGTGAGTTTTTACATTAATGATGCCCCTTGCAGGGTAAACAATCAGTTGTTAAGGATTTTCAGACAAAATTTCTCGATTGTTTATCTGATATAGCTTTAAGTCAGTTTTACTCAGCGTTACAGTCAAGAGACCACATATATTTTATAGTTGACACGGAGGCTCATGATAGTTCTGTATTTGAAGGATATATTGTAAACTTCATTAACTCAAAAATTGGAAGGCCATATGTTTTAAGTTACGAAAAAATAGGGAAGGAAACATCATTCGCTAATACTGTCCTCCCATTAATATTCTTAAGGTCGGATTTTAGTGCTAAAATTGCGGAAAAATGCGGAGACGAAAAAATCACCGTGATTTTGAGGTCATGTATAAAAGGGTCAGGTCATTTATTTTACATTGCAAAAAAGTTTCTTGAATGCAGGAACTGCTCTCCGACGGAGAGGAGGAAACTAGGACTTGATTATGATCTATCAGATGATGATAATGCCATAGATTTTTTCGAGGAATGCTTGCGATTATACGAGAAAGCGTATGGCGAAAGACCGGCATTTATCTTTAAGGAGCTAAACCCCAATTTGAGAATTATGAGTTTGAATAGTACTTTAAGTTTTTTCAAAAGAATAGAAAGACTCCCAACGGTATTTTTCCTGATTATACCGAAACAGTCGGAGTATTGCATAATGCCTTTATGGGATAAGTTTCCGTATATAAAATTGAACAAAATTAAACATGATGAAGTAGCAAGACTGATAAAAAGCACGATAAACGATGAATTTGCCTTTACCGACAGAGGTCTTCAATTATTCTGTAGAAAGATGCGTTCTCTTTACGGAAACGAAATACCATCAACACCCTTAATCACAGCTTTAACTGACTTATTCAGCTTTAAAAAAGCAAATAACTTGAATAAGCTTGATGTTGATGTTATTTTAAAATTTTTCTCCGTTTCTTTTGTCAAGATAAGACGACCCGTTCCAAGGCCACCTTCAAAATGCAAATCTCCGTATTTTGGATCAGAGGTAGAGCGATTAACCAATGAATGTATTAGACTAAAATTAGACCCGCATACGGCGTTGCCGTTTCCATTTCGTTACGTGTTGTGGCATATCAAAAGAGGAAATATAGAATACAATAAAGAAGGAGACTTTTTTATATCTCGCAGATACATAGGATTAGAATTCAAAAAACTTACAAAAGTTTTGAGTAAACTTGGCTATAAATATAAGACTGGGACGGGGAAATGGGTTTTCTCTCCAAATACATAAAATTCGGTTCTAAATTGTAAGAGATTCTGAATTTTGCTTCCAAAAAATTAATCTTGTATCATCGTGTCTTATATAACGAGGTTTATGGAATCTATAAAGGGGAAATTTTCTCCTGCGATATACATTAAATCCACAAAAGAACTTATAATTGATCCAAGAGCTGTTCATGGAAGAAACATTATCTTATGCCAGTCTGAGGAAAAAATCGATAGAGATTCTTTAATTTTCTTAGGTAAAGTCCTGGATCATACCCCAGTAGTCGATTTTTTTGGATATAATGTTTGGTTGGATGTTAGCTACCCCTATGTCATTATGGTACCTGGAAGAAGGGGTACCGGAAAGAGTTATACTTTGGGGGTTATAGCTGAAGGATTGGCGCTTACAAAGCATAAATCTCCGGTAACGACTAAATCTAAGAGTCACTGCGTTGTTATAATAGATACGTTAGGGCAGTTTTGGCAAATGAAATATAAACCCACTCCAAACGATGAGGAAGGAAAAAGACAACTGGAGTTATTAAAATCATGGGATTTAGAACCCACCGCAATTGATAATGTACAAGTGTTTGTGCCACGAGGAACCAAACTGATGGATAGTTGGAAAGAATTGTCAATAAACTTTTCCGAAGTAGAGGTCTCGGAATTAGCTGGGCTTTTAGATGTCGACCTATATCAAGACCGAATGGGACAACTTCTTTTACACGTATACACTAAAACTAAAGAAGAGGGATATTATAGCGCTATAATATCTGAACAAACGGGTGAACCAATAAAAAAGGAATTCGTACCGCCTAAACATAACATTGATATCGATTCATTAATAAAATGCATAGATAGCGATTATGATGTCCTTTCTAGATCTTCTGGATTTGAAATCCAAACGCGTAGGGCTTTAAAAAGTCGTTTAATGGCTATGCGTAAATGGAAAGTATTCGCTGAGAAGGGTACACCTATTTCTGAAATATGTAAAGAAGGAATGGTTTCGATCATAAACTTGGAAGGTGTTGATGAAGATCTCAGGAATTTGATTGTAGCTGTTCTCGTAAGGAAAATTTTCCAAGCCAGAGAGATTACCCGAAAAATGGAAAAACTTTCTGAAGCAAAAGGAGAGCAAATTTCAAGAGATGCGAACGTAAGAATCCCCCCGGTTTGGTTAATCATAGACGAAGCGCATGAATATTGTCCCGCCACTGGTCGAACCGCTGCAAAGGAACCTTTGATTCGTTTTGCGAAAGAGGGAAGGAGTTTGGGTTTAGGGTTAGTAATGGCAACACAACAACCGTCTGCTCTTTCTCCCAAAATATCGTCACAAGTAGAAATAATCATAGGTCATGCTTTGGCGTTTTCGCGTGATATTGAGGCCTTTGAGGATAGGCTAGTTAATATAAAGGTTGATGAATATCAGGGAAAAAGTAGAACTCTGACTTTCGCTGAGCAAATCAGATTGCTTCCGCCAGGAACAGCTATTGTATCAGCGATGAACGTATCCTCAACTTTCTTGATGACCCTTCGTCCAAGATTAACATTACATGGTGGAAAAGCGCCAAAGATGGTTTATTAAATTGCCCGCTCCAATAATTTATCCCGACCAAATTCTAATTTGGACAGATGATATTCCCCGTCGTTTTGCCGACCTCCTCAGGACATCTCAACCGACTAATGTGTATATTTCTTCACCATGGATATCCGAATTTCCTAACAGTGCAATAGACTTACGCAAATTATTAATTCAGAAAAATGCAAGCACCATAATTCTTACTAGACCGCCCAGAACAGAGGTCGCTAAACGTTTTTTGGAGGATTTAAAAAGGGATACCCGTACAAGAATTTATGTAAACAATAAATTGCACGCAAAAATATACATAATTGAAGGCCCCAAGCATAAGTATGTCGTAATCGGATCTTCAAATTTTACTCAAGAATCTAGATTTAACTTAGAATTAGCGGTAGTTTTCGTAGGAAGTGATATTTTAACAAAAAGAGTAATATATGCATTCCTTGCTTACTTAAAACCAGTATGTAAACTGTGGTGAATTCCAAGTGAAAGCCTCTGATTATGGTTTAAAGCGCCCCTCATTTCAACTTGATCCGGAATTAGATGCAGAAATTTTTGTTGGACGTGACGATGTTAAGGATCGTTTAGAAAATAGGTTGAGACGTGCTATTGCAACCGGGACAAGTTTGCACACTGTAATATATGGTGACTACGGATCGGGGAAAACACACACACTAAATTATGTTTATAAATTCTTGCATCAGCAAAAACTTAATGTCATACCCATATTTGTTCGATCACCTCGGATAACAAAAAAGTCTGATCCATCGCACTTATATGCAAGTATAATTAACGCGTTATCCATGACGGAAATCTTTGATCTTTTTGTCAAGATATACGATTCTGTTCAAGATAGAATAAAAGATATACCCGACCTATATAAACGGGTTGATATATTGCGCTCTCAAATAGGAAATCGAGATCTGGCTTTTGTTGTGTATAGATACGTTACTACACGACCAACAGAAGACTATCTGGTTGTAAAATGGCTATCTGGAGAAAAACTTTCAGCCAGGGAAAAGGCAACATTAAACGTAATTTCGGATAACTCAGACCCATTTAATGCAGCACAGACGCTTTTAACCCTTTTCAGACTATTTAGTAAATTTGCTGGAAAATATGTGTTATTAATGTTGGATGAAATGGAGTCTATTGCAGTTTTAGGCGACCGCCGAAAAGAGCTTGAGTTCCAAGAGTTCCTACGAATTTTAGTGGACGAAACTAGAAATGTAGGCGTCTTTATAGCATTTACAACGAAGTTAGGGTTGGAAGACGCACCAGAAATATTTAAATCCACATCGCCGGTTGGAAGCAGAATAGGATACCCGCAAAACTATATATGGTTAAAAGAATTTAACGAAATAGACCTTACCAAAAACTTTGTTAGAGAACTAATTAAATCTCTCCGCGACGATAGAATTGACGTTTCCAAATTGGTTAAAAAATATCAAACCGAAACGACAGAAACTCTTAATGTTGATTTTTACCCCTTTACCGAAGAGGCTATCGAAGTGATGTTTGAAATGTCCACACAAAGCGGACAAGTTAAACCACTTTTACCTAGAGATATCCAAAAAGCATTGACGGACGCCTTAGGAGATGCAATGATTCAGAATAAACCATTTGTCGATTCAGAAATTATGACTCGAATAATGTCAACCTAAATTTAGTTTAGGCATGTATATACCTTCGGCCAGGAACGGTAAGCGAATATTTCAGTCCCTTGGATTTAGCTAACCTTTTCACGAATTCCTCATAAGTTTCAAAATCTAAACAACTATAGCTGTTTAAGGCAAATGCCGCGCACGCCAAAAATACACTCTCATATGGAATAAGGATTAGCCCTATTGATCTAAAAAAATTTAGCACACGGAAGAAAATTTTATCGAATTCTTCTTCTGATATTTCAGCCAAACCACTATTAAACGATTTTGAAAGCAAGATTGACCATTTTCTTTCTTTTTCGTCTAGCAAAAGTCTCAAATGCTTATCGTCAGAATCTAAAAATGCTACCTGCAACTTTCTTCCAATATCACTTAATGAGTAACCCGAGTCATTTTTCTTTAGTACTCCCACATCAAGTAAGAAATTTAGTCGTGGTTCTACCTGCATTTCCTTATGCAAAATTGAAGCTTGCCCATCTACGCTTTTTCTTTTAAACCTCGCGCTTTCTGCTAAATATAGGCTTTTTAGAGATGAAATGGTTTCTATTTTTGCTTTCCTCTCAAACCATTGGACAACCTTTTCGAAATACTCTCCAACTAGTTCAGATCTCGTTTTGGTTGAGTTGTCAAAACAACATAATAAAGGAACTATACCGTCAATGTCGGAATACAATAAAGAATCGCAAAAAATTAACCTTTCACCTAAAGAGAGACGTGCAATCAATCCCTTTGTTTTGAACAAGGTTTCCCGCATCTGGACATCAAGAGATATAGCCCTCCCCTCTGGTGTTGTGTATAAGGCAGATAATATTTGGCCATATGTATCCCATGTATTAATGTCTCTTCTAATAAAGTGTAAATTTTGAGCTAATGAAACATGGTTGATCGCTATAAAATCTTCAGAAGCTGGTAAATCTTCTCTTCCTATGCCTTTCCCTGCTACTTTTTCCCCCGTTTCAGGATCGATGTTCCACTTTTCTTTGTCTCTGTAAGTCTTTACAATTGTCTTATATTTACTGACTAATTGTTGCGTATATGTAAAGGATGATGGATAGGTAAGGAAAACTATAACTTTTATAAAACCCAATCTCCGTAGATCAGAACTTAAATTTAAATTCCCTCGGATCAATTTGCCACCACTATACGTTTCTTTATATTATAATTTATAAACCCTTTTAGATTAGTGAATGGAGGCTATTTGTCCCTTTGTGAAAGTATTTCTTCCAATCTCCTTTTCCTTAATTCGTTGAAAAACCTCCTTGCATCGCTTGGTAGCACAGTTACAACCGGTTTATCTTCTTTCCCTTTCGCCACTTTAACTTTCTCTGCGAGTTTTTTCTTTTCAGCATTAAAGCTAAAGACGAACTCTTTATTACATGAAGTTTCTTTAAGACAACCTAATCCATTTACGTTAATCTTTATAGCATGTGACCCGCTGCCAATATCTTTTAAATTGATTGTATATTCCACTGGGAAAATAGTTTCCTTATTACTGCAGTGAACAATCGGATAAAATGACTTTTTGAGTTCCCCGTCAAAGTACATGTCAACTCTAATACGTACAAATTTTTCCCTTGAAGATGGTATCTTTATCCCAAATGTAAAAATTAAATTGTTAGCCCAAACTCTTACCGCTGGACTAGTTATGATTAATCTTTTAACAACCATCTTTCTCACTAACTTAGAAAGGAATTTAGTTTTAAATGCTTTTACTCGCCAAAACAACATACTCATTATCTAAAACGAGATAAAGAAAAACTTGCAAAGAGACTACGTTGTTCTATTTGGGACGTTAAGCATTCCACATCCTCTTTTTTAATATTTGTTGTTTAATGGCCAGACTAGTATGTCCCATTCTTTACCAGGCGTTGTTTTTTCGCCTTTGAACATGAAATTTGTTATTTTTGGGCATACTGGTTTGAAGAAGCAGTTTGGTTGGCATTTTTTGCGTCTGCAGTTTCTGCCAGTTTTCCATATTGGTTCGTCCATTTCTAGTGGTAGTGTTTGCGTGTTTTCAGCTACCAACATCCAAGCATAATTGAATGGTTCGTTTAGTTCTGTGAAGGATCCTTCAAAATGTCCTTCTACTACCTTTACGAGTCCTAGGGCTATTCCTGCGCTGATGATATTTTTGTCTATTGGCATTGGAATCTCTGCCAGCTCATGTCTTTTGAAGTTCCACATTCCATTTCCAAGTTCGATTTCTTCACTTTCACACATGGTTCTAAACCATAGTTTGATTACTTTATCTCCGTTTGGCAGCCCATTGTATTTTTGATCCTTAAGCCAATTTAGAAAGTCTTTGGCGCTTCGAGTCTTTGAAGAATTCAGATAGATGTCTAAAATTTTCCGAGGGTCGCCGTCGACTGTTTCCAATAAGTATCTTGCCGATTTATATACGCGAAGCGCCATTTTCTCAGGCGAGGCAGGCGCACGGTAAATGCCCCTAAAATGTTCCTTGAAAATGGAAACGATACGTTCAGGACCTTTTTTGACCAAATTTTTCGGATACAACTCCTCAAGGTGATTTTCAAAAAGCTTTCTTGAAGCAGACCATAAGTCATCAGCTATTGTCTTCAAATTGTAATCAATCAAACACGTATATGTCAGGTACAAAGCGTGTTCCAAACTGTTCCATTCAACTCCTCTAGGAAGAATATGTTCGGGCCCACAAGCCAAACGCAGAAAATCCTTTTTATGTAAAAGGATACGCTGTGAAACCTTCTCTATTTGCTGTAGATCAGCTTCGATGCAAAAAGAACCAATCCAGAAACGTTTAGCCATTCACATCACGCAACAAACTCTAAAAGTGATTTTTCTGTCGGGATAGCTTGCTTGATAATGCTACATAAATCGCCATAACCTTTACTCTTAACTGTTATGAATCGTTCATCCCATAGGTTTCGAAGAGTTTCTCTGTATTTTTCTCCTGCTATAACTAGGATTGTTTCATACTTACCCAAGATGGGTTTCAATTTTTCCTCAACAATTGGGCGAATTCTTTCTATATCTTCTGAAGTCTGTAATACTTTCTCGTATCCCTCGATAATTTCATCTGGAAAAACAAGTCCGTATTTTGCAGAAATTATTACGTAGTCAAAGCCCATGCTTTCAGCATACTCCCTGACAGTTTTGAATAACCTACCTTGGTACATTTTCTTGGCAGGAACTTTTACTGAACTATTGTAGCCGAGTTTTTCTTTTGAGCATTCTGTTATGATTAGGACTTTTTCCCCCTTTTTAAGGGATGAAAGTTGAAACTCTGTATCTTTGTTGGTTTGATTGATGAAAATCTGCCATTTTTGTGGATCCTTTAGTACTTGATAGAATACGTAAGTGTTGTGGAAACCGCGGCGTCTGTTGCGGTTGTTTCCGCGGAATATTACTACTTCTATGCCGATTTTGCTGCATATTGGGCAACTGCATCTTTTCCAAGGTTTGTCTTCTAATGTCTTTCTGTAATATGATACTAGTTCAGTTTTTTCGCCTGCAGTTTTATAAAACTGTAAGATGGTGGATAATGCCTGATTGATTTCGGTTTCGCCTTTATCGTAGAGCCTTAGTTTATTCAAGCATTGCTGCTCTAAATTTTTCAAAAAACTTTCATTTTGTTCTGGTACTAGACTTTCTATTACTTTCTCGCGTTTTTTACCTACAAATGGAATGCGAATGGCTGTGTAACCTTTCCCGTCAATTGATAAATAGTTGAGTTGTGATGTTGGAGCAGATAGCCATGCTTTACGAAGATATGATGCGGAATCAAAACCTACCATAATGCCTAGATCTTCTAATTCTTTAAATTTGGGGAACAGGGCGAATCTGGCTAGACCGAAAAAGTGAATGTATTCAGGGGATTTCCGATACTCTTTAATTTTCCTCTTTAACTCTTCGATTAAATTAATTATGAAGGACGTGGGTGACCGTGCCAGACCGCCGAAACCGATGTGTGAAGCGCCTAAGTCCACATATTTCCTATAAAAGTTTAGATAATCTGAAACATTCCAGCCCTGAACAGCCATGATGAGTTGGAAGTCATTTTTATATCTTCTTTTCCACTCCTCAAATGACTTAAGAGCGTTTTCGAAGGTGATTTTCATCCTGTAGTCTTTTTGGCGTTCGTGTTTTGGAACTACGAGGTGATCTACCGTAACGCCGTAATTAAATCCAAGTTCGTGATAATATTCCAGGGTTTCGATAGGGTCATACCGCGGACTTTCCTCGTCGACGTATCCGAAAGCCCCGCAGTCGCCCATTATCTCAAAATTTT
This sequence comes from Bathyarchaeia archaeon, assembly GCA_038883795.1. GTDB lineage: Archaea > Thermoproteota > Bathyarchaeia > Bathyarchaeales > Bathycorpusculaceae > JASEJA01. The sequence continues at coordinate 10,238 of JAVZLK010000027.1, forward strand.
TGGGGAGACGTAAGACTTTATGGATGCCTTCCTGCTTGGCAAGCTGATACTTCTTTTTATCTTGCTCCAATGTTATTCTGGAAACCAAAACTCCATCTATGGGAACTTTATCCACTCCAAAAATATCCCAGATGTAGGCATCATTGTTGAAGGAGTCCAGTTTGTGCTCTGGGGAATGAGCATCGTTGATAAAGTCATAGCCTGGATCTACACGGTCATTCCATTCAGGTATGAAGTACTTCACTGGAAACCCTGTTTGCGCAAGTTTTTATTCATTAGTTAGTTATATGGAACGCACTTTTAACGTTTTGACCTGCATGGAAAAGAGGTTTAAGTTGTTTTTTCTTTAAAGTAATCAGAAATAATAAATCTGATTAGTTCTTGAATCGTTCCTAGTTTCCTTTTTTGGCGTTCTTTTTCGAGGGCTGCGTACATATCGTCCGGCATTGACATAGTGAATTTTTTAGCCATCTAAATACACCTTTGGAATTTTATGGATGGAAAAATATTTATACATGATTACTTCTTTAGAATTCCAAAGAGGTATAAAGAAGGAAGGATGTTATGTTGGAAGAAAAATTGTTAGATTTTAAAAAAGTTTCCAAAAGCTATAAGGCATACGGCCTTAAACGAAACCCATTCCCGTACGTAGGAGTACCTGAAGACGCAGTATCGCTTTACGCTGATCGCAAAAAAGAACTGAAGATAATAGAGGAAATCATAAAATCATCGCTGCAAAATGTTTCTTGCCACGCAGCACTTATAGGAAGCTATGGCAACGGCAAAACCCACACTTTAAAGTATCTAAAGAGACAAATAGAGAATCAGCTGGAAGATGTCGTTGTCATTTACATATCGAACCCAGGCGACCGAATACTGTCGCTTTACTCCAACTTCATGTATGAATTCGGCTTTCACCGCCTAGAGGAGTTGGTATGGAAATTTCTAGAATTTGCTACAGGCGAAAAAAGTCTAAGAAAGAAAGTTAATGAAGGGGAGGTTTTACTGCCAGAAATCCTTGAAATCGGCAAAAGAAGGCTTCTAAACGAAATAAAATATACTGATTTTGCAATGGCTTTCCTAAAACTCACCATGGAAGAATGCAAGTTTCTCGCCTGGAAATATCTTTGCGGTGAGCCCATAATTTCAGACTACAGAAGAGAACTCGACGTGGTGTCAGCAATAGACAATGACGAAAAAGCCTTACGAGCCTTTATGAGTCTAAAGAGCATTCTTACATTATTAGGTAACAAACTCTTATGCCTATTAATCGACGAATTTGAGGCCATTGAATATCTTCATCCAATTCTTAAACAGAAAATTCTAAACGGAATAAGACATCTAATAGACTTAAACCCGCAAGGATTCTGCCTAATTATAGGATGCGCCCCAGAAGTCTGGGTGGACGTTGTCAAGGAATACCACGCCTTCTCTGATAGAATCTTTAGACAAGTAACCTTGAAAGCCTTAAGCGAAAGGGACATGCGAGATTTTATCGCTGCCTATTTAAGGTCGTCGAGACTGGATGACGCTGATCCGCCAAGCGAAATTTTCCCATTTACTGATGATGCAATAACGGAGATTCATAAAGTTGCTGAAGGCAATATTCGACGGATGCTTATGGTGTGCAATCAAGCCATAGATGCTGGGGTAGAACATAATGCACCGGTAATTACCTCCCAAAAACTAAGGGAACTGCTTCCAGATCTATTCGAAACGGTTGAAGCATAATGACGCATGCTTTTGAAGTAGAGCACGAAAACGGACTTGCGCGAGTTGGACGGTTGAAAACAAAACATGGCATGCTATCAACACCAGTTCTTTTTCCAGTCCACAATTTAGGCGCAGAAGGCGGGTGGAACACCCCAAGATACTGGGAAAAATTTCCCCACATCAACACAGCTATGTTCAACGCCTCACTCTTAGCCCTAAACCGGGGAGGACATTTAGGGACAATTCTACAAATAGGCGTCCACCGCTTCATAAGATTTTTTGGTGTAGCATTTGTTGACAGCGGCGGTTTCTTATACAAAAAACATAGGCTCGCATTCAAACCTGAAAAGATCCTGGAAATCCAAGAAAAAATGGGGGCAGACATCGCCTCAACCCTTGACTATCCAATAAACTGCAAAATTTTATCCGAAAACAGCAATATTCTTCGAACAGTTAACAACGCGAAACTAGCCTCTTCTTTGAAGAAAAACCCGGAAATGCTGCTTTTTGCAAGTATAAACGGCTATGACCCTGTTGTTGTCAGAAATATAATAAAACATCTTAAAAAACATGGAAAATTTGATGGCTTTGCCATTGGAAGTTTGATGCCAAAATACGGCAGCTACAGTTTCCTTGTTGACACCATACTTGCTGCGAGATTAGAGGCGGGTAATACTCCAATCCACGTGTACGGGCTAGGAAGCCCGCTCATATCTCATCTTTTAATTTATCTGGGCGTGGACTCCTTTGATTCCTCATACTTTATTGTAGCTTCAGGGAAAAGAAATTACGCCATCCCAGGTTTAGGCCGAATAGAATTCAAAGATCTATACAAATACTCCTCGTACATAAAATGCGAGTGCCCAATATGCAAAACAATGCCCCTTTCAGAAATAAGGAGAAGTCGAAATCTTATAACATTGCATAATCTATGGGCATTGTGGAATGAAATAGATAAAGTTAAAATCGCCATAAAGGAGAACAGAGTTGAAGAATATATCACCGAACGCCTTTCAAAGGCTAAGTGGGCGAAAGCAGCTTTTGAATACGCAAAACGCAGAGTTCGCTTCCGCTTTCCGGGTGGTTAATTATGGTTGAAAGAAAAACCATGAGGCCAATAACCCTCAGGAGAGTCATTGAAATATGCAGTTTATCAACAAAGGATAAAGGGTTAACCGTGGAGACAGTGTCAAAGAGGCTAAATTCAAGCAGGTCAAGGGCTAAAGAGATGCTCCTCGAAGTTGAAAAAATGGGCTTACTAGATCATTCCGGAAACTATTGGACAGCAAGCGAGAGAACCAGCAAATTTATAGAATATTTTGAAAAAGAGGAATGGAACAAGATTCACCAATACTTTCTAGAAAACTACAAATTTTATAAAGAGTTCATCCAAATACTGCAAGGCCACATTAACGACCCGCAAGGTCTAAGCTTAGACGATATTGTTAAAGAATCCGTAGACCGTGGGTTACATTTAAACAAGACAGCGGTTGAAGTTTTAGTAGATTGGTGTGAACGACTAGGAGTAATTCAAAGGAATCTTTACACAGCCAAGGCTTACTTATTAAGAGATAAAATTGAAAACTTTGAATGTTTTCTCAAAATTTTGGTAAAAGTTTACCGCAAACTCGCATTTCCACTTTGGCGCAAAGAAGTTTATGTCGAAATACCACTAATTAGGGAAAACGTATGTGAAGAACTTAAAATCTCTCGAAAAACCTTTGATGATTTGCTAAAGGAGGCCTATTTAAAGAATGTTGGAAAAATCGAATTTAGCGGTGCACCTATAACTACTTTTGCCAAAAAAAGCCCGCTTAGCGAGAAAAAAATAACCCCTGTTGGGAAAGAGGCAATAATGTCGGCAAGATCCACATTAAAAAGGGAAAGAGAAGGCTTAACAATTAATAAAAAATCTTACTACTATCTTGCTATCCATGAAGCAGTCTAAGCTATTATTTACAACTAATAGCACGACTCATTCTGTGAAATACTTTGGAAGCACTTTTAGTAAAGAAATGGTCATTGCCGCAGCTCCGACTGTTCCGACAAGCCTTTCATAAATCATTAGTGGGAGCACTCCGACAAAAACTTGCCATGGAAGGCCGAGTAGATGCACTGCGAATATCATCATCATCCCCTGCTCAGTCATTGTCGAGATATAAGTGTACAATGGTATCTTTAGATGTGGCGGCGTCATTCTCTTTAATGCGCTTACCACGGCAAAAGCTATAGCTACTGAGTGGGGTACGATAAAGTAGGGGAATGGGTAATTTTTGATTAAATAGGATGTGATGGCCCCCACCAGAAAAATTGAAGTCGCCAATGCACCCGGCCTTGCCTTATGATATGTAAGGCTTCCAAGGGTTGCCCCCACAACTGGCAGCAAAATTGTGTAAGGGCCGAACATCGCCTGAGAGGGTGATACGTAGAGGGCTATGACTCCTCCAAAAAGTGAAGCGAAAAAGGCTTCTAATGGAGGCAGTAGAACTGCTATAACTGGAGTTATTATGAGGTTTAAAGCGAGAAAACTTGGTGCTCCTATGAACATGCTTATGGGAACGAGACTTGTAATCACATAGAGCGCAGCAAAAACTCCAATCCGCGATGCTTTAAGAGCATTATCAGATGACGATGTCCCTTGCTTCATTTTTTCACCTTTCCTGCCAGCAAGTCCTCATAAACACGTCTCATATGAAAAACAGCTGTAACAGTCTCTTCAGGCAATCCACAGCCACAAGCACCACACTTGGGGCATATCATCCAGCTGCATTTAACACAAATCTTAGCTTCAGACGAGTCAAAACGCTCTCCACACTTGAAGCAATAAACATGTGGGTTAACCACAAACTGCAAAAAGTTTTCAATGAGTCTTGAAAGAGGAATATGCTTTTGGTCTGCGACAATTTTAGCTTTACTTAACACTGTTCCATCCAAAGTTATTGTGAGCTTCACTCTAGACGTATTCATACGTATTCACACTTATTAGCACGACTTAATATGTATATAAAACTTTTTAACACGAATTGTTAAAAGTCAAATATTTAGCTAATCTAAAATCTAACTGTGGACTTTTTCTGTTATTAGGCTTATGCTTTTTGCGTATTCCATTTCTTTCTTGTTATTAAATATGGAGAGGCTTAAGTTGATGAAGAGGTTATATAGCGAATTTGCCTTAAAAATGTAAATTTTGTCTTTTTTGTGTTTTTCGTGCTGTTACGTTGAAAAATGTGATAGAGGCGAATAAAATCGAATAGGGTAACGCTTTTTAGTTCTTGATCATTTATAATTTTAGGCTATGAATGACCAGGAGTGGCATTTTCACAAGGCAAAACAACTCTTGTTTTATTTTGGGATTTTCATAGATTTCATTTGGGCCTCAGTTTTGGTAATGGTGTTTGCTTTGCATTTCTTAGGCTATAATGTGCCGGAAACGCTAACATCGCTGGATTTTATGAATTCGGCTGTTGGATACTCTTTTTTAATTCTCTCCATAGCTTATCCAGTTAGGAGAGGCGCAAAGCTTTGGAAGCTAAGTTTAGCCATTAACCTAACAATTGGACTTCTTGTGCTCATAGGGGGCGTATACAGCGTCATTTTAATGGAGGCAAACATTTTTACATATCTATGCCTTATCATAGGAGCGTTTACCATCATGTTTAATATGAAAAATGCGTCGCATTCAAATGAAAAGTTAACTGTGTAGACGTTGACTATAGTTTAGGGCTTACAGTCAATTACGAATCAACTCAAAACCGTCTTCAACTATGGACTTTTTCCGTTATTAGTGATATACTTTTTGTGTATTCCGTTAAGGCTTGGCGTAGAACCTCCCTTCCAACATTGTTTCTGTTTATCGTTTGTAGAATAAGCTGCGATTAGATGCTTGCAAAATTGGATTAGGCTGGCGAAGGTAGATTGCGGCTTTGGTGCGTTAATCTTAAATTTGTTACGCCTTAAACTTTAATGTGGGCTTTGTTGACCGAAAAGCATGAAGAGGAAAGGCTTCCAGTTTCTGAGAAAGTGAAAGTTTTGCGTTTCCAAACACTTTTTAAGGGTGGGCGTTGGTGGGCTGCCGCAGGCCTATTCGAGGCTTTTGGAAGTGGAGACTCATGGAAAAGACGGCAAAAGTTTGTTTTCAGGTCGAAGGACGAATGGGAGAAGGCCAAAAAAGCCATAGAAAGCCTAGCGGCGGAGCTTTAAGGGCATGCTGGCCGAGAAACGCTATGTTTGGCACCCGCTGTTAAAGGAGAAAGCCGTAGAGGATAGGCTTTACCAGAACAGGATTCTGGAAAGAGCCCGCAAATGCAACACTCTTGTTGTCTTGCCGACAGCCCTCGGAAAAACAGTCATAGCACTGCTATTAGCGATAGAAAAGGCCGAGGAGGGCAAAATATTCTTTTTAGCGCCCACAAGGCCCCTAGTCCAGCAGCACCACCAAACCTTCCTAGACAAAACATGGTTCGACGAAGCCGAACTAGCCCTTGTTACCGGGCGTTATCCGCCAAACCATAGAGCCGCCCTATACAACAGGGCGAAGGTTGTTTTCGCCACTCCACAATGCGTTTGGAACGACTTGAAAAGCGGGCTTTTAAGGCTTGATAATGTCGCGCTCATAATTTTTGATGAGGCCCACAGGGCTAGGGGAAACTACGCCTACGTTGGCATAGCCACCTACTATTTTAGGCAATGCCGCAAACCCCTAGTTTTGGGTTTAACGGCTTCTCCGGGAGGAAGCGAAGAGAAAATAGCTGAAGTTTGCAGGAATTTGGGCATAAAAGCCATAGAACACCGAACAGACGAGGACAAGGACGTTAAGCCCTACATCCAACCCATAGAGGTTGAATGGCGCCGTGTAAAGCCTCCAGAACAGTATTTAGCCGTTAGAGACAAGCTTAGGCAGATGCTGGTTGAGCGTGTCAAGGGCTTGCAGGCTCTCGGCGTTTTAACGGACAAGCAGCCAGCCTTCATAACAAGGCGCGATCTAGTAGAGCTTAACGAGGAATTGCAGCGTAGGCTTGGAGGAGGAGAAGGCGGATACCTATACCAGCTTAAAGTTGAAGCAACAGCAGCCCTAAGCATAGCCCACATGATAGAACTAATAGAGTCGCAGGGGCCAGAAACCCTAGAAGCCTTCATAGAGAAAAGCCTGAAACGCATGGCCATGGAGGGAAGCAAGGGCCACAAATCAATCCTAAACGATCCACTCTTCATAGAAGCTAGAAAAAACCTTAGAAGCTGCACGGCAACACAAAACCCGAAAGTAACAGAGCTTGTCAAAGTTTTGGAGGCCCAGCTCCAAGCCAAACCAGACTCGAGGCTTATAATTTTTACGCAGTACCGCGACACAGTAAACGCCCTAACCAAAGCCCTAAACAACAATTCAAGGCTTAGGGTTGAACGCTTCGTGGGCCAAGGCGAACGTGAAGGCGACCCTGGAATGAGCCAAGAACAGCAACGTGAAGTCCTTGAAAAGCTTAGAAATGGCGAAACAAACGTTTTGGTGGCAACAAGCATAGCTGAGGAAGGCTTAGACATTCCAGAAGTGGACCACGTAATATTTTATGAGCCTGTTCCAAGCGAGATACGCTACATACAGCGAAGGGGCAGAACAGGAAGACGCGTAGCAGGAAAAGTAACCATCCTAATAGCCGAAGACACCGTTGACGAAGCCTTCTACTGGTCAAGCATCTCAAGAGCAAGAAAAATGAAGCGCATAATAAGCCAACTAAACAGGAAACTGTCAGAACTGCTAAAGGAGAAGGCCAAGCCAACCATAACCCTAATGGACTACCAGCCACAAACGACACAAGCCACAACAACAAGCGCCCAAACACAAGCCGCTCCACCTAAAAAGGAGCTCTGGAAACCACAAACAATACAGACGAAAGGCCTAAGCCAAGCCATAAAGTGGCTGATGGAAAACCTCCCAAACCAAACAATAACAATAGAAGAAGTCGTCCAACGGGCCTATGAAGATGAAGGCCTAGAAAAGGCAGCCGTTGAAACAGCCATATGGCGCCTAACACAACAAGGCCAAATATACCAGCCAGAACCGGGAAAAATAAGAAAACTATGAAAAGGTCCACCAAATCCGCATATCATTAACAAGTAATAAGCTATGAAAAAGATTAAGGCTAAATTTTAACAGCATCTGATAAAGGCAGAAAGGGAGGAGACCGTCAGCATAAACCCTTTATATTAGGTTTCTGATGCATCCTCCCTTTTCATTTTCAATGCCAACCTAACCAGTAGGATAGCTGCCAACGAGAATAGGAGCGAGGCTAAAGCTATCATCATGCCTACCACAATGTTTCTATACGGCGGCGCTGCAGCAAAGCCCACTATGAACCCGCCTAGAGTCGAACATAGAATTATTAAGAACTCTAAGGTAGCCCTGTATTTCCAAGCGAGTATCCCAGCAATAATTAGGGCTATTACAACAAAAATCGCAGGCGACACCACAACGCTTGGGGTCTCTTCCGGAGTTGGAGGCGGCGGCTGCTGCATCAACAGCTTGACAAGGCACGTTAACATTGTTCCCACTTTTAACCACACTCACGAAAGTAATCAACCAATGCGATAATAAATTTCAAATTTTTTAACTGTGAACCTTTTCTGTTATTAGTGATATGCTTTTTGCGTATTCCATGAAGGCTTGGCGTAAGACTTCGCTTTCTCCTATGCCGAGGCTTTTTGCTATGCGCTCCAACAAATGTTTTTGTTCTTTGCTTAGGTAGACTTTAACCCAGCTTTTCCTCCGCATAACTCTTTAAACCTACATAAGTTCCTACATAGTTACCGTTCAACATTTGAATTTTAAAACTTTTCTTCCACCCAAAAGCTTCAAGGTCTGTGGTTGAAATCCCCTGGACAGAAACCGACCAGTATATTCGCAGCGGACACCGCAATCCGGAGGATTTTCAGCTAGACAGTTTCCGCACTATAACACTCAGCGAGGATGAGGGCATTAAGGCTGTTGTCGGCAAGCCTAAAGGCTCCGACAGGATGGAGGTTCAAAGCTACCTTTTCGACAAGAGTAAGGGTTGGACTTTAGATAAGGCGAAGGCTTGGTTTGAAGGGCACCGTGAAACACTGGTTAGGGAGCATTTCACGGCCGTTCTCCCCTTCCAGGTTTTGGAGAAAGTTGTTGACAAGCCCTTGCGTATCCGCGGCATAGCCATGAAGGTTGGCATGAGCCGAAACCGCAACATTTACACGCCTGAAGAGCTTCACGCCTTCGCTTCTAAACTGGTTGGGGTTCCTCTTTACATTGAGCATGTGGCTGTCCCAAACGCTATTGGGCGAGTAACAAACGCCTACTTTGACGGCGAAAACCTCTGGTATGAAGCTGAAATCTATGATGATGAATACGCTGAGAAAATCCGGAAGGGCTTAATCCAGCATGTAAGCGTAGGAGCAGACTATGAAACCATAGACATCCTAGACGGAAAAGTGCCCCACGGACTGCACAACGCCGAGCTAAGCCTTGTAGCCGTGCCGGGCATACCTGAAACCAACATCCAAATACTCGAGAAGCTCAACCAAGCCAACGCCCCGCCCATAGCGGAGCAAAGCGACGTTTTACCCCTACAAGCAGGCGAATACTATTTGGCATATTATCGGGACCCCAACGCCTTCCTACCCCAACACTTCACAGCCACGTGGCTAGACAGAGAAAACGGCGTTTTAGCCGTCAAAGGCCGACTGAAGGATAAGCCTGAAGAAACCCGGATTCAAGCCATCCTTTTCGCCAGGGAAAAATGGGATGAAGCCAAAATCCAGGACTGGCTAAGGCTTCACCCTCAATACATTGTTGAAAAGGCGGAATTCTCAGTCCCGAAAGCATCTGAGGCGGATACTTCGAAAGGGCTGAAAGAGGTGGTTGAAACGTCTGAAAACAAGCCTAAAACCCTTTCAACCCAGCTTTGGGAAAGGGTTTGGAGCACCCGCTACAAAAACGAATTGCCAGACGACGCCTTCGCCTTAATACTGCCAGGCGGCGAAAAAGACGAGACGGGCAGAACCAAGCCTAGAAGCCTAAGGCTTTTCCCATACAAAAACGCTCAGGGCAAGGTGGACCTCCCCCACTTGAGAAACGCCAACGCCAGAGTCAGCCAAATGATCGACGGCAAGATACCGCGTGGACAAGCCACCGTCGACCAGCTTAAACAAGCCCAAAGAAAACTTGTAGCCGTCAAAAAGAAGCTTGGCATAGGCGCGGCAGCCGAAGAAATGAAACTTTACGAGGAAATAAACGCTGAAGAGGAAGTTCCCGAAAAGATTGAGCCCTTGCCTGAGCCAACAAGTGACGAGTTTCTGCAAAGCCTCGAAGACGCGTTAGACGAAATATGGAACGCCATAGAAGACCTACAAGGCAGAATCCAAAAACTTGAGCAGACCAAGCCTCAAGTCAAGGGTCAAGACGAAACAGGGAAAGACACAATAACTGAACAGCTAACCGTGAAACAGCAGGCAAAGGACCCCAACCTAATAGACAAGAGGAAAATTTTGGAGCTTATACCGCCCGAAAGGGTTGTCCGCTCATGGAGTTACGGCCCAAGACAGCTTGTTTACAAGATCCGCTACCTGCTTTCACAGTCCTCAAACGGACAGGGAGTAAGCCAGGACGAACTGGCTGAAACCCAAAAACAAAGTAGGAGTGACTAAGCATGGCAGACCTGTATCCAGACGTAGATGTAGGCGACGCCGTAACAAGCATGGCTGAAACAGAAATACTAAGCTTCACAGCCGCAGCCGACATAACCAAAGGAGACCCCGTCTACCTCACAGCCGACCTAACCGTAAGCCCGGCAACATCAGCCCAAGACTGCATAGGAATAGCCCTAAAATCAACAAAGGCAGGCGAACAGGTTCCAGTCTGCGTTAAAGGCGTCGTCAAAGTCGTCGCCGGCGGAGCCATAACCAGGGGAAAAGCCGTCTACGGCGCAGACTCTTCAAAGCGAGTTTTAGCCTTAGCCGACATAAACGAGGGTGGAACAGCAACCCACAGCTGGACACGAAAGCTTGGATTAGCCCTACAAAGCTTCTCAGCGGCAGGCGACACAGGCCTAATCTACGTGTGCAAGTAGAGGAGGGACGGCGTATGCCAAAACTTTTTGAACAGTTGATGAAGGACCCAGCCTTCAACGCCGAAGTTAAAGAAATGCTAGTGCGGATAAGCCAAAACCCCTTCTACCAACGCTACATCAAAAAGGGCGTTGAAGAAGGATTGTTCAGCGACGCAGCACAGGCTTTGGGACGCATGCACGACACCGTTGTTGAAGCCGCAAAGCCAAACCTGATAGGCAGAGAAATCATATGGGTCCGACCCACAAAAGAACCTCTTGAACGTTTTCCAAAAGCCAAGAAGGGCAAAGCCTACGTCATGGCTGAAGGTGCAGGGGATTCTTCACAAATTGTTAAAGAAATAAAGGAGCGAACAAGATATGATGT